>NZ_JBEOUW010000050.1:0-67015 GCF_040303045.1 Kitasatospora sp. NPDC096140
GCCGCCGTCGGCCACACCGACTCCGACTACGCCACCACCCTGCAGGCCATCGACGCCGGCGCCACCGTCGCCACCCACCTCTTCAACGCCATGCCCGCCATCGCCCACCGCGCCCCCGGCCCGATCGTCGCCCTGCTGGAGGACGAGCGGGTCACCGTCGAGCTGATCAACGACGGCGTGCACCTGCACCCCTCCGTCCTCGACCTCGCCCACCGCACCGCCGGCCCCCACCGCGTCGCCCTGATCACCGACGCCATGGGCGCCGCCGGCATGGGCGACGGCCTCTACCCCCTCGGCCCCCTCCAGGTCCGGGTCAGGGACGGCGTGGCCCGGCTGGTCGAGGGCGGCGCGATCGCCGGCTCCACCCTCACCCTGGACGTCGCGTTCCGGCGCTCGGTGACGGTCAACGGCCTGACCCTGAACCAGACCGTCGAGTCGCTGTCCGCCACCCCGGCCCGGCTGCTCGGCCTCGACGACCGCATCGGCTCGCTGGAGACCGGCAAGCTCGCCGACCTCGTGGTGGTCGACTCCGAGAGCTTCGAGCTGGTCGCCGTCATGCGCCGCGGCCGCTGGGTCGTGGGCGCCGACCGGTTCTCCACCGTGAAGCCGGCCTGACCGAGGCCTCCCGGGCGAACTGCCTGAAGGAGGCGCCCGGACAAAGCCGACGGCCGCCCTCCCCGCTGCGGGGAGGGCGGCCGTGGTGCGTCCGGAGGGCGGTCGGGCTCAGCCGCCCGGTTCGATGGTGATCTGGTCGATCAGGATCGACGCCCCGGCGGGCCCCGTGAAGGTCACCGAGTTCTGGCCGGCCTGGAACTGCGGCAGTATCCAGGTGGTGTACCAGGCCGACGCCTGGTCCTTGGGAGCGGGACCGTAGATCTTGTAGGTCACCCCGCTCGGCCAGTCCTTGCCGTTCACCGCGGCCGTGCCCTTGAGGTCGCCGCCCGAGTAGTTGTAGTGCACCGTCAGCTTGTACGTCCCGGCCGTGGCGATCTCACCGCTCCACGTCACCGAGCCGCCCGGCTGGAGGGTCAGGTAGCTGCCGTCGGCCGACTTGGCGCCCTTGACGGTGTTGCCGGAGGGCGCGTTCTGCGCCTGCAGCTGGCTCGCGTCCACGGTCGACGGGCCGGTGATCGGGGTGGCGCTCGCCGAGGGGCCGCCGCCGGCGGTCGAGGCGGTCGACCCCGGGGTGGCGGGGCCGGGCGCGGCGGTGGTGGCGGCGCCGCCCTTGGCGTTCTTGTCGCCGCCGTCCGGGTCGCCGCCCGTGGAGAGCGCTATCCCGGCGCCGATCGCGATGGCCGCGACCACGGCGACCGCGCCGATCACCGCGCCCTTGCTCCGGCCGCTGCTCGGCCGCTCGTCCCCCGGCTGCGGCCGGGAGTGCTCGGCGTAGCGGTTCTGCTGGGTGGGCGCGCCGCCGTACTCGGCCTGCTGCGGCACGCCGGGCTGACCGTACGGGGCCTGCGGCTGACCGCCCGGGTACCCCTGCTGCGGCATGCCCTGCTGGCCGTACGGCTGCTGCTGCCGCGGCGGGTAGCCGTAGCCGTACTGGGCGCGCCCGACCTCCATCGGCCGGTTGTAGGACGTGCGGGGAACACCCTGCTGCGGCTCGGCCGGCTGCCCGGTGGAGCCGTCGGCCGGGCGGTAGAGGTAGCCGAACGGGTCGTCGTCCTGCGGGGCACCGCCCCCCTGGCCCTCGGGCACTCCGTTGCTGCCGGCGGTCGTCACGGTGGTCTGTTCCCCCATCCGGTGCGCGCCGCCGGGCTGCGGGCGGCGCAGATCATGGACGCTGTCGTACCGGGCACCCTACCTGCCGCACGTGACAGCAGGAAAAGAACCCTTGACAACTCGCGGGTAACCGGGAACCCACCTGCGGTGTCGGGGGCGCCGGGGCCGTGTCGTCCGCCCGCGTCCGGTCTCAGCCCGCGCGCCGGTGCGAGCGCTCTCCGCGCGCCCCGCGCACCGCCCCGCCGCGGGCGCGCTTCTCGTCGTACATCCGCTCGTCGGCGGTCTGCAGCACCTCCTCGATGCTCATCCCGCAGCCCGCCCAGCCGATCCCGAGGCTCACTCCCACGCGCATCGCCCGGCCGTCGATCCGCATCGGCGGGATGATCGCGTTGCGCAGCCGGTGGGCGAGGTCCTTGGCCTCCTCGCGGCCGATGCCGTCGGCCAGCACCACGAACTCGTCGCCGCCGAGCCTGGCCACCGTGTCGCCGTCCCGGACGGCCTGGCTCAGCCGCCGGGCGACCTCGACCAGCACCGCGTCGCCCGCGTTGTGGCCGAACCGGTCATTGATCGACTTGAAGCCGTCGAGGTCGCAGAAGAGCACCGCGAGCCCCTTGTCCACCGCGGCCGCGCCGCCGGAGCGGAACGGGGCGGACCAGGCGTCGCCGCCCGGCCCGTGGTCGGCCGGGACGACCGCGTGCACGTGCTCCCCGTAGCCCTGGCCGAGGCCGGGCGGCGGGACGCCCTCGGGCAGCCCGTAGCCGTGCACCGCCCCGGCGTACGGGTCCGCGCCCTCCAGCCCGTCGTGGGCCGCGTGGGCGCTGTAGGAGCTGTAGGAGTCGGCCGGGTAGCCGTACGACGGCGAGTAGGCCGCCTCGGCGGGGCCGGGCGCGGCGCCGACCGGCTGCGGCTGGGCGCAGAGCCGGCGGGCCAGCCGGGCCTTGAGCTCGGCGCCGTTGGGCAGGCCGGTGAGCGCGTCGTGGCTGGCCCGGTGGGCGAGCTGGAACTCGTGCCGCTTGCGGTCCTCGATGTCCTCGACGTGGGTGAGCAGGAAGCTGGGCCCCTCGGCCGCGTCCGCCACGATCGAGTTGCGCAGGCAGACCCACTGGTAGCCGCCGTCCCGCCGGGACAGCCGCAGCTCCGCCCGGCCGCTCTCGGCGCTGGTGCGCTCCAGCAGGGCCCGGTCCTCGGGGTGGACGAGGTCGGCGAAGCTCTGCTGGCGCAGCACCGCGCGGGGGCGGCCGAGCAGCCGGCAGAGCGCGTCGTTGACCCTGGTCAGCTGGCCGCGCCCGGCGCCGTGCAGCTCGGTGATGGCCATCCCGCTGGGCGCGTACTCGAACGCCTGGCGGAAGCTCTCCTCGCTGGCCCGCAGCGCCTGCTGCTCCTTCTCCAGGCGGGCCAGCGCGCGTTGCATCTCGGCCCGCAGCCGGGCGTTGCCGATCGCGATCGAGGCCTGCAGCGAGAACATCTCCAGCGCCTCGCGGGTCCATGCGCCGGGGCGCTTGCCGCTGCGTGGGCGGTCCACCGAGAGCACCCCGAGCAGGTCGCCGCCGGCGCTGTACATCGGGGCGAGCAGCCCGTCGGCGGGGTGCCAGTCGTTGGCGTACACCGGCAGCGGGCCGTCCCCGATCCAGCGCGGGATGTCGCTGGCGACGGCCCAGCCGCGGTCGAACGGCAGGAAGCGCAGGGTGCCCCAGTGGTCGCTGACGCCGAGCAGCCGGTCCCAGGACTCCCGGGAGCCGACCTGGCCGAGCAGCACGGAGGGGCCGCCCATCGGGCTCTCCTCCAGCTCCCAGACGGCCGCCACCACGAGGTCGCCGTCCGGGCGGACCAGGCTGACCGCGGCGGCGTCGAAGCCGAGCCCGTGCACCGCGCCCTCGACGACGGCCTGCAGCGTGCCCGCCAGGCTGCGGGCAGCGTTGAGGTCCGCCACGACCCGGTGCAAGGTGCGGAGGGTCGCGAGACGGACGTACGGCTCCGACTCGGCTTCCATGCGGGGGCTCCCCGGCTGCTTCGGATAGTTCTTGATTGGTTATCGTCCGATTGCCAGAAGAACTGAATCACAGGGAGCACAGCGTTCGGCACGCTCGGTCAGCAATAGGGCGCCACTTGTGACTTAAATCACACGACACTAATGCGCCCGTAATCAGTTCATCCGCCCCATAACGGGACACAAAGTTCCATCCGGACCTTTTCTCCTGGTCGACCGCACCGGCCGCGAGCTGAAGCCGGCTGCACCCGCCGGTCCGTCCGCTTCACTCCTGCGGGTGAGTCCGACCGGCGACCGCGACCCCGCGGGCGCGCCGCCGGTCCTACGACCAAGGCCCGATGCCGTTTCCCGCGGGTGACGACTACCGTGCGGTACGTGTACCCGTCCCCGCAGCCCGAAGCTGCCCCCCACGCCACGCCCGACGAGTTCCGGGCAGCACTCTCCCAGCTCGCCGCCGGCGTGAGCCTGGTGACCGTCCACGACCCGGAGGACGGCGAGGACATCGGCATGACCGCGACGTCCTTCCTCTCCGTGTCGCTGGAGCCGCCGCTGGTGCTGATCTCGGTCCGCGAGGACTCCCGGATGGACGAGGTGCTCTCCCGGGTCGACACCTGGGCGGTCTCGGTGCTGACCGAGGGACAGAAGACGCTCGGCTCGCGCTTCGCCATGAAGGGCCGGCTCAGCGACCGGCTGCTGTTCGCGGACACCGCGCACCACCGCGGCCCGCGCACCGGCGCCCCGCTGGTCGAGGGCGCGCTGGCCACCGTCGAGTGCCGCACCGAACAGCGGATACCCGCGGGCGACCACACCCTGCTGCTCGGCCGCGTGCTGGAGGCCGTGGTGCCCGACCCCGGCGGCCGTCCGCTGCTCTACTTCCGCGGCGGCTACCGCACCCTGGGCTGAGCTGCGCCGAACCGGGCCGGGCCGAGCGGGCCTGGCTACTCGCCGCCCCGCGGCACCCGGCGGCCCTGCTTGACCTCGGAGCGGTGCCGCTTGTTGAACAGCCGGCGCTCGACCATCCCCCGGCTCGGCTTGGTCGCCCGCCGGGTCTTCGGCGGCGGCGCGCACGCCTCGGTCAGCAGCGCCGACAGCCGGGCCGCGGCCGCCTCCCGGTTGCGCCACTGCGAGCGGAACTCCGAAGCCTGGACCACCAGCACCCGGCCGTCCACCAGCCGCCCGGCCAGCCGCTCCAGGGCGCGCTCGCGCCACACCTCGGGCAGCGCCCCGGTGGACGCCACGTCGAAGCGCAGCTCGACCTTGGAGTCGGAGGTGTTGACGTGCTGGCCACCGGGGCCGGAGGAACGCGAGAAGCGCCAGACGAGCTCGGCGTCGGGGACGACCACCGACCCCCGTACGCGGATGGGCTCGGGCATGCGCCCATCATCCCGCGCTCGGCCGTCCGGGTCACCCGGTTAATCAGGCCCGCCTCCCCGGGCCCGGCACCCGGGCCGGGCACCCTGGTCGGGCACCCTGGCCGGGCACCCGGTTACCCGCACACGCCGCGAGCCCCGACAATGGCGTACGTGATCGAGCTCGGCTACTCCCTCTCCAACCGCTTCCCCGACCCCCCGCAGACGGACTACCGCACCGCGTCCGTGCACGCCCTGCGCTACGACCTGTTCTGCGGCGACGTCTACCTGGACGCCGAGGGCGCCGAGCTGTCCACCGCCTGGGGCTGGGTGCCGGTGCTCGACTTCGCCTGGGCGCTGTGCGACATCGCCGAGCACCTGGACCGCGACCCGGACGGCAGCCGGGCCGCCCGGGTGCAGACCGCCGACCTCGACTTCACCCAGAACACCGAGCTGCTGCGCTTCGCCCGCCGCTTCAACTGGGTCGAGGTCACCGCGACCTGGCTGCCGGACGAGCCGCCGGCCGTGGTCCGCCACAGCGACCTGCGGCGCGAGGCCCGGGACTTCCTCCAGGACACCCTCGCCGACCTGTTCGACATGCACCCCGACCTGGCCGACAATCCGAACGTCTGGTCGCTGCAGGGCCGGTTCCGCCGGATCTGACGGCCGTCTTTGCCAGGGCTTTGCCCCCGTGAATCACCCGCGCGAAGAATTCACGGACCCTGCGGAACCAAGCCGCCCGGGTATTGCGTTGTCCCGGGGAAAAGCGCACGAAGCGAACGAAGGGACAGCAAACGCCATGCCAGTGAGCCTCTCCAAGGGTGGCAACGTCTCGCTGACCAAGGAGGCCCCCGGCCTGTCCGCGGTCACCGTCGGCCTGGGCTGGGACGTCCGCACCACGACCGGCGCCGAATTCGACCTCGACGCCAGCGCGATCGTCCTGAACGCGGACGGCAAGGTGCTCTCCAACGCCCACTTCGTCTTCTTCAACAACACCAGCACGCCGGACAACACCGTCGTGCACACCGGTGACAACCGCACCGGCGAGGGCGCGGGCGACGACGAGTCGATCAACGTCAACCTGGCCGGTCTGCCGGCCGAGGCCACGAAGATCACCTTCCCGGTCACCATCTACGACGGCACCGCCCGCGGCCAGAGCTTCGGCCAGGTCCGCAACGCCTACATCCGCGTGGTGAACGCCGCCGGCGGCGCCGAGATCGCCCGCTACGACCTCTCCGAGGACGCCGCCACCGAGACCGCGATGATCTTCGGCGAGCTCTACCGCAACGGCAGCGAGTGGAAGTTCCGCGCCGTCGGCCAGGGCTACGCCTCCGGCCTGGCCGGCATCGCCCAGGACTTCGGCGTGCAGATCTGACGCACCCCTCCTGACAACGCCGCGGCGCGGGAAGCCGGTCCGTCCGACTTCCCGCGCCGCGGCGTTCGTGCGACCGGGCTCAGCGCGAGGCGCGCAGCTCCGGCAGCTGGATCAGCTCGGTCTCGTCCTCCGGCGTCAGGTCCACCACGGTCGGCTCGCCCTGCTCCGGCTCCCGCGCGTCCCCGCGCACCGCGGTCGACTCCGCCGCCCGGGCCTCGGCCTCGGCCTTCGCGGCCACGGCCTCGTCGCCCACCACGTCCGCCAGGTCGGCCCGCTCCCCGAGTTCGGCGACGCTGCCCACCGCCGACACCGGAGCCGCCGGGCGGCCAGGAGCGCCCGCGCCGCGGCCGAAGAAGCTGAACCCCTGCCCGCGCGCCTGCCCCGGCTGCGCCGGCCGCGGCCGCTGCCGCTCCGCCGGTACGGGCGCGGCGGCCGGCGCGGTCTGCGCGCCGCCGAGCTGACCGACCGTCGCCGTCAGCGCCGGACGCAGCGGAGCGGGCCGCACCGCCGGCTCGGCCACCGGCGCCGAGGCCGGCGCCGGGGCCGGAGTGGGCACCGCGGGCGCCACCGGGGCGGGCACGGCGACCGGCGCGGGCGCCGGCGCGGCCTGGCCCACCGGGGCGGCCGGGCGGATCCGCGACGGAGCCGCGGAGGCCCGCAGCGCGACCTCCGCACCCGCCGTCCGCGCCCGCTGCGCCTCCTGCTCCGCCGCGCGGCGCTCCAGCAGCCGCAGCACGGCCGCAGCCCGCACGTAGGCGGCCGGGCTGGCCGGGTACTTGGGACGGCTCGCGGCGAGCGCCCGCTGGGCCGCCTCGGCCTCCTTGAGCGCCTGCTCGGCCACCGTCACGGCCCGCTCCCGCAGCAGCCGGGCGATCTCGGTCTCCGCCTTGGCCAGCCGCGACTTCTCCGCGGTCAGCCGGCGCCCGAAGCGGGTGGCCCGCTCCTCGGCGACCTCGGCCGCGTACTCGGCCTCCGCCAGCTGCTCCTCGAACCGCTCCTCGGCCCGCATCCGCTGCGCCGCGGACATCTCGGCGGCCGCCCGGGCCGCCTTGTCCCGCTGACGCAGCAACAGCGCGAACCCGAGCGTGGCGATCAGTGCGGCGATGCCCACCGACCGCACCAGGATGGTGTCCTGACTGAAAAGCAGAGCGGCCAGAGCGGCTACCAGCAGTACGCCGGCGGCGGTGGGGGGAAAGACCCGGCCGAGGACGGAGGAATGACGGTGGCGTCCGCGAGACATGCCAAGAAACTAGCGTGCGAATTGGGGCTCTGTCAGCCCAGGGTCCCCTTCCGCCCTTGACAGGGGGCGGTTTTTACCGCACGTGCCCGGATTCTCACTCAAGATCACGAAGAAAGCCCTGCTCAGCGGTGGGACGCCGCCGGACCGCTCGGACCGTCGTGATTCTCGGGCAACTTGCAGACGTGCTGGAGCCAGAGCGCCGCGGCGATCACCGCGATCCCCGCCAGCACCGCGAAGCCCGCCGTGACGGCCTGGTCCTGGCGGGCCGGCACGTCCAACTCCCCCAGCAGGTAGATCCCGGTGCCCGCGTAGATGCCGGTGACGACCGCGGAGACCAGCGCGCTGGCCTGCCCCAGCACCAGCGCCCGGGCCGCGAGCAGCGGGTCGACCCCCTTCGCGCCGGGCTGGCGCTCGCGCGCCGCCTTCAGCCGGGAGCGCAGGGACAGCGCGGTCGCCAGCAGGATCACCGCCACCGCCGCCAGCACCACCGGCGCCGCGCCCGGCACCGCCGGCAGCGTGTCCAGGGAGGCCCACAGCTTGGAGCCGGCCCAGGCCAGCGCCGTCGTGGCGGCCGTGATGCCGATCAGCAGGCGGAGGCGAAGCAGCTTCACTCGGAGGAGGTCCTTCCCGGGGTTCCAGAGCCGGCCGACCGCCCGGTGACCCGACGCGGCGGCGCCAGGCCACCGTACCGGGCCCGGCCGGACGGACACCCGCGCGAACGGCGGACACCTACTGGTACGGCCGGGCCCCCGGTCGAGTTCCCTGATCAACGGCCCCGGGGGGGGGCCTACTCCGGCAGCGTCAGCCGGATGTCCTCGCGGCGCTTCACGCCCTGCGCGTCCGGGCCGCCGAGCGCCGCCAGCAGCGCGTCGACCCGCCCGTGCCCGGGCACCTCGGCCTCCGGCTGCGCGTCCAGCCACGGGGCGAGCACGAAGGCCCGCTCGTGCGAGCGCGGGTGCGGCAGCAGCAGCTGCGGGTCGTCGCTGAGCTCGCCCTCGTAGGACAGGATGTCGACGTCCAGGGTGCGCGGCCCCCAGTGGACCGTCCGCACCCGCCCGAAGGCGTCCTCGATCGCGTTGCCGCGCTCCAGGAGGTCCCGCGGGGGCAGCGAGGTGCGCAGCACGACGACGGCGTTGTAGTAGTTGGGCTGCTCCTCGGGGCCGCCGACGGCCTCGGTCTCGTAGACCGCGGAGACGGCCTTGATCTTCAGCCCGGGGGTGTCGGCGAGCGCGTCCACGGCGCCCTGCAGGGTGTCCAGCCGGTTGCCCAGGTTGCTGCCGAGCGCGACCACCGCGCAGCGCTGGCTGTGCAGTGTGGTGTCAGCGGAGTCCACCCGGCTCTCCAGGTCGAACGCGTTCGGCGTGGCGGTCGGGTCGCTGCTACTCATCGAAGTCTTCCCTCTGCATCGGATACCGGGCGCGCGGTGGGGGTCACGCGCGGCCCCGGTGGATGGTCACGGTCACGTCGTCGAACGGCACGGTGATCGGGGCGTCCGGCTTGTGCACCGTGACCTCGACCTCCTCGACCGCTTCGTGCTTGAGGCACTGGTCGGCGATGCGCTGGGCCAGGGTCTCGATCAGGTCGACCGGCTCCCCGGCGATGATCGCGGTGACCTCCTCGGCCACGATGCCGTAGTGCGCCGTGCGGGTGAGGTCGTCTCCGGACGCGGCGGGGCGGGTGTCCAGGTACAGCACGAGGTCGACGACGAAGGTCTGCCCCTCGACGCGCTCGCGCTCGAAGACGCCGTGGTGGCCCCGGGCTCGCAGCCCCCGCAGGGTGACGCGGTCCAGCAAACGAATCACTGCTCCCAGTCGGACGGGCCCCACCCGGAGAAAGGCATGGACGGGCAGGGCGAAGGCGGGCAGCGCCCGCCACTCCGTTTCGAATCTACCCGCGAGCACGGACAACGCCTGACCGTCCTACCCGGCAGGAAACGGCGCCACGCGCACCGGAATGGCGATTGACGTGAACGTTCGGTGACCACTCCGGAATTCCCGGGCGACGAACCGCCACCGCATTTCCGCAGCGGTCGGAATCAACTCTCGTCGTCCTCGTCGCCGCTGGTCAGAACGGGTGAACCGTGGTGCGACCAGAGCTTCCACCCGGCCGGGGTACGGCGGAACAGATTCGTCGACACGACCTTTCCGCCGACCAGCGGTCCGAGTTCGCCCTCCTCCTCCGCCTCGCCCCCGGACAGGATGTTCTCGGTGCACGTGACAAGGGCCACATCACCGTGGACCTCGGCCTCGACATCGGTCAGGAAGAACTGGATGTACTCCGTGTTCATCATGATCAGCATGTACGAACGGGTCACCTGGGCCCGCCCGCGCAACACCGGCCAGCCCGGGTGCACGCACACCACGCCGCCCTTGTCGTCGGCGTCCGCGGCGCCCAGCCAGGCGTCCTCGACCGCCTCCAGGTCCCCCCGTTCCAGCGCCTCGTAGAGCGCCCGGTTCGCCGCCAGCACGGCCTCCAGGTCCGCCTCGCGCGCCTGCCCGGCCGTTCCGCCGCTCAACCTGCCGTCACCCGTCACAGACCCTCCCTCACCCCAACCGCGCCGCGTGCTGCCACGCCGCGACGACCCGTACGGCGTCCGCCGTGCCGGCCACGTCGTGCACCCGCACCGCCCAGGCTCCGGCCCGGGCCGACAGCACCGACACCGCGGCCGTCGCGTCGTCGCGCTCCCGGGCCGGGCGCAGTTCCCCGGTTGCCGGGTCGGCGAGCAGCGTACCCAGGAACCGCTTGCGCGAAGCGGCCACGAGGACGGGACGGCCGAGCGCGGTGAGCGCGTCCAGCCGGGCGAGCAGCGCCCAGTTGTGCTCGGCGGTCTTGGCGAAGCCGAGCCCCGGGTCGAGGATCAGCTGGTCCTCCTTGACCCCGGCCGCCAGCAGCGCGTCCACCCGGGCGGTGAGCTCGGCGACCACGTCCCGCACCACGTCGTCGTAGACGGCCAGCCGGTCCATGTCGGCGGACTGCCCGCGCCAGTGCATCACCACGAAGGGCGCGCCGGTCTCGGCGACCACCCGGGCCATCGCCGGATCCGCCAGCCCGCCGGAGACGTCGTTGACGATCGCGGCGCCGGCCTCGACGGCCCGCTCGGCGACCGAGGCGCGCATGGTGTCGACGGAGACGGTCACCCCGGCGTCGGCGAGCTCGCGCACCACCGGGACCACCCGGCGCAGCTCCTCCTCCTCGGGCACCCGCTGCGAGCCCGGCCGGGTGGACTCGCCGCCGACGTCCACCAGGTCCGCGCCGCGGGCCCGCAGGGCGAGCCCGTGCGCGATCGCCTTGGCGGGGTCGTGCCAGAGCCCGCCGTCCGAGAAGGAGTCGGGCGTGACGTTGACCACGCCCATCACGGCGCAGCGTTCGAGCCGCGGCAGACCGACCGGGAGGGAGAAGGACGGTGTCTCGCTCATGCGCCCGCCCCGTTCCGCTCGGCAGGGGCCTGGGCCCGTGCGCGCCGTCCGGTGATCCGCTCGCTGCGCTCGCTCATGCTCCCCATTATCGAACGAGGCCCCCGCCGGGGATTCCCGGCGGGGGCCTCGTGCACGGCTGCGGTGCCTCAGGCGGCCTCGGTGACCTCTCGGGTCGACGGGACCGGCATCAGGCCCTCCCGCTGGCGCTTGCGGCCGAAGCGCGGCATGCCGAGGGTGATGAAGGCCTCCGCCTGCATCGCGGCGAAGCCGATCCGCGGCAGGTCCCGGGTGTTCGGGAAGACCAGGAAGCGCGGCTCCCACTCGGGCTGGAACTTGGCGTTGAACTTGTACAGCGACTCGATCTGGAACCAGCGCGACAGGAACACCAGCAGTCCGCGCCAGGCGCGCAGCACCGGGCCCGCGCCGATCCGCTCGCCGCGGGCCAGGGCCGAGCGGAACATCGCGAAGTTGAGCGACACCCGGCGGACGCCCAGCGCGGGCACCGCCTGGAGGGCGGCGACGATCAGCAGCTCGTTGAGGCCGGGGTCGGCGGCGCGGTCGCGGCGCATCAGCTCCAGCGAGATGCCGTCCGGGCCCCAGGGCACGAAGTGCAGCACGGCCTTCAGGTCGTCGCCGCTCTCGCCCTCCTCGGGGTCCTTGTGGGCGGTGACCACCACGCAGTCGTCGTCCAGCGGGTCGCCGAAGCGGCCCAGCGCCATCGAGAAGCCGCGCTCGGTGTCCGTGCCGCGCCAACGGGCGGCGGCGTCGGCGATCCGGTACTTCTCCTCCGCGGTGAGCTCGGAGACCCGGCGGACCTTGCAGGAGTAGCCGTTGCGCTCGATGCGCTTGACCATCTGGCGGACGTTGCGCATCGCCCGGCCGGCGAGCGAGAAGGTCGAGGTGTCGACGATCGCCTCGTCGCCCAGCTCCAGCGCGTCCAGGCCCGCCTCGCGGGTCCAGACCTCGCCGCCGACCTCGCTGCAGCCCATCACGGCCGGCACCCAGGCGTGCTCGCGGGCCTCGGCCATGAACACCTTGATCGCGCCCGGCCAGGCCTCGACGTCGCCGACCGGGTCGCCGGAGGCCAGCATCACGCCGGAGACCACCCGGTAGGAGATCGCGGCCTTGCCGGTGGGCGAGAACAGCACGCTCTTGTCGCGGCGCAGCGCGAAGTAGCCGAGCGAGTCGCGCTCGCCGTGCCGCGCGAGCAGCTCGCGGACCTTCTCCTCGTCCTCCGCGGTGAGCTCGGGCTTCGGCTTGCCCGGGCGCAGCGCCAGGTAGGCGGTGGTGAAGGCGGTCAGCAGCCCGAGCCCGCCGAGCAGGTAGGCGACCAGGTCGGACATCCGGATGTTGGTGTACCGGATCGGGCCCTCGAAGCCGAGGAGTCCGTAGCCGACGTGCTCCAGGCGCTGGGCCAGGCCCGGGTGGCCGATCTCGTACTTGGCCCGGGTGCTCACGATCAGCAGGCCGAGCAGCACGCTGAGGACGCCCATGACGACCAGGTTGGCCAGCGCCCGCCAGCGGGTGCGCGGGTCGGCCTTGGCGTAGAACTCGCGCCGGTGGAGGAGCATCACGGCGAGGACGACCAGCGAGACGACCGCCGGGCCGACCTGGTGCCAGCGCACGATGTGCAGCGCCGCGCTGAGCGGCAGCAGCACGCAGACCACCCGCCAGGCCCGACGCTTGCGACGGCGCAGCGCGTGGGCGAGCGGCACCAGCAGGATGCCGACCATCAGCGTGCCGACCGCGGCCAGGCTGGTGGTGCCGCCCGGCAGCTGCCCGGCGACCGTGTGCATCTTGGTGTGCCGGAGCTTGGGGAACACCGCGCTGGCGATGTCCACCAGCCCGATCAGCAGACAGGCGTAGCCGACCGCGCCCGGGAGCCAGGCCCTCGGAACAGCGGCTGCCTGGGTGCGCAGCGTCTGCAGGCCGCGGCGACGGCGCGGCGGCTGCTCGGGGCTCGGCTCAACGGACACGGGAACGCTCATGGAAGCTCAGCGTAGAGGCTGCGGTGCGGTGTCCCGTCACTCCGGGGGAGGACGCGTGATGGACCTTCATGCCTATTCCTTCATCAGGCAATGCGCATACCAAGGACCCGGAAACGGTCGGTAAACCGGGGCCGTGGACGCGCTGCGGGGTTGAGCCGGCGGTGGGAGCGGGGGGGTCGCCGCAGCGTGGCGCGGCAGCACCCCCCGGGACGCGTTACGTACGGTGGACGCCGCATTCTAGGGCGCCGGTTGCCTGCGACTTCCCCCCGCCCTTCCGGCCCCCGACCTTCCGGCCCCCGCCCGGGCGCCCGGACAGCCTAGCTGCGGTGGCCCGATCTGATGGGCCGCCAGACGATGAAGCCTGCCCCGCCAGTGTCCCACCGGAAGGCCGACCGCATGGAACTGACCAGCGACGCGTTGATGAACTCGCTGCTCGCACTCGGGACCGCGGCCCTGGTCACCACCCTGTGGGTCTGGCCCCGGTTGGCCAGACAGCGCCCCCTGCCCGTGCTCGGCCGGATCGGCCTGCTGACGGTCGTTCAAGTCTCGATCGTGGCCGTGCTCGCGCTGTCGGTGAACAACTCCTTCGGGTTCTACACGTCCTGGAACGACCTGCTCGGCCACAGCGGCGCCAAGCTCGCCCTGACCAGCAACGAGAACCACAAGGGCGGCACCCCGGTCGCCGACGCGCTGATCCAGCCCACCACCGAGGGCGGCCTGGAGACCGTCACCAACCTGCCGAAGGGCACCCCCGAGGAGGTCGGCAAGGTCGAGTCGGTCCAGGTCAGCGGCAAGGAGACGGGCTTCTCCGACCAGATGTTCGTCTACCTGCCGCCCGAGTACTTCGACCCGAAGTTCGCCCTGGTCCGCTTCCCCGTCCTGCTGGCCATCGCGGGCTACCCGGGCACGGCACTGAACCTGGTCAAGGACCTCTCCCTCCCCCAGACGGCGTACGAGCTGGAGCGCTCCGGCAAGATGCCGCCGACCGTCCTGGTGATGGTCCGCCCGGGGGTGGTCCCGTCCCGGGACACCGAGTGCGTGGACGTCCCCGGCGGGCCGCGCACCGAGGCCTGGTTCGCCAAGGACGTCCCGGAGGCCGTCCTGAGCACCTACCGGGTCGGCCGCACGGCCGGCTCCTGGGCCACCTTCGGCTACTCCACCGGGGGCAGCTGCGCGCTGCGCCTGGCGATGCGCTTCCCGAACGTCTTCGGCACCGCGGCCAGCCTGCACGGCGACTTCACCGTGCGCCAGGACGGCTACACCGGCGGCGACCTCTTCAACGGCGACAAGGCGCTGACCCAGCAGCACGACCTCGGCTGGCGGCTTCAGAACCTGCCGGTGCCGACGCTCAACGTCCTGGTGGTCTCCACCCGCAAGGAGTCGGACTACCCGCAGACCGTCCAGTTCGTCGACCAGGCCACCCAGGTCGCGGCGGCCAACCCGCAGTTCAAGGTCGACTCGCTCTACCTGGAGGACGGCGGGCACAACATCGACAGCTGGACCAAGGAGCTGCCGGCCTCGCTCGAATGGCTGGGCACGCACCTCGGCTAGCGCGTGTGAGTGATTACCCGCCGGTCGGCCCGGGCGGCCGACGGCCGGGGGGAACGCATCGAGGCCGTCCCGCCCGCCGCCCAGGCGCGCGGACGTCCCGGATCCGCGCAGGAGGCGCAGTGCTGAGCACCCGATCGCTCTTCAACGAGATCTACCGGAACGACCAGGCCTACCAGCTGTTCTGCAGCATCGCGGCCGGTGGTGAGGACCAGGGCGGCTGGGAGAACGAGCGGATCACCACGCTCACGCGGGACCCGGTCCTCGCCCCGAAGGTCGCCCGGCACGGCGCCGACGAGCGCAAGCACGGCCGGATCTTCACCCAGCTGCTGGCCAAGCGCGGCCTGCCCAAGGTGCCGGTCCCGGACGAGGCCGACTACTGCATGCTGCTGGAGCGCCAGGGCGTCGGCCTCTCCCACGAGCGGCTGAACAGCGACCTCCCGCTGACCGAGCGCGAGATCATCACCTACCTCGCGCACAGCCGGGTCACCGAGCAGCGCGCCGCCGAGCAGATGCGCCAGCTGGTCAAGGTGTACGGGGACAACCCCGACCTCGGCCGGGCGATGAGGATGATCTCCGCCGACGAGGACAACCACCTGGCGTACTGCCACGAGGAGCTGCTGCGGCTCCGGGCCGAGGGGCACGGCCCGTACATCCGGCACACCCTGGAGACCAGCGCCCGCGGCGAGATCCGCACCCACCGGGACGTCGGCCTCGCAGTCACCTCCCGGATGGCCCGGATCCTGCGCTGGCCGCGCTGGCAGCTGGCCCTGGTCACCCTCGGGGTGCACGCGCTGTACCTGTACGACCGCGCCTACGGCTGGCGCCGGATGGTCACGCTGCGGATGCCCGAGCGCCGCAACGCACTGGGCACCCCGGCTCCGCCGCACGCGGAGCACGAGGTGCCCTGAGAGCCGTTCCCGGCCGCTCGGCCGGGCCCTACCGGCCCTACCGGCCGATGATGAGGCTCATCGCCTCGGCCCGGGTGGCCGGGTCGCGCAGCTGGCCGCGCACGCAGGAGGTGATGGTCTTGGCGCCGGGCTTGCGGATGCCGCGCATCGACATGCACATGTGCTCGCACTCGACCACGACGATCGCCCCGCGCGGCTCCAGGATCCGCATCAGCGCGTCCGCCACCTGGCTGGTCAGCCGTTCCTGCACCTGCGGCCGGCGGGCGTAGACGTCGACCAGCCGGGCGAGCTTGGACAGCCCGGTGATCTTGCCGCTGAGGGACGGGATGTACCCGACGTGCGCCACGCCGCGGAACGGCACCAGGTGGTGCTCGCAGACCGAGGTCAGCTCGATGTCCTTGACCAGCACCATCTCGTCGTGGCCGAGGTCGAAGGTGGTGGTCAGGACGTCCTCGGGCTCCTGCCACAGGCCCGCGAATATCTCCTTGTAGGCCCGCGCGACCCGGGCCGGGGTCTCCAGCAGGCCCTCGCGGTCCGGGTCCTCCCCCACGGCGAGCAGCAGCTCACGGATGGCGTTCTCGGCCCGCTTCTGGTCGAAGGTCCCGACGGCGGGCGGACCGTCGAGCGTCACCGGGTCGATCATGCGGGCCTCGCTTACATGTGGGAAGACTCTGGCTGAACAGCACGGATGCCGCGCCTCCAGGGTACAAACCCTGGTGACGCGGCATCCATTCCCTACGGAACCGGGGGTCAGCCCTCGACCGGCGGCTCGGAGGCCGGCAGCGGCGGGAGCTTCACGACATCCACCGGAGCGGTGTCCCCGGAGACGGCGCCGTTGGTGAGCGCCAGCTCCTTGGGGGACTGCACCGGAGGCCGGGTGGACGGCGTGCGACGGGTGGAACCCGTCCAGGCCGGCCGGGTCGGGCGCTTGACGATCGGGGCGAAGATCTCGGCGATCTGCTCCTTGTTGAGGGTCTCCTTCTCCAGGAGCTCCAGCACCAGGTTGTCGAGCACGTCGCGGTTCTCGACCAGGATCTCCCAGGCCTCGTTGTGCGCGCTCTCGATGAGCTTCTTGACCTCTTCGTCGACCAGCGCGGCGACCTCTTCCGAGTAGTCGCGCTGGTGGCCCATCTCACGGCCCAGGAACGGCTCCGAGTTGTCGGAACCGAACTTGATCGCGCCCAGGCGCTCGGTCATGCCGTACTGGGTGACCATGGCCCGCGCCGTGGCGGTGGCCTTCTCGATGTCGTTCGAGGCGCCGGTGGTCGGGTCGTGGAAGACCAGTTCCTCCGCCGCGCGACCGCCCAGCATGTAGGCCAGCTGGTCGAGCATCTCGTTGCGGGTGGTGGAGTACTTGTCCTCGTCCGGCAGCACCATGGTGTAGCCGAGGGCCCGACCGCGGGACAGGATCGTGATCTTGTGCACTGGGTCGCTGTACTGGCAGGCCGCCGCGACCAGGGCGTGACCGCCCTCGTGGTACGCGGTGATCTTCTTCTCCTTGTCGGACATGATCCGCGTGCGCTTCTGCGGACCGGCCACGACGCGGTCGATCGCCTCGTCCAGGATGCCGTTGTCGATCAGCTTCTTGTCCGAGCGGGCGGTCAGCAGCGCCGCCTCGTTGAGGACGTTCGACAGATCGGCACCGGTGAAGCCGGGGGTGCGCTTGGCGACGGCCGAGAGGTCGACGTCGGGCGCGATCGGCTTGCCCTTCTGGTGCACCTTGAGGATGTCCAGTCGGCCCTGGAGGTCGGGACGCTCCACCGCGATCTGGCGGTCGAAGCGGCCCGGGCGCAGCAGCGCCGGGTCCAGGATGTCGGGGCGGTTGGTCGCGGCGATCAGGATCACGCCGCCCTTGACGTCGAAGCCGTCCATCTCGACCAGCAGCTGGTTGAGGGTCTGCTCGCGCTCGTCGTGGCCGCCGCCGAGACCCGCACCGCGGTGCCGGCCGACGGCGTCGATCTCGTCGACGAAGACGATCGCCGGGGCGTTCGCCTTGGCCTGCTCGAAGAGGTCGCGGACGCGGCTGGCGCCGACACCGACGAACATCTCGACGAAGTCCGAGCCGGAGATGGAGTAGAACGGCACCCCGGCCTCGCCCGCGACGGCGCGCGCCAGCAGGGTCTTGCCGGTCCCGGGCGGGCCGTAGAGCAGCACGCCCTTCGGGATCTTGGCGCCGACGGCCTGGAACTTGGCCGGCTCCTGCAGGAACTCCTTGATCTCGTGGAGCTCCTCGACCGCCTCGTCCGCGCCTGCGACGTCGGCGAAGGTGGTCTTCGGGGTGTCCTTGGTGAGCAGCTTGGCCTTGGACTTGCCGAACTGCATGACGCGGGAGCCGCCGCCCTGCATCTGGTTCATCAGGAACAGGAACACCAGGACGATGATCACGATCGGCAGCATCGACAGCAGCAGGCTGACGAAGGTGCTCTGCTTCTCGGGACTGACGGTGTAGCCCTCGGCGAGGGTGTTCGAGTCCTTGTCGTTGACCTGGGCCTGCAGCTTGTCGGCGATCGCGACACCCTGGTCGCCGATGTACGAGGCCTGGAACTTGGTGCCGGACGGGGTCTTGCCCGTACCGGCGCTGGGCAGCGTTGCGCCGTCCTTCAGCTGGATCTTGATCGTGTTCGAGTCACCGGTGGTGATCTGCGCCGACTTGACGTTGTGCGCGTCGATCGCCGCCACGACCTGACCGGTGTC
The DNA here is from genome assembly GCF_040303045.1 of Kitasatospora sp. NPDC096140. NCBI lineage: Bacteria > Bacillati > Actinomycetota > Actinomycetes > Kitasatosporales > Streptomycetaceae > Kitasatospora > Kitasatospora sp. NPDC096140. The sequence continues at coordinate 18,234 of NZ_JBEOUW010000050.1, forward strand.
CACCGTCTTGTAGCCGTTCGAGTCCGAAACGACCTGCATCAGTACGATGACGGCGAGGACGGCCAGCACGATCCACATGATCGGCGCACGGAAGTATCGCTTGACGTCCATCCATGCGGGGCGTTGCCGCCCCGTCCCTCCTGCCACTCAACGGCGCCGTGTGGCTGTCGGCCGCGGCGCATCCGGTCGGTGCTCATGTGAAGAGCGGTTTTATTGGACCGTACCGCAGTCGGACCCACCGATGGCGGGAGCGCAGCGGACACGGCTTGGTTCTTCGATCCCCCGGTCCAACGGGCGGGAACGACCTACTGTTCCCGCCCATAGCCCGAACGGAGCCCTCAGCCGCCGTAGACGTGCGGGGCGAGGGTGCCGATGAAGGGGAGGTTACGCAGCTTCTCCGCGTAGTCCAGGCCGTAGCCGACCACGAACTCGTTCGGGATGTCGAACCCGACGTACTTCACGTCGATCTCGACCTTGGCCGCATCCGGCTTGCGCAGCAGCGTGCAGACCTCCAGCGAGGCCGGACCGCGCGAGCCCAGGTTGCCCAGCAGCCAGGACAGCGTCAGACCGGAGTCGATGATGTCCTCGACGATCAGGACGTCACGGCCGGCGATGTCGGTGTCCAGGTCCTTCAGGATCCGCACCACGCCGGAGGACTTGGTGCCCATCCCGTACGAGGAGACGGCCATCCAGTCCATGGTGACCTGCGAGTGCAGGGCCCGGGCGAGGTCGGCCATGACCATGACGGCACCCTTGAGGACGCCGACGATCAGCAGGTCCTTGCCTGCGTAGTCCCGGTCGATGCGCTCGGCCAGCTCAAGGAGCTTGGCGTCGATCTCGTCCTTGCTGATGAGCACCTTCGCGAGGTCAGCGCCCATGTCGTTCTGGTCCACCGGGGATACGTCCTCAAACGTTCGGGGTCTGTGTGGCCGGCGGCCGGCTCCCCCGGGGCATGCCTCGCCCCTCAGTCGCCCTGCCGCCGAAAGACCAGCGTGCCACACCTGCGGGTGGCCTCGACGCCCCCGGGTAGGTGCAGCGGCCCCTGGCCGCGCCATCCGGTGACCAGCAGGTCGATCGTCTCCAGGTGCCGGGCGAAGAGGTCCCCGGCCGGACACCCCGCGCGCAGTGCGGCCCGGCGCAGCACCCGGCGCCGGACGGCCGGCGGCAGTTCGGCCAGTTTCACGGCGTCCAGGGCGCCCTCGCCCGTACGGAGGTCGCGTTCGGCCAGGGCGGCCCACTGGTCGAGGGCGTCGGCGTCGTCGCGGAACAGCCGGGCCGTGCGGGCCAGCGCCTCGACCACGCCGCCGCCCAGGTGCTTCTCCAGCACCGGCAGCACCTCGTGGCGGACCCGGGATCGGGTGTAGGCGGGATCACAGTTGTGCGGGTCGTCCCAGACCGGGATCGACTGGGCGGAGCAGGCCTGCCGGGTGGCGGCCCGGTCCAGCTCCAGCAGCGGACGGCGGTAGCGGCCCTTCTGGGCCGGCATCCCGGCCAGCGAACGGGCGCCCGAGCCGCGGGCCAGGCCCAGCAGCACGGTCTCGGCCTGGTCGTCCCGGGTGTGGCCGAGCAGCACGGCGACGGCGCCGTGGCGTTCGGCGGCCTCGTCCAGGGCGGCGTAGCGGGCGTCCCGGGCGGCCGCCTCCGGGCCGCCGGCCCGGCCGACGCGCACCGGGACCGCCTCGACCGGGTCCAGGCCGAGCGAGCGCAGCCGCTCCGCCACCTGGTCGGCGCGCTCGGCGGAGCCGGGCTGCAGGCCGTGGTCGACGGTGACGGCGCCGACCCGCAGGCCGATCTTGGGGGCTTCGAAGGCGGCGGCGATGGCCAGCGCCATGGAGTCCGCGCCGCCGCTGACGGCGACCAGGACCAGCGGCGAACCGGGCGCGGCCGGGGTGCGGGGCAGCCCGGACGGGTGGCGCGCGGCGTTGCCGATCAGGGTGGTGCCGACGGCGGCACCCACCAGCGGCGCCCCGGCCGGGCGCTCGCGGGGCTCGCGCACGGGCGCGGTGAAGGTGGTACCGGCCTCGGCGGCGAGGTCGGCGAGCGTGCGGCGAACGGCCAGGCGTATCGCGGCGACGGCGGGGTGAGGGCCCACGGCGAAGTCTCCTCGACGGAGGGGGACAGGACTGCGGCGGGCGGCGGGGACCGCACACTGCGTGCGCGCCCTGTTACCGGGCGCTCACAGATGGTGGCAGAAAGGAGCGACCCGCTACGCCACCCGCGCCACCGGTACGACCACCGTCCCACGTTCGGGTGAATGAAGAAACGCTTCTTCACGCACCATCTGCCCGATTGGACCACTCGTACGAGCGGGTTTGACCGCCGCGCGCCGCTTGCCGTCCGGCTGGCGGCGCGCCTGCGTCACGACGGGGAGCTCAGCGGGCCACCCGGGCCACCCAGGCGGCCGGGTCGTGGATCTCCTCCTTGGTCGGCAGGGTGTTCGGCGAGGTCCACACCCGGTTGAACCCCTCCATGCCGACCCGCTCCACCACCCCGCGCACGAACACCGCACCGTCCTGGTACTGGCGCAGCTTGGCGTCCATGCCCAGCAGCCGGCGCAGCAGCAGGTCCAGCCGGTTCGCACCGCGGTCCCGGCGCTGCTGGAACTTCTCCCGGATCTCCGCCACCGTCGGCACCACGGCCGGGCCGACGCCGTCCATCACCACGTCCGCGTGGCCCTCCAGCAGCGACATCACGGCCGTCAGCCGGGCGAGGATCTCGCGCTGCGCGGGCGACTGGACGATCTCCATCAGGTTCGACGAGGAGCCCTCCCGACCGCCGACGCCCGGCAGCCCGCCGAGCGAACCCGCCGCGTCCCGCAGCCGGTCCAGCAGCGCGCCCGGGTCGACGTCCGTCTCGGCGAGGAAGGACTGCACCTCGGACTGGATGTGGTCGCGCAGCCACGGCACCGCGGTGAACTGCGTCCGGTGCGTCTCCTCGTGCAGGCAGACCCAGAGCCGGAAGTCGGACGGGTCGACGTCCAGCTCACGCTCGACGTGCACGATGTTCGGCGCCACCAGCAGCAGCCGGCCCGGCCCGGGACCGTCCGGCCCCAGCCGCGGCTTGTCGAACAGCGCCGCCGGACTGTCCGGCGCCTCCAGCGAGGGCTCCGCCGGGGCGAAGGTCTCGTACTGGCCCAGCACCTTCGTCGCCAGGAACGCCAGCAGCGCCCCGACCTCGATGCCGGTCGCCTTCTCCCCCACGGTGCCGAACACCCCGGCCGTCGCGCTGTTCGTCCGGCGCGCCTGCAGCTTCTCCACCAGCGGCTGGACGACCGTGCGGAAGCCCGCCACGTTGGCCCGCACCCAGCCGGGGCGGTCCACCACCAGCACCGGCGTCGCCGCGGCCCGGGCCAGGCTCGACGACTGCATGCCGGTGAACGCCCGAACGTGCTCCTCCGCCTCCAGGGCGTGCCGGCGCAGCTCGGCGACCACCGCCGCCGCCTCCTCCCGGCTCACCTCCGGGCCCGGCCTCACCAGCCTGGTCGCAGTCGCGACCGCGAGGTTCCAGTCGACCATGTCAGCACCGCCACTCGCGCTCGTCATGCCCTCACCGTACGTGCTCCCCACCACCAACGGCAGCCACCCACCCGGAACACCTCGCCCCCGGCACCCCGGGGCGCGGCCTCCCAGCACCGGCCCCGACCCGGGCGGCACGCCAACTCCCGTGCCGCCCGGGGGCCGTGACGCTCCGCGCCGGGTGCACGGCGGGCCCGCCGGGGGGCGCGGCGGGGGCACCCGGGGCCGCGCGCGGGAGGGGCGGCGCCGCGCCTGGTCGCCGCCGTCCCCGCGGGAGGACCACGGCGACCCGGGGGCCGGCGCCGGGCGGCGCCGGCGGGGCGGGGACGGGCGGGTGGATCAGTGGCAGCCGCAGCCGGCGAGGTGGGCGGCTATGCGGTCCATGGCGGCGCGGGCGGTGTCGGCGGGGGCGGGGGTGCGGGTCATGACGGCGAAGGCGAGGAGGCGGCCGTCGGCGTCGACGACCGTGCCGGCGAGGGTGTTGACGCCGCGGAGGGTGCCGGTCTTGGCGCGGATCAGGCCGGCCGCGTCGGCGGCGCCGGAGCCGGCGCCGTAGCGCTTGCCGAGGGTGCCGGTGAAGCCGGCGACCGGGAGACCGGTGAGCACCGGCCGCAGGGCGGGGTGCTCCGCGGAGGCCGCCAGGGAGAGCAGCCGGACCAGCACGGCGGGCGGGATCGCGTTGCCCGTGTGCAGGCCGCTGCCGTCGTTGAGGACCACGTCGCCCATCGGCACGCCGAGCCGGGTGAGTTCCCGGGTGACGGCGGCCGCCGCCCCCTCGAAACTCGCCGGCTGGTGGGCCGCGAGCGCGGCCTGACGGGCGATCGCCTCGGCCAGCTGGTTGTCGGAGGTGGTCAGCAGGCGTTCGACCAGGCGGTCGAGCGTGGGCGAGTCGACCCGGCCGAGGACGGGCGCGTCGGCGGCGGCCGGCGCGGCGGCGGGCCCGGGCCCGCCCTGCACGGTGATGCCCTGGGCCTTGAGCAGGGCGGCGAAGGCCCCTGCAGCCGCGCCGGCCGGGTCGGGGACGCGGTCCGGCGCGTCCTCGCGGCTCTTCGGGTCCGCCTTGGCCTCGTCCACCATCAGCGGGACGACCAGGGCGATGTTCTGCCCGTCGTGGTTGTTGTGCTGCGGGTTGCCGGCGTACATCGACAGGTCGTAGTCCAGCTTGACCGTGGTGGTGCCGGCGGCGGCCAGGGCGGCGGCGGTCTGCCGGGCGAGGGCGTCCAGCGAGGCGGGGGCGGTGTCGGCGTCGACGGGCTGACCGCCGATCTGCACCTGGTCGGCGGGGAGTGCGGTGAGCGTCGGGTCGCCGCCCCCGACCAGCGTGATCGTGCCCGGATCCGCGCCGCGGACCACCCTGGTGGTCAGCCGGGTGTCGCCGGGGAGCAGGGACAGGGCTGCGATCGAGGTGGCCAGCTTGGTGGTGGAGGCGGGGGTGGCCGGGGTGTTCTCGCCCGAGCCGTACAGGAGTCGGCCGTCGGCGGCGTCCGCGACGGCGAAGGTGACGTCACCGAGGTTCGGGTCGGCGACGGCGCCGGCGAGCGCCTGCCGGAGGCCCTGCTCGGTGGGGACGGCGGCCGTCGGAGCGCCGTCGGCGGAGGCCAGGACGTCGCCCGCCGCGGGGGCCGGGCGCGCGGCGGACGGGTCGCCACCGGTGTTCGCGGGCGCGGGGGCCGCGGAGGGCCCGGACCGGCGGGCGGGTGCGGCGCTCGGACTGTCGCCCGGCCCCGGCTTGGCGCCGCCCTTCCCGTGGTCACCCTTCTTGCCGCCGTTGCCGTCCCGGCCGCCGTCGCGGTCGTCGTCCTCGCCGTGCCCGGTGCTGTGCCCGCCCGGGGGCGGTGAGGGCTGCGCGTACGCACCGCCCGAGGTCAGGACCGTTCCGGCGACCAGCAGCGCCGCTCCGAACAGCCCCGCGGCCGTCCCCCTGCGGCGGCGGACCGCCCCTCCCCCAGCGCTCACCGACCGGCCCCTTTCCCGAGCACCCACTCCCGTAGGAGACACTTGGATTCTGTCAGTCCCTACCTTGGAGGAACCGTTGGAGTTCGACGTCCTTATCGAAATCCCGAAGGGCTCTCGTAACAAGTACGAGGTCGACCACGAGACCGGTCGCCTGCGGCTCGACCGGATGCTCTTCACCTCGACCCGCTACCCGGCCGACTACGGCTACGTCGAGGGCACGCTCGGCGAGGACGGCGACCCGCTGGACGCCCTGGTCATCCTGGACGAGCCGACCTTCCCGGGCTGCCTCATCAAGTGCCGCGCCATCGGCATGTTCCAGATGACCGACGAGGCCGGCGGCGACGACAAGCTGCTCTGCGTCCCGGCGACCGACCCGCGCTGGGAGCACCTGCGCGACATCCACCACGTGTCGGAGTTCGACCGCCTGGAGATCCAGCACTTCTTCGAGGTCTACAAGGACCTGGAGCCCGGCAAGTCCGTCGAGGGTGCCAACTGGGTCGGCCGCGCCGAGGCCGAGGCCGAGGTCACCGCTTCGATCAAGCGCCTGGCGGAGCAGGGCGGCCACTGAGCCGTCGTTCCGATCTCGATCGATCAGGACCGTTCGAGGTAGGTCGGGACAGCCTGGGGCCGGGGTTCGCGGATTCGTCCGCGGGCCCCGGCCTCTGTCGTGCCCGGGGCCGGGCCGTCCGGTCCGGGCCGTTCCGATCGGGGCCGTTCCGTTTCGCGGAGCGGTGGCCGGGCCGGCTTGCCAGACTGGTTGCCGACAGACTGTCGGCACGATGTGAAGTCAGGTTAGCCTAACCAAAACTGTCGGGGCCGGATCCGACCCGGCCGCATCCGATCGCTGGAGGCCGCATGCCCGCGCCCGCGCCCGTCCCGTTCTCCACCGTGCTCCGCACCGCCAGCAGCGAGGAGCACGAGGCCGCCGAACACTCCTCGTTCATGAGCCACCTGCTGAACGGGCGCCTCGGGATCGAGGCGTACGCCGACCTCACCGGCCAGCTCTGGCACGTCTACCGGGCGCTGGAGAGCCGGACCGGGCAGCTCGCGGAGCACCCGCTGGCCGGCCCCTTCATCGACGGCGCGCTGCTGCGCACCGCCGCCATCGAGCGCGACCTGGCGCACCTGCGCGGGCCCGGCTGGCGGGACGGACTGGCGCCGCTGCCGGCCACCGCCGCGTACGTCGCGCGCGTGGAGGAGCTGGCCGCCGCGTGGCCCGCCGGGTACATCGCGCACCACTACACCCGCTACCTGGGCGATCTGTCGGGCGGCCAGATCATCCGGGGCGTGGCCGAGCGGACCTGGGGCTTCGCGCGCAAGGGCGACGGCGTGCGGTTCTACGTCTTCGAGGAGGTCGACAACCCGGCCGCCTTCAAGCGCGAGTACCGCGCCAAGCTGGACGCGGCCGGCGCCGCGATGGACGAGGTCGAGCGGCGCCGGGTGGTCGAGGAGTGCAAGCGGGCCTTCGTGCTCAACGGAGCGGTCTTCCGCGACCTGGACTCGCGCTACCCGCTCAGCGCGTAGGCGCCGCCCTCCGACGGCACCGGAGGCGGGCCGGCCCCGGCGGGCGACCGCCCGCCGGGGCGACGGTCACGGACGGGCCGGCCGCCGAGGTGCTGCGCGCACCGCTGCTCGGCGAGGTGTACGGCCACCCGGTGGAGGTGCCGGCGCACCTACGCACCGGGGTGCCGCCGGTGCTGCCGCGGCGCGGCTGAACCGGGTCAGTCCTCCAGCCGGAAGCCGACCTTGATGCAGACCTGGTAGTGCTTGATCCGGCCGTCCTCCAGATGCCCCCGGACCTGGGACACCTCGAACCAGTCGAGGTTGCGCAGCGTCCGGGCGGCCCGCTCCACCCCGTTGCGGATCGCGGCGTCGATGCTCTCGGTCGAGGACCCGACGATCTCGGTCACCCGGTACACGTGGTCGGTCATGGCGGACTCCCTCAGCTGTGCGACGGTCCCCCGGTCCACCGTGCACCGCCCCCGCCCCGCCCGCACCCCGACGGGCCGCCGCCGCCCCGAGCCGGGCCCCGGGACTCCGGGGGCCCTGCCCGGACAGGGGCCCCGAGGGCTCCCGGAGCGGGCCCCGGAGGACCGGCCCCAGGGCGCCGGGCCGGGCTCCCGGGCGCCGGGCCTAGAAGGCCGCCCGCACCTGTCCGACCGGCGCGCCGCCGCCGAACAGCGGGGCCGAGCCGATCCGCTCGACGGTCTCGTCCGCCCCGGCCACCCCGAGCCGGCGCAGCGCGGCCGCCAGCACCGGGCCGCGGGCGCGCTCACCACCGTCGTCGATCTTGAAGGCCAGTGCCCGCCCGTCCGGCAGCGCCACCACCTGGACGGCCTCGGCGCCCATCTTGGACAGCGCGCCCGGGATCGCCCGCATCAGCCAGGTGTCGGCCCGGCGGGTGCCGGCCACGTACTCGGGGTGGGCGCGCATCGCGTCGGCCACCCGGCGCGGCGCGGACCCCTCGGGGGCCAGCACCAGGCCGCGGTAGCCGCGGGCCAGGCCGGTCAGCGTGACGGCCAGCAGCGGGGCGCCGCAGCCGTCCACCCCGGCGTGCGCGGGCGTCTCGCCGGTGCCCTCCTCCAGGGCCTCGCGGGCCAGCAGCTGGATCGGGTGGGACGGGTCGAGGTAGCTCTCGGTGTCCCAGCCGTTGGCCACGCAGGCGGCCAGCCAGCCGGCGTGCTTGCCCGAGCAGTCCATCAGGATCGGGGCGCGCCGACCGCCGGCGCCGAGCAGCAGCTCCGCCTCGGTCTCGTCCAGCGGCAGGTCGGCCGGGGTCCGCAGGGCCGACTCGTCGAGCCCGGCGGCGCCGAGGATGGCTCTCACACCGGCGAGGTGAAACGATTCTGCAGAGTGACTGGAGGCGGCCAGCGCCAACAGCTCGGCGTCGATCGACAGCCCGGCCCGCAGGGTGGCCACCGCCTGGAACGGCTTGGCCGTCGACCGCGGGAAGACCGGTGCGTCCGGGTCGCCCAGCGCGAACTCGACCGAGCCGTCGGCGGCGAGCAGCACCAGGGAACCGTGGTGGTGGCCCTCGACGAAGCCCGATCGTATGACCTCGGCGAGCACGGGCACGGTGGCGAGCTGGGGCATGGGGGTTGAGCCTTCCGGGGCGAGGGTGAGCCGGGAGCGAGCCGGGCTCCACCCGCCCGCAGCGACTCACCCGGTCAGAGCGGCCCCCCTGCGAGCAGGTCGTCGACCCGTGCTTCCCCATCACGGTACCTGCGGGTGATCTCGGCATTGCAACCGTCGGCCGTGCGCAGCAGCCGCTGACGCCGTCCGGACACCTCCCGCTCGTGCGCCCGCAGCCGCTCCAGGGCGGCCAGCAGCTCCTCGGCCGGGTGCGCCGCCAGGTCGGCGAGCTGGACGTCGCCCATGAGCGCGTCCGCCTCCAGCCCGGACTCCCGGGTGCGCGGCGGGCCGAGGGTCACGTGCCGGGCCGAGCGCCGCACGGTGGAGGGCGCGTCGGTCAGGATGGCCGGCAGCCGGTCCAGCAGGTCGCCGGGGGCCGGGTCGGGGCCGGGCACGCCGGCCGCCCGGACCGGGCCGCCGGGGCGCCGGTCGAGCTCGGCGCGCAGGATGTCCATCCGCCCGTGCAGCAGCCGCCGCAGGTAGGACAGGTCGGCCTCCTGCTCCAGGGTCTCCCGGCGCAGCACCCGCAGCTGGTCCAGGCCCAGCCCCTCCAGATCGGGCTCGTCCTCCGCGTCCGCCACCGGACCGCACGGGCCCCCGGGGGCCGGCGCCATCCGCCCGGACCGGTCCCGCGCCGCGCTGCTCGCGTCCATCACCCAACCCACCTGCCGTCGTCGATCCCGCCCGCTCGCGGCAACCCCGTCCCTGCCGCCGGTCCGGCCCGTCCCCCGACGGGCTCGGCGTTCCGTCCCTCGGCACGCCCGGGAGCCCCCCGGAGGTTCCGCTCCCCGGTCGCGACCACCCGTCGGGGCGACACCACCAGAACGCCTGACCTACCGACTCGACCGCCCGGCCGAACCCGGGCCCGGCGCGGCGGACCTCCTGGCGCCCCGGACCCTTCGTACGGTCCACAGCGTGCCACCCCACCCGGCGCGCGCGCACCGCCCGTGCACCCGAACGGCCCCCTGGCGAACGGGGGTGGCTGATATGACCGGCCCTTTCCGCAGGAAGAGCAGCGCCCGAACCGGCGCAGGCGCCCACTTTGCGGCGTGCGCAACCATCGTGCGCGCCCCTCGTCTGCGCCCTGGGACGACCTCTGTGACGCACGTGGGGGATGCGGCGCGACGGGCGGCCGGCGCACGGGCAGCGACGTGCGGAAGCGGGTGCCGAGGGACGGGCGGACCGCCCGCGCAGCGCCCGTGGGGGCGCGCGACAGCGGGCGGAGCGCGGGACGGCGGGGCGGGCGCCGCGCCGGGGCCCCTCCGGTGGCCGCACCGCCCTCCGGCACAATGGCGGCATGCGAGCAGTGGTGCAGCGAGTGACCGAGGCCCGGGTGACCGTGGCCGGTGAGACCGTCGGCGCGATCGAGGGGCCGGGGCTCTGCGTCCTGGTCGGCGTCACCCACGACGACACCCCCGCCAAGGCCGCCCAACTGGCCCGCAAGCTCTGGACGCTGCGGCTGCTGCCCGCCGACGAGGAGGGCGTCGAGCAGAGTTGCTCCGACCTCGGCGCCCCGCTGCTGGTGATCAGCCAGTTCACGCTCTACGGCGACGCCCGCAAGGGCCGCCGCCCCACCTGGAACGCCGCCGCCCCCGGCCCGGTCGCCGAGCCGCTGGTGGACGAGGTGGTCGGCGCGCTGCGGGCGCTGGGCGCCAAGGTGGAGACGGGCCGGTTCGGCGCCGACATGCAGGTGGCGCTGGTGAACGACGGCCCGTTCACCGTCCTCGTCGAGGTCTGAGGCCGGAGGCCGGAGCCCCGCCGTGGCTCCGGAGCCCCGCCCCGGCTACTGCGGGACGATCACGTCCTGGGTGCCCGGCACCGTCCCGGCCAGCAGCACCGCGTCCACCGGGACGTTCCGCTTGACGATCGCCAGCGCGATCGGCCCCAGCTCGTGGTGGCGGGCCGAGGAGGTCACGAAGCCCAGCGACCGCCCGTCCGGGTCGGTGGCCAGCCGGACCTCGGTGCCGTGCGGGGGCAGCGACTCCTCGGTGCCGTCCAGGTGCAGGAAGACCAGTCGGCGCGGCGGCCGGCCCAGGTTGTGCACCCGGGCGACGGTCTCCTGGCCGCGGTAGCAGCCCTTCTGCAGGTGGACGGCGGTGCGCAGCCAGTCCACCTCGTGCGGGATGGTCCGGTGGTCGGTCTCGAAGCCGAGCCGGGGCCGGTGGCCCTCGATCCGCAGGGCCTCGTACGCCCAGATCCCGGCCGCCGGACCGTACCCGGCGGTGAGCTTCTCCAGGTCGGCGCGCGGCACGAACAGGTCGCGCCCGTAGGGGAGTTCGCGGACGGCCGCGGCGCCCTCGACGGAGCCGGTGGAGCCGGCCGGCAGGTGGACCACGGCGTACTCGGCGGTCGCGTCGGCGACCTCCACCCGGTAGAAGAACTTCATGCTCTCCAGGTAGGCGACCAGCGCGCCCTGGGTGCCCGGCTCGACGTGCGCCCAGGTGGTGGTGCCGTCGTCCACCAGGTAGAGCGCGTGCTCGACGTGCCCGTTCGGGGAGAGCACCAGCGCCTCGGCGGCCTGCTGCGGGGGAAGCTCGCTGACGTGCTGGGTGACCAGCAGGTGCAGCCAGGCGAGGCGGTCGGCGCCGGTGACGGTGACGACCCCGCGGTGCGAGAGGTCGACGAAGCCGGTGCCCTGCGCGAGGTGGCGTTGCTCGCGGAAGATGTCGCCGTAGTGGGCGGCGACGCCCTCGTCGGCCCCCTCGGCGGGGACGGCTCCGGGCAGGGCAAGCAGCGGGCTCTTCACACCGGTCATACCGGCCAGCTTACGACCGGCCCTCGGCGAGCTTGGCGGTGCAGTCGGCACAGCGGCCGAAGATGGCGAAATGCTTGAGGTCGGTGTCGAAGCCGTGCTGCGCGCGCAGGCTGTCGATCAGCGGCTGGGCGATCTCGGTGCCGGTCTCGGTGACCTTCTCGCAGTCCCGGCAGACCAGGTGCAGGTGGTGGTGGCGGCCGGCCAGGTGGTAGGTCGGGGCGCCGTGGCCGAGGTGGGCGTGCGAGACCAGGCCCAGCTCCTCCAGCAGCTCCAGGGTCCGGTAGACGGTGGAGATGTTGATGCCGCTGGCGGTCCGCCGGACGTGGCAGAGGATGTCGTCGGGAGTGGCGTGGTCGAGGACGTCGACGGCCTCCAGCACGAGCTGCCGCTGCGGGGTGAGGCGGTAGCCGCGCTCGCGCAGGTCGGCCTTCCAGCCGTCGGAGAGGTGCCAGTCGCCGGAGAGCTGCCAGTCGGTGGTGCCGGTGTCCGCCACGGTGCTGTCCCTGCCAAGGAAAGATGGAAAGTCGGGGTCCTGATGCAAGTGTAGGGACCGGCCCGGGGCCGGTCCCTACACTTGCACGGACTGCGCTGTTGCCGGAGCCGTGTCTACTTGAAGAACGCGATGCCGTCGTCCGGCAGGTCGTTGATGTCCTTGATCAGCTGGGCCGGGCTGAGCACCTTCTTCAGCTGCGCGGACATGTACGGGCGCAGCGGCACGCTCGGGGCGGCCTTCTCGCCGACCCACAGCAGTTCGCCGTTGACGAAGCCGTACAGCCGCTTGCCGCCCGAGTACTCCGGCGAGCCCTCGATCCGCGCCACCGCGTCGGTCGAGACGTCGACCTGGGGCTTGCCGTCGGCCAGCTCGCCGTACCAGATCTCGACCGTGCCGTCGTCGCGGACGGAGGAGATCTCGATCCCCCGGGCGCCGCTGGTGCCGTCGGGGTTGCTCGTGATGCGCCAGAACGCGTGCTCGTTCTCCAGCGGGCGGACCTTCTCGCCGTCGTTGTCCAGCACCCAGGTGCGGGAGCGGAACTCCAGGAAGGGCCGGCCGTCGTGGCGGATCACGATCTCCTGGCCGAAGTTGCACTTCTCCGCGCCCGGGCCCCCCTCACCCGGCAGAGGGGCGTACACGCCCGCGCCCTCCCAGGTGCCGAGGAGGAAGGCGAGCGGCACGACGTCCTTGTGGAGGTCAGAGGGGATCTCGATCATGTTCCTGGTCGCTGTCGTCGTCGGTGTGGGGCTGCCTCAACCGTACGGCAGGCTCAGCGCTGACCCTGGTACAGCTTCATCACCGAGAAGATGGCGAACCAGGTGATCAGCACGGCCATGAGGGCCAGCAGACCGTCGAAGAACATTTCCAGACCGGACACGGGGGGCTCCCAGGCGGCGACAGTGTGGTGGATTTTGCTCCGCTCACTCTATCCGTCGGGCTCCGGCCGGTCGCGGTGAGCCCCACCACGTCGCTGTTCGCGCCGGGGTTACCACGCCACCCGAGCTTTCCCCACGGGTTCCCGGGATGACGGCCGACGGGGGTGGCGGGACCTCTAAGGTGGCGCCATGTCGAAGAAACTGGTCATCAAGGTCACCGCAGGGGCGGACGCGCCGGAGCGGTGCTCGCAGGCGTTCACGGTGGCGGCGGTGGCCGTCGCCAGCGGGATCGAGGTCTCGCTCTGGCTGACCGGCGAGTCCTCCTGGTTCGCGCTGCCGGGGCGCGCCGCGGAGTTCGAACTGCCGCACGCGGCGCCGCTGCCGGACCTGCTGGAGTCGATCCTGGCGGTCGGTTCGGTGACGCTCTGCACCCAGTGCGCGGCCCGGCGCGGGATCGAGCAGAAGGACACCGTCGAGGGTGTCCGGATCGCGGGCGCGCAGGTCTTCGTCAGCGAGATCATGGCGGACGGCGTCCAGGCGCTCGTCTACTGACCGCTCCGCACCCGCCGACCGATTCCGTACCGGGGGGTCACGGACGCTGCTCGTGGTCGGGGCGGTCCCGGTCGTGGCCGGGCTCGTCCCACTTCGGGTCGTCCCAGCGCGGGTCGTTCCACCAGTCGTCGTCCGGGTCGCGCTTGTTGGCGAACACCGCGGCGGCCGGCGGGATCACCATCGCGACCAGGCACATGCCGATCGCCGCGCCCACCGAGAAGAACCGCACCACGCCCCAGGCCATGACGAACAGGCCCACGCACACGCCCATCATGGCGAAGTAGTAGCGACGCCGCCGTCTTGCCTGCACCCCTCCACGGTACGGCCGAGGGCCCCTGCTCGGCAGGGGCCCTCGGGGTGTCGTCCGCACTCCGGTCGACGCGCTCGCTCCGGAGCGGCCGACCCGGTCGGCCGCTCCGATCGACCGATCCGGTCAGACCGCGATCGCGACCTCGACTGCGGTGCCCTGGGAGGCCACCACCTGGCGGTCCACGGTCTGGCCCGGCACCAGCGCGCGCAGGGTCCACTTGCCCGGGCGGGCGAAGAACCGGAACTGGCCGGTCGCCGAGGTGGGCACCTCGGCCGTGAACTCACCGCCCTCGTCCAGCAGTCGGACGTAGCCGTTGACCGGCTCACCGTCGCGGGTCACCGAACCCTGGATGATCGTCTCGTTCGCCACGTCAACTCCTGCCAGGTCCGGGCCGCCGGCCTTCGCACCGCACATGTCTGTCTTCCCTTCTACTTACGGGTCGAGCCGGGGCTCAGTTGCCGAGCTCGATCGGCACGCCGACCAGGCTGCCGTACTCGGTCCACGAACCGTCGTAGTTCTTGACGTTCTCCTGGCCGAGCAGCTCGTGCAGCACGAACCAGGTGAGCGCGGAGCGCTCGCCGATGCGGCAGTAGGCGATGGTGTCCTTCGCCAGGTCGATGCCCTCGGCCTCGTACAGGGCCTTGAGCTCGTCGTCGCTCTTGAAGGTGCCGTCGTCGTTGGCGTTCTTGGCCCACGGGATGTTGCGGGCGCTCGGCACGTGGCCCGGGCGCTGCGACTGCTCCTGCGGGAGGTGGGCGGGGGCCAGCAGCTTGCCGGAGAACTCGTCGGGCGAGCGGACGTCGACCAGGTTGAGGCTGCCGATGGCGGCGATCACGTCGTCGCGGAAGGCACGGATCGACGAGTCGGCGGCCTGCGCCGTGTACTCGGTGGCGGGGCGGGCCGGCACCTCGGAGACCAGGTCGCGGGAGTCGAGCTCCCACTTCTTGCGGCCGCCGTCCAGCAGGCGGACGTCGCCGTGGCCGTACAGCTTGAAGTACCAGTAGGCGTACGAGGCGAACCAGTTGTTGTTGCCGCCGTACAGGACGACGGTGTCGTCGTTGGCGATGCCCTTGGCGCTGAGCAGCGCCTCGAAGCCGGCCTGGTCGATGAAGTCGCGGCGGACCGGGTCCTGGAGGTCCTTCTTCCAGTCGATCCGGACGGCGTTGCGGATGTGGTTCTTGTCGTAGGCGGAGGTGTCCTCGTCGACCTCGACGATGACGACCTTCGGGTCGTCCAGGTGGGCCTGGACCCAGTCGGCGTCGACCAGGACGTCGCTGCGGCTCATGGTGGTGTTCTCCATCCGAGGGCGGTTGGCGGAAGGTGCTGCTCAGGAGGTGCTGCAGGGGCACCCGGGCGGATGCGGGTCCGAACCGCTGTCCGAATAGTGGGACAGGGCGGGGGGACCGGGGCGACCGGGCAGGAGACTGCGGAGTACATCGGCGCCGACCCGCGAGCACAGCCGGGTACGGTCACCGGGAAGATCGGCGGCGAGCGTCAACTGCCCTGCCTGGATGCCGAGTCAGCGCATTCGACACAGACAGGCGGCCACGCGGCACAGGTCTACCGCCCGCCGCTTCGTGAGGTCCGTCTGTCGCTTCATGCCGACGATGCTAGGGACACCGACGGCCCGCTGTCATCAGCGTATCGAATAATGAGATCAAAACAGCCGCATCGCGAGATTTGGCTTCCGCGTGCCCTCTGCCCGGCCCGTCCGCCCCGGCCGGGCCGCCTTCCGGTGGCGCACAACGGGCGGAAACGACACCGCTCCGCGGTCCGCGCTGGACAGCGCGTCTCGCGGAGCGGAACGTTTCGGCGATCAGACGGCGGGTCGATCCCGGGACGGCGGGGCGGGCCGGGTGCGGGGCGGGCCGGGTGCAGGGCAGGCCGGACGGGACGGATCGGCAGGGGGCTCAGCCGAGGAGCTTGACGCCCTTGCCGTCGAAGGTCAGCTGGAGGCCCTCCGGGAGCGGCGTCACGCCGTCCTTGTCGCCGTCCTTGGCGGCCAGCTTCAGCCCGGCCGGCAGCGTGTCCAGCGTGAAGCTCATCGGCTCGATCTGCTGGTTGGTGATCCCGGCCATCATCCCCGCCAGGGCGCTCAGCCGGAAGCCGTCCACCGTGACGGTGTTCCCGTCGTTGTGCACGGTGCCCTCGCCGATCGCGATCGGCCCCAGCGAGGCCTTGACCTTGCCCGGCCCACCGTACGACAGGCTCAGCCTCGTGCTGCTGCCCACCGGCAGCTTGGTGCCGTGCAGCAGCTGGGAGGCCGGGGGCAGCAGCTGCGCGAGGTCCGGGTACGAGATCACCCCGCTGCCGGTGCCGCTGTCCACCGTGGCGCTGTTCATGCTGTCGCTCACCTTGACCCCGGCGAGCTCGGCCTTGAACGAGTGCAGCGCGACCTGGTGGCTGCCGTCGCCGACGGTCAGGCCGTCGGCGGAGATCCGGACGTCGTCCAGCTTCATCGACAGCACCTGGGTGAGGAACGGGAAGCCGTCGATCGAGACGTCCGGCCGCTGGCTCATCCGGCCGCTCTGCACGATCCGGTCGGCGGCCTCGTCCTCGGCCACGCCGACCGCGATGCGGTCGGCGCCCACCAGGAGGCCGGAGAGCACCACCAGGCCGATCGTGGCCTTCAGCCATCCGCGCATCGTGTCCCCCGTCGTCGCCGGTCGCTGTGGTCGTTCGCTTCGTTCGCTGTCGTTCGCTGTGGTCGTTCGCTGCTGTCCGCTGGTGGTCGTTCGCTGTCGTTCGTGGTCCCGCGGCGGCCGCCGAACGCGGCCGCCCCGCACGACGGTACGACGTCCCGCCCCGGAGCATGGTTCCGGGGCGGGACGTCGTGGGGAAGGGGCGGCTCGACGCCGAGGAGCGTCAGGCCAACAGGTCGGTGGCGATCCAGATCAGCGGTGCGGCCACCGCCAGCGGCAGCGCCACGCCCGCCGTCATGTGCACGAAGCGGGACGGGAAGTCGTACGCCGCGACCCGACGGCCGACCAGCGCCCCCAGCCCGGCGAGCGCACCGAGCGCCACCGGCGCACCCACCAGCAGGCCCAGCGCCACGGCCGCGACCAGGCCCAGGACCGGGCCGAGCTGCTTCGGGCCGGGCAGCGGCGCCGCGGCCAGCAGGGTGGCCAGCGCGACCGCGCCCACCCCGGCCGGCACCCAGTCGGCCAGCAGCAGCATGGTGCACAGCGCCGTCACCACGGTGGCCGAGCCCAGCACCGTCAGCGCGTAGAACCGCTCCTTCGGGTCCGACGGGCGGAACGTCTGCAGCACCAGGACCAGCAGGAAGAACCCGCCCAGGGTGCCCACCACCGCCGCCACGCCGCCGTCGGAGTCCGCCAGCAGCACCGCGACATCCGCGGTGAAGCCGGCCAGCGCGGCGAGCAGGATGCCCTGCCGGGCCGGCCACATGCCGTTCAGCCGGAACCAGCCGGCCGCCGTCAGCAGCTGCAGCAGCGCGACCACCAGGGCCAGCGCCACCTGCCCCAACGCGGCGCCGCCGGCCAGCAGCGCGGCCGCGCCGGCGGTGATCAGGGCCGGCTGCAGACCCGGGTCGATGATCGGAGAACCGGTCCGGCCCGCCGGGCCGGCGGGCGGCACGGGCTGCACGGGCGGAAGGGGCTGCGCCGGGACGGCCTCGAACGGCGGCGCGCCGGCGGCACCCAGCGGGCCCGCCGGACCCACCGGGCCGGGGGCGGGCGGGCGCTTGAGCGTCATGGTCGGCGGGTCGAAGGCCTCCGCCGACGGCTGCGCGGCGGCAGGCTGCGGCGCCTGAGCCGCGTGCCGGGCCCGCGCCCGGGCTGGCGGCTGCTGCTGCGGCGGCGGCGCGTGCTGCGGCATGTGCGGCGGCTGCGGCTGCTGCTGGGCGTGCTGCGGCACCGGCGGCTGGTACTGCGGAGCCGGGGCCTGGTGCCGCCCCGGAGCCTGCCCCGGGTGGAGCGGCGCCCCGGCGGGCACCGGGCCGGAGGCCGTCACCGGCGGCAGCAGCGTGGTGGCCGCGGCGTCGTCCATCGCGGGGACGGGCGGCAGCAGCGTCGTCGCCGCCGGGTCGTCCATCGCGGGAACGGGCGGCAACAGGCTGGTCGCGGCCGCGTCGTCGAACGCCGGTACGGGCGGCAGGACCGTGGTCGCCGCGGCGTCGTCCACCGGGTAGCCGTACGGCGGCTGCTGCGCGTGCGGAGCCTGCGGCGGGTAGGGCTGCTGGCCGTGCGGAGCCTGCGGCGGGTACGGCTGCTGCCCGTGCTGCGGGTACCCCTGCGGGGCCTGGGGGTGCCGGGGCTGCTGCGGCCACTCGCCGTAGGGGCCGCGGGTCGGGTCGTTCGTGTCGGTCACGCCGCTCACCCTCCCGCGAACGGCGGGAGGACCTCGACCGTCCCGCCCTCGGTCAGGGCGACGGTCGCGTGGTCCCGGCCGCCCACCTGGGCGCCGTCGACCAGGTACGAGCTGTGCCCGAACAGCCGGACGAGCTTCGGCTTGTCGGCGTGCCGCTCCTTGGCCGCCGCAAGCGCCTCCGCCAGGGTCGCCGCCTCGTACGGCTCCTCGGCCAGCCCGGCCTCGGACTTCGCAGCCGCCCAGTAACGGATCGTCCCGCGCACCCGGGCGCCGCTCGCGGGCTCGGTGGTAGCGCCCATCGGGCCACCCCTTCTCGTCGTCCTCGCCCGGCCCCGGTGACCCGGTCCGGCTCGCCACCGGGGCGGCCGCCCGACCACCCGAACGATGGACCCGCGATGCGCCGCCGATGTGCGTCCCATGATGGCGTGTCCGTCGCCACGAGCGGCAATCGCCCTGGCTCCGCCGGTGCGGAGCGGCGCTCGAAGCTGTGTCCAGGCTCACCCGGCGCACGCCCGAAATAGGTGAACCGCCGGATTCGAACACTCCCGGCGCGGCGGGAGGTCGGCTATCCTCGACCACCAAGAGGGATCCGGGCAGAGTCGCCCCCGGGTCCTTTTGTGCTTTCAGGACGCCAGTACGGACGTTCTTGCGATTCGTCGGCCCACCCCCGGCGCAGCGCGGGAACCGCCCCGTCCGTCGCGGCACAACGACGTGCCGCGGCCGGCCGGGACGTCGCCACCGGGCACCGGGCCGCCGCCCGGGGACCGGAACCAGACCGGAGGGTTCACGGTGATGGACAGGGCAGGAACGGTGCGCCAGGGGTTGCGGGACCCCCGGCGGGTCCGCCATTCCTTTTGCACCGACTCCTCCTTCGCCCTGCACGCCGTCCGCTCCCCCGGTACGCCCCAGGCGCCCGTCCTCCTCTCCTCCCCCTCAGCACGTGCGCCATCCGGCTGTGGCGGCAGCCGTAACGCGACCGCGACGACCCGGAAAGGGGACCACCGGGTATGAGTTCTCTCCTCCTCCTCACCAACGCACTGCAACCGTCGGCCGAGGTACTGCCCGCCCTCGGCCTGCTGCTGCACAACGTCCGGGTGGCCCCCGCCGAGGGCTCCGCCCTGGTGGACACGCCCAGCGCGGACGTCATCCTGGTCGACGGCCGACGCGACCTGCCGCAGATCCGCAGCCTGTGCCAGCTGCTGCGCTCCACCGGCATCGGCTGCCCGCTGATCCTGGTGGTGACCGAGGGCGGCCTGGCCGCCGTCACCGCCGAGTGGGGCATCGACGACGTCCTGCTGGACACCGCCGGCCCGGCCGAGGTCGAGGCCCGGCTGCGGCTGGCCCTCGGCCGTCTCCAGGTCACCACCGACGACAGCCCGATGGAGATCCGCAACGGCGAGCTCTCGGTCGACGAGGCCACCTACTCCGCGAAGCTCAAGGGCCGGTCGCTCGACCTCACCTTCAAGGAGTTCGAGCTGCTCAAGTACCTCGCCCAGCACCCCGGCCGGGTCTTCACCCGGGCCCAGCTGCTGCAGGAGGTCTGGGGCTACGACTACTTCGGCGGCACCCGGACGGTGGACGTCCACGTCCGTCGTCTGCGCGCCAAGCTCGGCGTGGAGCACGAGCAGCTGATCGGCACCGTGCGCAACGTCGGCTACCGCTTCGTCGTCCCGGAGAAGCCCGAGAAGGGCGAGCGCCCGGAGCCCTCCCAGCGGCCCCCCGCCTCCCTGGAGGCGTGACCGGCGAGCCGGGCGGGCCGTCACCCGCCCGGCTTGTCCGGTTCATCCCGGAGCCGCCCGCCGTCCACCGACGGCGTCCCCCGGTCCCACTGCCGCCCCGGTGACCACACGCGTAGACTCCACTCGTGGCCAAAGTGACGCGCGACGATGTAGCCCGGCTGGCTGGTACCTCGACCGCGGTCGTCAGCTACGTCATCAACAACGGACCGCGCCCGGTCGCGCCCGCGACCCGGGAGAAGGTCCTCGCGGCGATCGAGCAGCTCGGCTACCGGCCGAACAGCGTCGCCCAGGCGATGGCCTCCCGCCGGACCAACCTGATCGGCATGGTCGTCCCGGACGCCCGCCAGCCCTTCTTCGCCGAAATGGCGCACGCCGTGGAACGCGCCGCCTCCGAGCGCGGCAAGCTCGTGCTGATCGGCAACTCCGACTACGTGGACGACCGCGAGGTCCACTACGTCCGCGCCTTCCTCGGGATGCGCGTCTCCGGCCTGATCCTGGTCAGCCAGGGCCCCTCGCAGCGTGCCGCGGAGGAGTTCGCGGCGATGGAGGGCGCCAAGGTGGTGCTGCTGCACCGCCGCCCCGAGGCGATCGACGACGTCGCGGTGGTCACCGACGACGTGGGCGGCGCCGAGGCCGTCGTCCGCCACCTGCTGGAAGTGCACGGACACCCGTACGTCGCCTGCTTCGGCGGCCCGGTCGAGTCCCCCGCCCCCGGCGACCCGGTCATCGACCACGTCGAGGGCTGGCAGCGCGCCATGGACGCGCACGGCGTCCCCACCGAGCCGCACCTGATCGACGCGCCCTTCCACCGCTACGGCGCCTACGAGGTCGCCCTCTCCGTACTGAGCTCGCCGGACCGGCCGCGGGCGGTCTTCTGCTCCACCGACGACCAGGCCATCGGCGTGCTGCGGGCCGCCCGCGAGGTCGGCCTGCGCGTCCCCGAGGACCTCGCCGTGGCCGGCTTCGACGACGTGCCAGAGGCCGCGCTCGCCGACCCGCCGCTGACCACCGTCGCCTCCGACCGCGACGCGATGGCCCGGGCCGCCGTGGACCTGGTGCTGGACGACTCGCTGATGGTGCCCGGTTCGGACACCGAGCGGGTCCGCAAGTTCCCCTCCCGCCTGGTCATCCGCCGCTCCTGCGGCTGCGACGGGGCGGCCCCGGGGGCGGGCACCGCCGCGCAGTAGCGGGCGCAGAAGACCGGCAGGTAGCACGCGGACCCGAGCGGCGGGTCGGGCCGGGCGCACCCGGAGCCGTCGATTCCGCTCCGCAGGGTGCCTGACCAGGCTTTATGAGAACCCAACGGGCTTCTCTCCCCGTTCTGAGCCGGTTCTCATCCAGTCCTCATCCACCGGGCGGAGCTTGGTCGGCATGAGCGAACAGCAGCAGCACCCCGACGACCGGTACCGCGACCAGTACGGCCCCTACGAGCCCCGGGTGATCGAGGGCACCGTGCTCGGCAGCGGCCCCGCGGGCAGCACCGACCCGGCCGGGTACGCGTACCACGAGGACCACTCCGGTGGCAGCTTCGACGGACCGCCGCCTCCCCCGCCCATCCCGCCCGAGCCGCCGACCGTGCTCGGCCCCGGCTCCCCCGACGGTCCCGACGGCCACGGCCGCCGCAGCCGGGCCCGCAGCGGCCTGCTGCGCGGCCGACTCGCCCTGGTGACCGCCGTCGCCGCGGTCGCCGCCGTCCTCGGCGGGGTCACCGGCGGGGTGGTCGCCGCCGACCGGCAGTCCGCCGACACCCGGGTCGCCACCGTCGCCAGCCCGGTCTCCGCCCGCAGCGACGGCAGCGCCGACGTGCCGGCCATCGCCTCCGCCGTCTCGCCCAGCGTCGTCCAGATCACCGTGAAGAGCGGCAACGGCACCGCCACCGGCACCGGCGTCGTCCTGGACAAGGACGGCCGGATCCTCACCAACTACCACGTGATCGACACCGCCGGCGCCAGCGGCCGGATCACCGTGACCTTCAAGGACGGCTCCACCGCCCAGGCCACCGTCACCGGCACCGACAAGGCCCTCGACATCGCCGTCATCACCGCCACCGGCGCCGGCAACCTCACCCCCGCCGTCCTCGGCGACTCCTCCACCGTGGCCGTCGGCGACCCCGTCGTCGCCATCGGCAACCCCGACGGGCTCACCGGCACCGTCACCTCCGGCATCATCAGCGCCGAGAACCGCGACGTCACCGTCCAGCTCGACGAGGGCAGCACCAGCACCAACGGCGGCTTCGGCCTCCCCTTCCTGCCCGGCACCCGCGGCACCGCCCCGCAGTCCGGCAGCAGCACCACCTACAAGGCCTTCCAGACCGACGCCGCCCTCAACCCCGGCAACTCCGGCGGCCCGCTGATCAACGCCAACGGCCAGGTCATCGCCATCAACTCGGCGATGTACGCACCCAGCGGCAACGGCAACGGCTCCGGCGGCAGCAGCTCGGCCGGCAGCGTCGGCCTCGGCTTCGCCATCCCGATGAACGACATCAAGCAGGTCCTGCCGAAGCTCGAAGCCGGACAGAACCTGTAAGCCACAATCCCTACGACGGACAATTGGCCCCAGCAGGCCCTCCACCCGACGAGAAAGGGCACCCGCCCATGACCCCGTCCGCCGACGACCGCACCCCCGCCGAGCCCGGCCACCCCGCCGCCCGGCTCCTCGTGGTCGACGACGAACCCGCCCTCCGGGACGCCCTGGAGAGCAGCCTCGCCTTCGAGGGCTACGAGGTCTCCACCGCCACCGACGGCTACGAAGCCCTGGAAACCGTCGAACGCGAACGGCCCGACCTCGTCCTGCTGGACATCATGATGCCCCGGATGGACGGCCTCACCGCCGTCCGCCGGATGCGCTCGCGCGGCGACACCGTCCCGGTGCTGATGCTCACCGCCCGCGACGCCGTCGGCGACCGCGTCACCGGCCTCGACGTCGGCGCCGACGACTACCTCGCCAAGCCCTTCGAGCTCGACGAACTCCTCGCCCGCGTCCGGGCCCTGCTGCGCCGCAACGCCCTCGCCGCCGAGGCCGCCGCCCGCGCCGCCGCCGAGGACGAGAGCGAGGTGCTCTCCTTCGCCGACCTGCGGATGAACACCGCCACCCGCGAGGTCACCCGGGCCGGCAAGCCCATCGAACTCACCCGCACCGAGTTCATGCTGCTGGAGATGTTCCTCTCCCACCCCCGCCAGGTCCTCACCCGGGAGCAGATCCTCAAGGCGGTCTGGGGCTTCGACTTCGAGCCCTCCTCCAACTCCCTGGACGTGTACGTGATGTACCTGCGCCGCAAGACCGAGCAGGGCGGCATGCCCCGTCTGATCCAGACCGTGCGCGGCGTCGGCTACGCCCTGCGCGCGGCCGCCGGCGTCGGCGCGTGAACGAGCACGCCGAGCGGGCCGAGCAGGGCGTCCGGAGCGGCAACGTCCCGCCCCCGCCCCTGGCCCCGCCCCGCGCCCCCGGCCGCCGACGGCGCCTGGTCCACTGGCTCCGCTCCCGCTCGCTGCGCAGCCGCCTCACCTTCCTGAGCGCGGCGGCGGTGGCGGTGGCCATCGCACTGTCGGCGCTGGCGTGCTGGTTCATCGCCCGCGAGCGCATGTACGGGGTCATCCGCAGCGATCTCCAGAGCGTCAGCGTCCCCCTGCGCCTGCCCAATCCGCCCGACTGCGCCGCGAGCCCGCAGGCGGCCCTCAAGAACGTCCAGAGCAACCCCCGCCAGCCCCCGATCGGCGGCCCGGCTCCTCGCGACACCCAGTACGTCCTGGTCAGCCAGAGCGGCAGCACCCTGGTCTGCCTGCCTCCGAGCGCCACCAAGGCCATCTTCACCCAGAGCAGCGACAGCAAGGCGCTGCAACTGAGGCCGGGGCAGTCGATCATCCGGGACGGCCACTACACCAACGGCACGCCGGCCATGGTGCGCGTGACCGCCGTGGGCTCGGAGGTGCCCGGATACCCGGCGGCCCTGGTGATGGTGGCCGGTTCCACCCAGGTGGTCGAGGAATCCCTCCAGGGCCTCGCCATCCTCCTCGGATCCGTCTCCGTCGGCGGCATCCTCCTCGCCGCCATCGCCGGCCGCCTGGTCGCCCGCTCCGCCCTGAAGCCGGTCGACCAACTCACCGACGCCGTCGAGCACATCGCCCGGACCGAGGAGGTCGGGACCACCATCCCCGTCCACGGGCACGACGAGATCGCCCGGCTCTCCACCTCGTTCAACTCGATGAGCACCTCGCTCGCCAACTCCCGCGAGCGGCAGACCCGGCTGATCGCCGACGCGGGCCACGAGCTGCGGACGCCGCTCACCTCGCTGCGCACCAACGTCGACCTGCTGATCCGCAGCAACGACACCGGTCGCCCGCTCCCCCCGGCGACCAAGACCAAGCTGCTCGGCAACATGAAGGCGCAGATGCAGGAACTCACCGTCCTGATCGGCGACCTGCTGCAGCTCTCCCGGCCCGACTCCCCCAAGGCGGGCCCGAACCTCGCGGTCGTCGCCCTGCACGAGATCGCCGGGCGGGCCGTGGAGCGGGCGAAGCTGCGTGGCCCGGGTCTGGTCTTCGAGACGAGCACCGAGCCCTGGTACGTGCACGGCGACGCCGCCGGGCTGGAGCGGGCCGTGATCAACCTGCTGGACAACGCGGTCAAGTACAGCCCGCCCGGGGGGACGGTCGAAGTCCGTTTGCAGCAGGGCGTGTTGACCGTCCGGGACCACGGCCCGGGCATCCCGCCGGACGAGCTCCAGTACGTCTTCGACCGGTTCTGGCGTTCGCCGTCCTCGCGGCAGCTGCCGGGCTCGGGCCTCGGGCTGTCGATCGTCGCGCAGAGCGTCCGGGAGGCGGGCGGCGAGGTCACCCTCGGCCCGGCCGCGGACGGCGGTCCGGGCGCGCTGGCCACCGTCCGGCTGCCCGGCGGGCCCGCCCCCGAGTAGGCCCGCCCCGAGCCGGAGCGGCCCCGGACAGGGAAAGGGGCGGGTGGGGCGCCCCGACAGCGCCCCACCCGCCCCTCAGGGCCGGCTCACGGTCAGTCGATGTCGCTGCCCGGGCCGATGATCTTGATCCGGTCCTGCGCCGGGGCCTGCAGCGGCGCGCTCGCCGAGCTGTGGGCGCCCAGGTAGGCCGTGAAGAGGTCCAGGTCGGAGGCGCCGACGAGCTTGTCGGTGCCGGCCGCGAAGGCCGGGAAGCCGTCGCCGCCGCCGGCCAGGAACTCGTTGGCCGCGACGCGGTACTTGGCGGCCGGGTCGACCGGCGCGCCGTTCAGCCGGATCGAGTCCACCAGGACCCGGTCCGCGCCGGTCTTGCGCATGTCCAGGGTGTAGTGCAGGTTCGACGACACCTGGAGGACCTTCGGCGCGGCGTCGTTGGAGCCGCTCACCTGCTGCTGGAGCAGCTGGACCAGCTGGGCCCCGGTCAGCGTCTTGACCTGCATCATGTTGGTGAACGGCTGGACGGTGAACGCCTCGCCGTAGGTCACCACGCCGTCGCCCTCGCTGCCCGAGGCCTTGTGGACCAGGTCGGAACGGATGCCGCCCGGGTTCATGAAGGCGACCTGCGCACCGCCCTTGTCCGCCGGGGTCAGCCCCGCCAGCTGCGCGTCGGCGATCACGTCACCGAGCGGCTTCTCCAGGTCGCTGCTGCCGCGGCCGTTGATGTCCGAACCGATCCAGCCGATCGGACGGTTGGCGATCGGGGCGGCCAGCTTCTGGTAGTGGTCGACCAGCGCCGTCATGTCGGGCGCCTTCTCGACCGTGCGGCGCACCACGTGGTTCTCGGCCTTGACCGAGGGGCGCACGATCTCGCCGGTGGTCTTGTCCAGCTTCATGTCGATCTCGGTGAAGAGCCGGCCGAAGGAGGCGGCACTGGTCACCGAGCGCGGAACGCCGTTCGGGTCGGGGATGGTGCAGGCGTACGCGTTGTGGGTGTGGCCGGTGACGATGGCGCCGACCGCCGGGTCGATCTTCTTCGCGATGTCGACGATCGGGCCGGAGACGCCCTGGCCGGCCGCACCGCAGTCGTAGTTGTAGACGGAGCTGGCCGGGTAG
The DNA here is from genome assembly GCF_040303045.1 of Kitasatospora sp. NPDC096140. NCBI lineage: Bacteria > Bacillati > Actinomycetota > Actinomycetes > Kitasatosporales > Streptomycetaceae > Kitasatospora > Kitasatospora sp. NPDC096140. The sequence goes on from NZ_JBEOUW010000050.1 coordinate 43,909, forward strand.
CCGCCCTCGTGGATCAGCGCGACGATCGAGTTGACGCCCTTGGCCTTGAGCTCGGCGGCGTACTTGTTGATCGTGGTGACCTCGTTGGCGAACTTCAGGCCCTTGACGCCCTCGGCGGTCACGATGTTCGGCGTGCCCTCCAGGGTGACGCCGATGAAGCCGACCTTCACGCCCTGGGACTTGGTGATCCAGTACGGGGCCAGCAGCGGCTTGCCGGTCTTCTCGTCGGTGACGTTCGCCGACAGGTAGTTGAAGTTGGCGCCCTTGAAGGTGCGGCCGGGCTCGTAGCAGCCGTCGGTCGGGTGGCAGCCGCCCTCCTGCATGCGCAGCAGCTCCTGCGCGCCCTCGTCGAACTCGTGGTTGCCCACGGAGGTGACGTCCAGGCCGAGCTTGTCCATCGCCTCGATGGTCGGCTCGTCGTGGAAGAGCGCCGAGGTGAGGGGGCTGGCGCCGACGATGTCGCCGGCCGCGACGGTGATCGAGTCGTCGGCCGGTATCCGCGCCTTGCGCAGCTCGGTGGCCAGGTACTCGATGCCGCCGGCCGGGGTGGCGACCTCCTTGCCGGTGGCCGGGTCGATCTCCTTGATCGTGCCGGACGAGCCGGCCGGAGGCTCCAGGTTGCCGTGGAAGTCGTTGATCGCCAGCAGCTGGAGGTTGACGGTCTTGTGACGCTTGGAGTTGGCGTCGGCGGCCTGGGCGGCCGTCGGCACGACCACCGTGCCGAGCAGACCAGCGGCGGCGACGACGGCGAGCGCCGTCCGTCGGGATCTGACGGTGAGCATGAGAGGGGTCCCCTGCACCTCGGAGGAGCACCGGCTGTGGGACAGCATCGGCGTACGGGCATGTGTTGCGCGTGTGAAGCCTAGGGTCAACGCGCGTAGCTGTCAGGACGTCGAACGTAACGAGAGGATTACCTCCTGACGAACCGTCGCCGTCCGCGGGGTGCGGAGACTGCGCAGGGGCGGGCCTCAGACCCCCGGCTCGGCGGCCAAGTGCCGCTCCGCGCGCACCCGTTCGGCCACCGCGTCCTCGGTCATCGCGCGGTCGGTGTACACCAGTGGTCGCTCGGTCTCGGTGATGATGTGTTTGACCACCTGGACGTTCCCGTTGACGTCCCAGACCGCGATACCCGGCGAAAGTGTGGGAATGATCTCCACCGCCCACCGCGGCAGACCCAGCACCCGGCCGGTGGCCCGCGCCTCCTCGGCCTTCTGCATGTAGATCGTCCGGGTGGAGGCCATCTTCAGGATCGCCGACGCCTCCTTGGCCGCCGCACCGTCCACCACGTCCGACAGGTGGTGCACCACCGCGACGAAGGAGAGCCCGAGCCGGCGGCCGAACTTCAGCAGCCGCTGGAACAACTGCGCCACGAACGGGCTGTTGATGATGTGCCAGGCCTCCTCGACCAGGAAGATGCGCTTCTTCCGGTCCGGTCGGATCCAGGTGTGCTCCAGCCACACCCCGACGATCGCCATCAGGATCGGCATCGCGATCGAGTTGCGGTCGATGTGCGAGAGGTCGAAGACGATCAGCGGCGCGTCCAGGTCGATGCCCTCGGTGGTCGACCCGTCGAACATGCCGCGCAGGTCACCGTCGACCAGCCGGTCCAGCACCAGCGCCACGTCCAGGCCCCAGGACTGCACCTCCTCCACCGCCACGCCCAGCGACTCCACCGAGGACAGGTCGGGGTTGCGCAGGGTGTCGATGATGTCGTTCAGCACCGGCTGGCGGTCCGTCACCGAGGCCACCACGTGGGCGTGCGCCGCCTTCAGCGCGAAGCCGGCCCGCTCCTCCAGCCCTCGCCCCATCGCCACCTCGATGATGGTGCGCAGCAGCGACAGCTGGCCGGTCTGGGTGATCGCCGGGTCCAGCGGGTTGAGCTTCACCCCGCCGTCCCGGGCGGCCATCGGGTCCAGCCGGATCGACTTTATGCCCAGCGCGTCGGCGATCAGGTTCCACTCGCCGACGCCGTCCTCGCCCTGCGCGTCGAGCACCACGACCTGGCGGTCGCGGAACCTCAACTGCCGTAGCACGTACGTCTTCTCCAGCGCCGACTTGCCGTTGCCGGACTCGCCGAGCACCAGCCAGTGCGGAGCCGGCAGCTGCTGCCCGTACAGCTGGAAGGGGTCGTACACGTACCCCTTGCCGCTGTACACCTCACGGCCGATGATCACGCCCGAGTCGCCCAGCCCCGGCGCGGCGGTGGGCAGGTAGACCGCCTGCGCCTGGCCGGTGGAGGTGCGCACCGGCAGGCGGGTGGTCTCCACCTTGCCGAACATCAGGCTGGTGAACGCGTCGGTGAGGTTGCCGAGCGCCATGTGCGGCCTCCCTGAGTCGGCGGAACGGTCGGACGGGTGCGGAGGTCCGCGGCGGCGTCTGCGGCCGCGGAGGTCCGCGGCGGCGTCAGCGGCGGATGCCGGTGGCGAACGGAAGGGTGTTGACGAAGGCCCGGTGGTGCTCGCGGTCGCACCACTCCAGCTTGAGGTAGCTCTTGCCGGCCGAGGCCCGGATGGTCCGCTTGTCGCGGGCCAGCGCGTCGGGGTTGCGCGAGGAGACCGTGATGTAGCCGACCAGGTTCACCCCGGCCGCGCCGGAGGCCAGGTCGTCACCGCGCTGGTCCACCCGGCCGGTGTGGGCCAGGTCGCGCGGGTCGACCGTCCGGTTCATCTTGGCGGCGCGGCTGGCCTCCGCCTCGTCGTTGGTCTTCTCGGTCAGCATCCGCTCGATCGCGACGTCGGTGGGCTCCAGGTCCATCGTCACCGCGACCGTCCGGATCACGTCCGGGGTGTGCACCAGCAGCGGCGCCAGGAAGTTGACGCCCACCGGGGTGAGCGGCCACTCCTTGATCCAGGCGGTGGCGTGGCACCACGGCTCCCGGGTCGCCGACTCGCGGGTCTTCGCCTCCAGGTACTGCGGGTTGGTCGCGTCCAGCTCGGCCGGCCAGGCGTTGCGCCGGGACATCGCCTGGATGTGGTCGATCGGGTGGTCCGGGTCGTACATCGAGTGCAGCAGCGAGGAGAGCCGGGCCTGGCCCAGCGGCTGGCGCACCCGGATGTCCGCCTCGGCCAGCCGGGCGCAGATGTCGGTCAGCTCGCGCGCCATCACGGCGGCCAGCCCCTCGTCGTCCCGGGCCCGCCGGCCGGTGGCCGTGCGGCCCATCGCGTGCGCCTCCGCGGCCAGGTCACGGGTGTAGTGCATGCAGGCCACCAGGTACGCCCGGTGCTGCTCGGACGACGTCGACACCATCGACTGCAGCTGGTCGTAGGAGTCCTGCAGCCAGCGGGGCGAGGACGGATCGCCGCGGCGCTCCACGTCCTTGGCGTGCGCGTCCGGGTCGGCCGGCAGGGTCCGGGCCAGGATCTGCAGCCGGGTCACGAAGCCGTCCCCGTTGGCGACGTGCTTCAGCAGCGTGCCGAACCGGTCGACCAGCGCCTCCTGGTCCTCCGAGTCGCGCAGCCCGACGCCCGGGCCCTCGATCTCGATCGCGGCCGTCACCGTCCGCCGCTCCAGGTGCATCAGCACCCCGACCTCGTCCGGCCCGAACGGCGCGGTCAGCCAGCGCAGCCGCCCGACCCCGGGCGGCGGCCCGACCTCCACCTCCCGGCCGTCCATCCGGGTGCCGGCGTCCATCACGTCCGAGCGCCACACCGCCCGCCCGCTGCGGATCGTCCGGCGGTAGGTGCGGTTGATCTCCACCCACTTGTAGAACGTCCGCTTGCGGTACGGCACGTACACCGCCGCGATGGCGAGCGCCGGCAGGCCGACCAGACCGCCGATCCGCAGCGGCAGGATCGGCATCAACAGGCCCCAGAGCATGCCGAGGAACGCCCCGAAGATGATCAGCAGGATCTCGCCGGACTCCCGGTTCCGGCCGATCGGCGCGTTCGGGCGGGCCTTGCCGATCAGGTAGGTGCGGCGCTGGTGCACGTACGGCTGGGCGTACTGGGCACCGTACTGGCCGAGCGGTTCGCTGCTCACTTACCCGTCACCCTCCCTTCGCTGGATTGCTGTCGCGGATCGGAACCGGGGCGGCCTGCGGCGGCCCGGCCTGCGGCGGTGGGGCGGGCGTCCGGCCGGCGTGGGCGGCGATCCCCGGCGCGACCGAACCGCCGCCCGCGCCACCACCACCGCCACCCGCGCCCGCCGGCCCGCCGCGGTCGCCGTGGGTGGTGATGCCCTGCTTCATCAGGTTCGCGGTGCCGTTGATCATCGCCGAACCCGCCTGCACCGCATTGGCCCGGGCCTGACGCATGTTCAGGATCTCGTCGCCGAAGCCCGGCACGAAGCGGTAGATCGCGGCACTGGCGAAGATCGACAGGAACAGGATCGACAGCCCCGACAGCACCCGGGCGAAGTCGTCGCTCGCCCCGGCCCCGCTCGCCACCGCGCCCGCCAGGCCCAGGATGATCACGATGATCGGCTTCGCCAGGTCCACCGCCAGCATCACCCCGGCCCACCGGCGCACGTGCTTCCACAGCTGCTTGTCGACCAGCCCGGCGTACACCGCCGTCCCCAGCAGCGCGCCCACGTACAGCATCGCCGCCCGGATCAGCAGCTCGATCCAGAGCACCGCCGCCGCCAGCACCGCGACCAGCGACACCAGCACCAGGATCAGCGGACCGCCGCCGACGTTCCCCTTCTCCAAGGTGTCCGCGAACCCGCCCAGATACGACCCGGTGTCCGTCTTCGTGCCGACCGCGATCGCCTTGGTCAGCCCGTCCGTCACGCTCACCACGGTGTAGAGGATCAACGGCGTGAACGCGGACGCCACCACCGTCAGCCACAGGAAGCCGATCGCCTCCGAGAACGCCGTCGTCAGCGGCGCCCCCCGCACGGCCCGCTTCGTCACCGCCAGCAGCCACAGCACCAGCGTGATCACCGTCGACACCGCGAACACCACGGCGTACTGCTGCAGGAACGACGCGTTGGTGAAGTCCACCTGCGTCGTCCCGTCGATCGCCCCCGACAGGTTCCGCACCACCCACGCCGCCGCCTGCGCACAGCTCTTCGCCAACGCCCCGAGCGGATCGGTCACATTGCTGACGGTGTTGCTGCCGGGGAGCGAGCCGCCACCGGGCTTGTCGACACAGAGGATGCCGTTTCCAGAGATCGGCAGGTCGGGGCAGTTGGCGTTGGGAGTCCCGCTCGGGGCCGGAGTGGGCGCCGGATCGGCGAACACCCGCTGGGCGGCGAGCATCACCGTCACCTGCAGAGTGGCCAGCACGCCGGCCACCGTGCCCGCACGGCGTGCGGTCCTTCGGCGCGAGGTCTGGTCAACGGGCATAGCGGAACCCCCCGAACTGCTGCACGGCGCCGGTGATCTCCTCGGCGGTTGCGGCCTGCTGGTCTCCGGGCATCGGCGCGGGGCCCTGCCTGCTGGTGAAGTCGGTGAGCTTCCAGTCGCCGCCCGTCCAGTGCAGCGAGAGCGTGAGGGTGAACCAGTTCGTGGTCACCGGCTGGACGGAGCGCTCGCCGGCGAGGCCGGTGAGGCCGGTGCACCACACCTCGACCTTGGCGTCGCTGTCGGTGTAGCCGGTCGACTTGGTGCCGACCGGGACGGTGCGGCTGACGAAGGTGAGGCCCTTGGGGGCGCGGCCCTGGGCGTCGAGGCCGTAGCGGGCGACGGTGTCGCCGCCGAAGCCCTGGTCCAGTCGGCTCTGCAGGGTCGGCGCCGCGCCGGGGTCGGCGATGGTGGCGACGATGGTGTGGCGGCTGTCCGCGCGGAACATGTCCGCCGAGCCGATCGCCACCGCGTAGTTGGCCGCGGCGGACTGGGCGCCCTGGTCGCTGTGCGGGAAGCCGGAGGCGATGCCGTTGACGGTGGTGCCGACGGGCTGGTCGCCGCTGGGGGCGGGGCCGGCGCCGGAGGGTGCGCTGGGGGCGGCGTGGTCGGCGGAGCGGCCGCCGTCGCTGCCGGTGCCGGGCTTGCCGCGGTTGGCGATGGCGATGGCCACGACGAGCAGGGTGACGACGACGAGGACGGTCAGCAGGGTGCGCAGCGGTCGTGACTGACGGAGGCTCGGCTGCGGGGAGGGCTGTTCGCCGACCGGTAGCCGCGTACGGGTGTGCGGCTGGTCGTCGGACAACGGCACGGCGGCCCTCCTGGTGCGGGGAGCCGGGGGCGGCTCCGGGGGCCCTCCACCCGGGGGCGGGCGCGGACGGAGGGTGGGAACGGGGGTGGAGTCCTGGCAGGCCGGCCGCTGGAGGGGGTCCGGACGGGGACCCGACCTCGGACGGGCGGACTACTGCTGTCCGATCGTCAGATCGCCATGCCGTAGACAATGGTGAACAGAGTGCCGAGTGATCCGATGATGAACACGCCGGTCAGTCCGGCCACGATCAGCCCCTTGCCCTGTTCGGCTCCGAAGCTGTCGCGCATCGCGGTCGCACCGATCCGCTGCTTGGCGGCGCCCCAGACGGCCAGGCCGAGGCAGACGAGGATGGCGACGGCCATGATGACCTCGACCATCACCCGGGCCTCCGACCCGAGGCTCGCGAACGGGCCCCAGTCCGGGGCGATCCCGCCGATGATGGTGTCGATATTCGGCTTCTTCGGTGGGTCATCGGCCAGGTGGCCGACCGCATAGGTGTGCACGCTGCTCAGGTTCATTTCCATCTCACCGCCCGATCAGGCAAATTCAAGGGCCCGGACCCCGCCCGCGCGAAGGGTCGGTGCCTATTCTTGGCCAGATCTGATGTCGACTTGGCTACTTCTCGCGGATTGGTCGTGAGGCATCGGACACGTACGCGAGGATGTCCACCGTACGAAGGATAGCGCTCACTCCTTGTATCTCTGATGATTGCGGTGAGCAACGCCTTCCGGGACACTTCGACTGACGAATCGTCGGGATGGTGCTGATGGTACTCCGGAAGGCCGGTGCGGCCGCCGTCGCTGCGGGAGTTGTTTCGTTCGGGCTCATCGGGCTGGTGACGATGGGGACTTATGCGGCGAGTGGGACGGCACAGCAGGCGGCGAATCGTTCCGCCCTCTCCCCCGGAACGGTCCCCGCGGCCTACCAGGACGCGATCCAGAAGTGGGGCGCGCTCTGCCCGGAGATCTCCCCGCCGATGCTCGCGGCGCAGCTGTACCAGGAAAGCGGATTCGACCCCAAGGCCCGCTCCGGTGTCGGGGCGCAGGGAATGGCGCAGTTCATGCCGGGCACCTGGGTGACGTACGGAACGGACGCGAACGGTGACGGCCGGAAGGACGTCTGGGACCCGTACGACGCGATCGCCTCGGCGGCGGTCTACGACTGCGCGCTCGCCAAGGACGTCTCGAACGTCCCGGGCGACCCGCAGGCCAACATGCTGGCCGCCTACAACGCCGGTCCGTACGCGGTGACGAGCAACCGGGGCATCCCGCCGTACAAGGAGACCCAGGGCTACGTCCGGAGCATCCAGGCGATGGCGCGCAGCTTCACGGCGCCGACCGCGCCGTTGGAGGTGTCCGCGCAGTCGGCGGCGGCGATCTACTTCGCGCAGACCAAGCTCGGCACCCCCTACCTGTGGGGCGGCGAGGGCCTGCCCTCGCAGAACGGCCGGTTCGACTGCTCGGGCCTGACCCAGGCGGCGTACGCCAGCGTGGGCATCACGCTGCCCCGGGTGGCCAACGACCAGTGGTACGCGGGCCCGCACCCGACGCGCGATCAGTTGCGGCCCGGGGACTTGGTGTTCTTCGCGACGGACCTGAGCGACCCGCGGAGCATCCACCACGTGGGGATCTACGTCGGCGGCGGCTACATGATCAACGCGCCGCACACCGGCGCGGTGATCCGCTACGACAAGATCGACACCAAGGAGTACATCGGCGCGACCCGGGTCACCTCGGACGGCGCCCAGGCGCTGCCGAGCCGGAACAGCGACGGATCGGTCAACGCCCCGAGCCGGCCCGGTTCGACGGCGCCGGCGAGCCCCGTCTCGAACCAGAGCGGAACCCAGGGCGGCACGCAGGGCGGCAGCCAGGCGGTCTCCGCCCGGCCCGCGGTGGCGGCCCCGCCCGCGCCGACCGGGCCGGCCCCCGCCGGGGCGGGCCGGTAGGCCGCGGTGCGGCCGGGCCGCCCGGGACCTGTGTGCGCACTGTGGACGCTGAGTCAAGTTTCGATAACCGCGCGTTTCCGTGGAACGCTGTATCCCGGAAATGACGTTTCTTCCGGTGGCCCCTCGTCAGCAGTCCGCGCCGGGCGGGCCCCGGCGGGAACCCACAGGTGCAGCGGACCAGAAGGAGGTGCGGCGTGTCGACGCCGCTTGCCGACACGACCAACCCCGACCTCGGCCTGCTCTACGCCGTCAACGGTCTGGCCAAACGCTCCCCGCAGTGGCTGGACCACCTGGTCTCGTGGATCGGCGAGTACGGCATCCTGATCGGCCTGGGCATGCTCGGTCTGGTGGCCTGGCTGCAGGCCAGACGCCGCCCGGACGCGCCGGTGGCGGTCGCCGGGCTGCTCTGGGTGCCGCTCTCGGTCGCGATCGCCGAGCTGGCCAACCTGCCGATCGCCGCGATCGTGAACCGTCCGCGCCCGTTCGTCGACCACCCCGGGCTGCTGGTGCTGGTGGACGGCAAGGCCGGCACGCACTCCTTCGTCAGTGACCACTCGACGATGACGATGGGCGTCGCGGTGGCGCTGTTCCTGGTGAACCGGAGGCTCGGCTGGATCGCCGGCGGCCTGGCCCTGTTGCAGGGCTTCTGCCGGATGTTCATGGGCGTCCACTACCCGACCGACGTGATCGGCGGCTTCGCACTGGCCGTCGCCGTGGTGCTGCTGCTGGCGCCGATCGCGATGGCGGTGCTGGTCCCGTTCTGCCACGCGCTGAGCCGGACGGCCGTCGCGCCGCTGATCCGGGCTCCGGAGCGCGCCGACGCGGCCCGCGGCGGGGCCGCTCCGCGCGGCCGTCGGCGCGGGCGCGGGCCGGTGCGGGCCGAGGAGCAGCCGCCGGAGTCCGACCTCGCGGCCTGACCCACCGCACCGGTGGCACGGCCGGGAAACCGTCCGGCCAGGAAACGGTCACGCCCGGAGGCGGCCCGGGTCGGGTCCGGCCCGGCCGCCAGCCCCGGTCAGTCGCCCCGGTCAGTCAGTCCGACGCCGTGCCGTTCTCGGCCAGGTGGCCGGCCCCCTCTCGGCGGGCGAGGTCGCGGGAGCGTCGGGCCGGGGAGTACCAGCCGCAGCTGCACGTCGCGTAGGCGAAGGAGCCGCGCTCGCTGATCGCGACGCGGTGCTCGGGCATCCGGGTGCCGGGCGCGGCCGACAGCTCACTGTGCACGTAGTTCACCGTAACGCGCCGGACGCCCGGTGCGCGACGCCCTCCGGCCGGCGGGCACCCGTAACCCTTTCCGGCCCAACTCGTTTGCCCGGAAAGAGCTCTGCCCACCCGGTGGTGTCCCGGCAGGGCAGTCGGGCCCGAGGGGGTTGTCGCGAGGATGAAGATGACCGACCAGCAGCGCACCGGGCGGCCAGCGCGCCGTCCGGGTCCGCACCTGCGCTCGGCGGCCGGGGCCGCCCTGCTCGCCGTCGCGCTCGCCGCGGGCGCGGCCGGCTGCACGGGATCCGGCGGCGGTTCCTCGGACCAGCAGTCGAACGCCCCCGACCAGCTCGCCGCGGACCCGCTGACCGCGGTGCGCAACGCCGCCGACATCACCGGCCGCACCGGCTCCGCGCACACCGCCACCGAGCTGGTCACCGAGTCCGCCGAGAAGAAGGCCTCGTTCAGCGGCACGGGCGGCTACGACTACGTGAAGCGGATCGGGCGGCTGGAGGTGCAGGTCCCGCCGGGCGCCGCGACCACCGGGAAGATCGTCGAGGTGGTCCTGCCTGGCACCGTGTACCTGCAGAACAGCGGCGCCAAGGTGCCCGAGGGCAAGTGGGTGAAGCTGGACGTGCGCCAGCTGCCGGACGGCAACCTGGTCAGCAGCGGCGCGACCGACCCGGCCTCGGCGGCGGGGGCGCTGCGCGGGGCGCAGAAGGCGGACGCGGTGGGCACCGAGACGGTCGACGGCGTCGCACTGCACCACTACCGCGGCACCCTGGACCTGGCCAAGGCCGCCGACGCGACCGGTGGCCGGGGCGGGGACGGCCTGCGGATGGGCGCGCAGACCTTCACCGTCAAGGAGGTCCCGTACGACGCCTGGCTGGACGACCAGGGCCGGCTGCACAAGGTGGTCGAGGTGTTCACCTTCGCCGGGGTGGCGGGGTCGAAGGAGGCCAAGGACCAGGTGAAGGTGACGTCGACGACCGCGCTGGCGGACTTCGGCAAGCCGGTCGAGGCGGCCGAGCCGTCGGCCTCGGACATCTACCAGATGAAGCCCACGGAGAGCCCCAAGTAGGTCGTCCGGGCAGCGCTCCGGCGCCGGGGCGAGACGGGGTGCCGTCGGAGCGGGTGGCCGTCCGGGGAGCGGCGGTCACCCGTTTCGGCGGCGCCGAGATGGTCCGTCCGTGCCATGTGGACGGGCCCCGGAGTGCCTAGGCTGGACGTCGGGTGGCTGCCGCCCGGGCTGGCGAGGCACTGAAGGGGTGGTGCAGGTGGTGTCGTCCACGGGCGGCCGCAGCGGCGGCCACGACGACGCGGCCCTCGACGAGATCGAGCTGGCCGGCGAGCTGATGATCGCCGCGACGGCCAGCTCCGGCGAGCGGCTGCCGACCGAACGGATCGACGAGGTGCTGCTCGACCGGGCCGATCCCCGGTCCGCCGACCGGGACGCCGACGGCTAGCGGGGCGGCCCGGACCACCCGCAGGGCCGTGGGGCTGTGGGGCCCGTGGGGCCGTGGGCTCAGCTGCGCAGCAGGCGGCTGATCGCGGCGGTGGCCTCCGCCACCTTGGCGTCCAGTTCGGCCCCGCCCTCCTCGGCGGCGGCGGCGACGCAGTGCCGCAGGTGCTCCTCCAGCAGGGAGAGCGCGAAGGACTGCAGCGCCTTGGTGCTGGCCGAGACCTGGGTGAGCACGTCAATGCAGTAGACGTCCTCGTCGACCATCCGCTGGAGGCCGCGGATCTGGCCCTCGATCCGGCGCAGCCGCTTGAGGTGCGCGTCCTTCTGGGCGCTGTAGCCGTGCGGGCCGTGCCCGCCCTGGTGTCCGGTGGCGGCCGCGGGTGCGGCGTGGCCGGCGTGCGGGTCGGCCCCGTGCGCGTGATCCGGCTCGGTGCGCGCTTGCGTCGTGGTCATCGGCCCCGCCTTCGTCTGAGTGCCTGGTGGCTGCGTCGGCCACCAGTGTCCAACACCGGGGCCTCCGGTGGTGTTCCGGCGGCCGATGCGGCATGTGCCGCCGAGCTCGGGCGGGGCCGTCCGGCGGGTTCACCCGTCTGAGCGGCGACCCGGCCCTCCGTGCGCACGACGGGGACAATCCGGGCGAGGTTCCGTCAGACTGGGGGCCCGCGTCCGTACGTGGCGGTGCGGCCGGGCCGGCCGATGCAGCAGCCGAACGGAAGGGGAGGCTCCGGCTCCGTGCTCGGCACCCCGTTTGCGTGATTGCGCTCGGTTGCACCTAGCATCGTTCAGTCCCTACCCCGCACATCGGAGATTTCCGTGCGTTTTAGCCTGACCCCGAAGGAGACGAGCTTCTACGACATGTTCGCCGCCGCGGCGGAGAACCTCGTCGTCGGATCGAAGCTCCTGCTGGAGCTTCTGGGATCGGACGTGTCGGCCCGCACGGAGATCGTCGAGCGCATGCGCGCCGCCGAGCACGCCGGGGACGACACCACCCATGCCGTCTTCCACCAGCTGAACTCGTCCTTCATCACGCCCTTCGACCGCGAGGACATCTACAGCCTCGCCTCGTCGCTGGACGACATCATGGACTTCATGGAGGAGGCCGTCGACCTGGTCGTCCTCTACGACATCCAGACCCTGCCGAAGGGGATCGAGCAGCAGATCGAGGTGCTGGCCCGGGCCGCCGAGCTCACCGCGGCGGCGATGCCGAACCTGCGGAGCATGTCGAACCTCACCGAGTACTGGATCGAGGTCAACCGGCTGGAGAACCAGGCCGACCAGATCCACCGCAAGCTGCTCGCCCACCTGTTCTCCGGTCAGTACGACGCCATCGAGGTGCTCAAGCTCAAGCAGATCGTGGACGTTCTTGAGGAGGCGGCGGACGCGTTCGAGCACGTCGCCAACACGGTGGAGACCATCGCCGTCAAGGAGTCCTGACCCTCGTGGACATGGCAGCACTCATCGCCGTCATCGGCGTTGCGTTCTTCTTCACCTACACCAACGGCTTCCACGACTCGGCGAACGCGATCGCCACGTCGGTCTCCACCAGGGCGCTCACCCCGCGGGCCGCGCTCGCGATGGCCGCGGTGATGAACCTGGCCGGCGCCTTCCTCGGCAGCGGCGTGGCGCACACCGTCTCGCAGGGGATCATCGACACCCCCTCGGGCAACCAGGGCATGACGATCCTGTTCGCCGCCCTGATCGGCGCGATCGCCTGGAACCTGGTCACCTGGTACTTCGGACTGCCCTCCTCCTCCTCGCACGCCCTGTTCGGCGGCCTGGTGGGCGCCGCGCTGGCCGGCGGCACCGGGGTGATCTGGAGCGGAGTGATCGACAAGATCATCATCCCGATGGTCGTCTCGCCGGTGGTCGGCCTGATCGGCGGCTACCTGGTGATGCTGGCGATCCTGTGGATCTTCCGCCGGGCCAACCCGCACCGGGCCAAGCGCAACTTCCGGGTCGCCCAGACCGCCTCCGCCGCCGCGATGGCACTGGCGCACGGCCTCCAGGACGCCCAGAAGACCATGGGCATCGTGGTGATGGCCCTGGTCATCTCGGGTCAGCAGGCCACCTACGACATCCCGGTCTGGGTGAAGATCTCCTGCGCGACGATGCTCTCGCTGGGCACCTACGCGGGCGGCTGGCGGATCATGCGGACGCTCGGCCGCAAGATCATCGAGCTGGACCCGCCGCAGGGCTTCGCGGCCGAGACCACCGCCTCGATCGTCATGTACATCACCTCGTTCGTCTACAAGGCGCCGATCTCCACCACCCACGTGATCACCTCGGCGATCATGGGCGTGGGGGCCACCAAGCGGATCCGCGCGGTGCGCTGGGGCGTCGCGAAGAACATCGTGCTCGGCTGGTTCATCACGATGCCGGCGGCCGCCATCGTCGCAGCGCTGGTGTACTGGTTCGTCCACCTGTTCTGGGGCTGATCCCGGAGGGACCCGTCGGGCGCCGGTCCCGGAGGACCCGCCGGACGCCGGTCCCCCGGAGGCCCCCGGACGACACCGGGAACATGACAGGGCCCGCCCCCACATCTCGGGGGCGGGCCCTTCTTCATGTCCCGCGGCGGCACCGCCATGCAGCACCACGGGACAGCTCGCGTTCCGCCGTTGGCCGCGCTCGCGCGCGTGGCGGGGTCCGGTCTAGCCGAAGCGGCCGGAGATGTAGTCCTCGGTCGCCTGGACCGACGGGTTGGAGAAGATCCGCTGGGTGTCGTCCAGCTCGATCAGCTTGCCCGGCTGGCCGACGCCCGCCAGGTTGAAGAAGGCGGTGCGGTCGCTGACGCGGGCCGCCTGCTGCATGTTGTGGGTCACGATCACGATGGTGAACTGCGACTTCAGCTCGCCGATCAGGTCCTCGATGGCGAGGGTGGAGATCGGGTCGAGCGCGGAGCAGGGCTCGTCCATCAGCAGGACCTGCGGCTCGACCGCGATGGCGCGGGCGATGCACAGGCGCTGCTGCTGACCGCCGGAGAGGCCGGCACCGGGCTTGTTCAGCCGGGTGTGGACCTCCTTCCAGAGGTTGGCGCCCTTGAGCGAGTGCTCCACGACCTCGTCCAGGACGGCCTTCTTCTTCACGCCCGCGAGCCGGAGGCCGGCGACCACGTTGTCGTAGATCGACATGGTCGGGAACGGGTTCGGGCGCTGGAAGACCATGCCGATCGAGCGGCGCACGGCGACCGGGTCGACGTTGGCGGCGTACAGGTTCTCGTCGTCCAGGAGGACCTTGCCCTCGACGCGGGCGCCGGGGATCACCTCGTGCATCCGGTTCAGGGTGCGCAGGAAGGTGGACTTGCCGCAGCCGGAGGGGCCGATGAAGGCGGTCACCGAGCGGGGTTCGATGCTCATCGAGATGTCCTCGATGGCCTTGGTGGTGCCGTAGTAGGCCGACAGTCCGCTGACGTCGATGCGCTTGGCCATGATCGTTGCTTCTCTCGTCTGTCTCGTACGTCAGTCTGGTCAGTGGCCGGTCTTGGGCGAGCGCCAGCGGGCGATACCCCGGGCGATGAGGTTGAGCCCCATCACGAAGGCGATCAGCACCAGCGCCGCACCCCAGGCTCGGGCGTAGCCGTACTGGTTGTTCACCTGGGAGTACTGAGTCCAGATGTACATCGGCAGGGACTGCTGCGGACCGTCGAACGGGTTGTTGTTGATGTAGTCGGCGCCGAACACCAGCATCATCACCGGGGCGGTCTCGCCCGTGATGCGGGCGACCGCGAGCATCACACCGGTGGTGATGCCGCCGATCGCGGTGGGGAGGACGATCCGCAGGATGGTCTTCCACTTCGGCACGCCGAGCGCGTACGAGGCCTCGCGCAGCTCGTTCGGGACGAGCTTGAGCATCTCCTCGGTGGACCGGACCACGACCGGCATCATCAGGATGGCCAGCGCGAGGCTGCCCGAGAAGCCGGAGTAGCTGAAGCCCAGGGCGAGGTTCCAGAGCGAGAGGATGAACAGACCGGCGACGATCGACGGGATGCCCGTCATGACGTCGACGAAGAAGGTGACCGCCTTGGCGAGCTTGCCGCGGCCGTACTCGACCAGGTAGACGGCGGTCAGCAGCCCGATCGGGGCGGCGATGGCGGTCGCCAGGGCGACCTGCTGCAGGGTGCCGATCAGCGCGTGGTAGATGCCACCGCCGGGACCGGACTGGAGCACGCCCTTCATCGAGTGGCTCAGGAAGTTCCCGTTGACCACCTCGATGCCCTGCTGGACGGTGTACACGGTCAGGGCGACCAGCGGGACGACCGCCAGGATGAAGGCGACCCAGACCACCGAGGTGGCGAGCCGGTCCTTGGCCTGTCGGCGGCCCTCGACCCAGGCCGAGGCCCCGTAGCTGATCAGGAGGAACAGCAGGCCCGAGATCAGGCCCCACTGCAGGTGGCTGGCGAGGCCGGCGGCAGCGCCGATCCCGCAGCCGAGGGCGATCGAACCGACCGCGACGGCAGCCGGGGCCCACTTGGGCAGCCGGTTGGCGGTCAGCGGACGGCCGGCGGGCCGGGCGTCCTCGACGACGGCGGTGGCGGTCATGCGTTGGCCCCCGAGTACTCCTTGCGGCGGGCGATGATCAGTCGCGCGGCACCGTTCACCAGGAGGGTGATGACGAACAGGACGAGGCCGGAGGCCATGAGTGCGTTGCGGCCGTTCTCGCCGGCCTCGGCGAACTTCAGCGCGATGTTCTGCGCGAAGGTTCCGCCGCCCGCGTCGAGGATGTGCAGCGACAGGACGTTGCTGGAGGAGAGCACCACCGCGACCGCGATGGTCTCGCCGAGCGCGCGGCCGAGGCCGAGCATCGAGGCCGAGATGATGCCGGGGCGGCCGAACGGCAGCACCGCGGTGCGGATCATCTCCCAGCGGGTCGCGCCGAGCGCGAGCGCCGCCTCCTCGTGCATCCGCGGGACCTGGCGGAACACCTCGCGGGAGACCGCGGTGATGATCGGCAGGACCATGATCGCCAGCAGGATGCCCACGGTGAACAGGTTGCGCGGGGTGCCGGACTTGGTCTGGTCGAAGATGTACGTCCAGCCCAGGTACTCGTTGAGCCAGCTGGTCAGGCCGTCCATGTGCGGGACGAGGAAGAGCGCGCCCCACAGGCCGTAGACGATGCTGGGGACGGCGGCGAGCAGGTCGACCAGGTAGGCGAACGGCTGGGCGATCCGGCGCGGCGCGTAGTGCGAGATGAACAGCGCGATCCCGATGGCCACCGGGACGGCGATCGCCATCGCGATGACGGCGCTCACGATGGTGCCGACGACCAGCACCGCGATGCCGAAGACCGGCTTCGGTGCGTCCGGCGCCCACTCGAAGGTGGTGAAGAAGTTGCCCTCGTTCTTGCTGAGGGCCAGGCCCGAGCGCCAGGTCAGGAAGCCGGCGATCGCGGCCATGATGACCAGCAGCAGGATGCCCGATCCCCGGGCGAGGTTCATGAAGATCTTGTCGCCGAACCGGCTGTCGCGCGGTCGGCGTTCCCTGCCTCGCGGGGCGGCAGGGGAGGATGAAGTCATTGGTCTACTCCGGTCTGGTGATGCCGCCCCGGAAGGGGGACGGCACCATGGCGGCGGTGCCCCGGACGTGGTGCTGGGTTTGGTGCGTTCCGGTGGGGCGGCCCCGGCCCCCCTCGCTCACGGGGCCGCTCCACCGGTGGTCCTGTCGGATCAGGCCAGGGTCGGGATGACGGCGTTGACCTTGTCGGTCAGCTCCTTCGGCAGCGGGACGTAGCCCTTCTCGCCGGCCGCCTTCTGGCCCGCATCGCTGATGGTGTAGGTCAGGAAGGACTTCAGGGTGTCGACCGTCTCGGCCTTGTTGCCCTTGTCGCAGACGATCTCGTAGGTGACCAGGACCAGCGGGTACGAGCCCTCGTCCTTGGTCGCGTAGTCCAGCTTCAGCGCCAGGTCGCTGCCGGTGCCGGCGATCTGGGCCTTGGCGAAGGTGTTGGCGGCGTTGGCGGCGGTGGCCTCGACCGGCTTGGAGGCGCCGGTGTTGATGGCGGCGCTCTTCAGGCTGTTGGTCTGGGCGTAGGCCAGCTCGACGTAGCTGATCGAGTTCTTGACCTGCTTCACCTGGGCCGCGACACCGGCGCTGCCGTTGGCCGACTGGCCGCCCTTGGCCGCCCAGGTCTTGCTGGACGGGTAGGACCAGGCGCCGTTGCCGGCGGCGGCGAAGTACTTGGTCAGGTTGTCGGTGGTGCCGGAGTCGTCCGAACGGTGGAACGACTGGATCTCGGCGTCCGGCAGCTTGGCGCCCGGGTTCAGGGCGACGATCGCCGGGTCGTTCCACTTGGTGATCTGCGAGTCGAAGATCTTGGCGGCGGTCGGGCCGTCCAGGACCAGGTTGTCGACGCCCTCGACGTTGAAGACCAGCGAGATCAGACCGCCGGCCATCGGCAGGTCGATGCCCTGGCCGCCGGTGCAGACCGCCTTGGAGGCGTCGACCTCGGCCGGCTTCAGGGCCGAGTCGGAACCGGCGAACTGGACCTTGCCCTGGGTGAACTGCTGGATGCCCGCGCCGGAGCCCACGCCCTGGTAGTTGATCGTGGTGCCGGAGCAGGCGCCGCTGAAGTTGGTCTTCCAGACGTCGATCGCGGTGCCCTGCGCGGTCGAACCGGCGGCGATCAGCGAGCCCGGCTTGCCACAGTTGATCGAGGCAGCGGGAGCGGCGGAGCCGCTGGAGCCGCCCGAGGCGGTCGTGTTGTTGTTGTCCGAGCCGCAGGCGGCGAGCGACAGCGAGCTGACGAGCGCCACGGCACCGATGGCGAGGGCCTTGGAGCGGCCGTTCCGCTGGAGCTTCACAGGGGTGTCCCTTTCTGAGGCATTGCCCGCTGCGCGTGCCGTACGCGTACGGCTCAGCACGGGTTTCTGCTGTGGTCCGGGGCCCGTTCGGCCCTCCGGTGGTCCCGAAGTTAGGCCGGGTAAGTGACACGACAGCCGGTCGCAAGTGAACGGGGAGTGAACCTCGAAGGGATGGCAGGAAACTACGTCAGGTAGTAACGGTTGCGTCACGGCAAGGGCGCGGGAAGATCACTTCCACGGTTCCTTCACCGGGGCGCGCCGGCCGAGCGCACCGGCTTCGCCCCCAGGATCACCAGCAGCGCATCGATCAGCAACCGGTCGTGCTCGTACGTGAGCCGGGCGCGCGCCTTCCCGGCCGGCAACCACTCCAACCGGTCCACCTCGCGGTTGGGCCGGAAGGCGCCGCTCGACGGCACCGCGGCCCAGTAGCGGACCTCCTTCGGGCGGCCCTGCACCTGGTAGTGCTGGGCGGGCAGCTCCGGGCCGAGCAGGCACCGGAAGCCGGTCTCCTCCCACACCTCGCGCAGCGCCGCCTCGACCACGCCCTCGCCGGGGTCGAGCTTGCCCTTCGGCAGGCTCCAGTCGTCGTACTTGGGCCGGTGGATCACCGCGATCCGCGGCCGCCCCAGCCGGCCGCTCTTCTTCGGCCGGCCCGGCAGCCACAGCACCGCGCCCGCCGCCATGACCACCGTCGCGCGCACCGCCCCGGTCGCGCTCCCCGCCGCGGCCCGCCCGGCTCCCGGGCGCCCGCCCAACTCAGACCGTCCTCGGTGCGGCGGAGTGGCCCCAGCCCTCGGCCGGGAACTCCGGCCAGCCGTCCGGGCCGGGCATCAGCTCGGGCCACCGGCGGCCGAAGGCGTACCGCGCCGACTCCACCTCCAGCCGCTGGTCGGCGTGCACCACGCCCAGCACGTACGCGGTCGCGGGGGTGATCCGCGGGGTGCGCGCCGCGGTGGAGGCGGTGACCGCGGCGTCCGCGGCCTCCTGCTGCCGGGCCAGCACCGCGTCCAGCTCGTCCAGGTCGGAGGACGGGCGGCCGCAGACCTCCAGCGCGTACCTGCCGCGCTTCACCAGGATCCGCAGCCGGGCCCACGGCGCGTCGTCGGCCGCCAGCGCCGAGTCCGCGTCCACCGCGCCCCGGGCGGCCGGGACGGCGCCCAGCCGGCGCATCCCGTCCCCGCCGTACGGCGTCGCGGCCCGCTGCAGCGGCAGCTGCTGGGCGGTCGCGGACAGCGCGGCGAAGGCCGCGGCCGCGTGCGGCAGCAGCACCGCCGACGCCCGGCCGTCCGCCGAATCCAGCAGCGGCGCCTCGCCGACCAGCAGCGTCATCCGGTCCGCCAGGGCGTGCAGCCGGGCCGAGCGGAGCTCCTGGAGGACCGTGGAGTGCGCCCGGGTCCGGGCCAGGGTCAGCTGCCGGTCCAGCAGCGCCCGCGCCTTGGGGGCGCCCGCGTGGCCGGCCAGCATGCCCGTCCCCTCCGGGTCGCTGCCGCTCAGCGAGTCCAGCGCGCCCAGCAGCCGGGCCGAACGGCGGACGTACCCGGGTTCGAGCGCCAGCAGGTTGAGCAGCCAGCGCAGCTCGGTGCGCGACTCCTGCGCCCAGGTCTGCTCGAAGACCGAGCCGAAGGTGTGCAGCAGCCCGCCTATCCGCCGGACGGCCCGCAGCAGGTCGGCGGTACCCGCCGCCGGGACGACCGAGGCGGTCCCGGGTCTGGCGCCGACCTCGCCCACCGCCAGCGGCAGGGCGCGCAGGAAGGCGCCGGCCTGGGCGGTGAGGTGGCGGGAAAGGATGTCCCCGGCGGTCGCGGTGGAGGCCGCCTGGGCCGTCATCGGCGCATCGGTCATGGCGTGGTAGATCCCCGTTCCTCCGGGGTCGTTCCCCGGAGCTGGTGGCCGACCGCCGGACCGGCTGCCCTCGGGAGTCTCCAGGGCCCGCCGTTCCGGCAGCTTCGCATCAGTGGACGCGTCAGCGCGTGGTGGCGGCCCGGCGGCGCTGGCGCGAATCGATCAGGAGGTCCTGGATGTGCCGCAGCTGTCGGCCCTCGGCGTCCTGCGAGTGCCGGGTCCAGGTGCCGTCCGGCCCCAGGTGCCAGGACTCGGTCTCGTCCGACACCCCGAGGTCGATCAGCCCGGACAGCTCGGCGCGGTGCGCCGGATCGGTGATCCGCAGCAGCGCCTCGATCCGGCGGTCCAGGTTGCGGTGCATCATGTCGGCGCTGCCGATCCAGACCTCCGGATCGCCGTTGTTGCCGAACACGAAGATCCGGGAGTGCTCCAGGAAGCGCCCCAGGATGCTGCGGACCCGGACGTTCTCGCTCAGTCCCGGCACGCCCGGGCGGATCGCGCAGATGCCGCGCACCCAGACGTCCACCGGCACCCCGGCCTGCGAGGCCCGGTAGAGCGCGTCGATCACGGCCTCGTCGACGATCGAGTTGACCTTGAGCTTCACGTACGCCGGGCGGCCCGCCTTGTGGTGGGCGATCTCGTTGTGGATCCGCGCGACCAGCCCGTCGCGCAGGCCGCGCGGGGCGGTCAGCAGACGGCGGTAGGACTCGCGGCGCGAGTATCCGGAGAGCCGGTTGAAGAGGTCCGACAGGTCGGCGCCGACCTGCGGGTCCGAGGTCAGCAGGCCGAGGTCCTCGTAGAGCCGGGCCGTCTTCGGGTGGTAGTTGCCGGTGCCCACGTGCGAGTAGCGGCGCAGGGTGTCGCCCTCCTGGCGGACCACCAGCGACAGCTTGCAGTGCGTCTTCAACCCGACCAGGCCGTAGACCACGTGGCAGCCGGATTCCTCCAGCTTGCGGGCCCACTTGATGTTGGCCTGCTCGTCGAAGCGCGCCTTGATCTCGACCAGGACCAGCACCTGCTTGCCGGACTCGGCCGCGTCGATGAGCGCGTCCACGATGGGCGAGTCGCCGGAGGTCCGGTACAGCGTCTGCTTGATCGCCAGGACGTCGGGATCGGCGGCGGCCTGCTCCAGGAAGGCCTGCACCGAGGTGGAGAAGCTGTCGTACGGGTGGTGCAGCAGGACGTCCCGCTCGCGCATCGCGGCGAAGATGTCCGGCTGGGAGGCCGACTCGACGTCGGTCAGGCCGCGGGCCGTGCCCGCCACGAACTTCGGGTACTTCAGCTCCGGCCGGTCCAGCTCGGCGATCCCGAACAGCCCGGTGAGGTCCAGCGGCCCGGGCAGCGGGAAGACCTCCGCCTCGGTGATGTTCAGCTCCCGCACCAGCAGGTCCAGGATGTAGGGGTCGATCGACTCCTCGACCTCCAGCCGCACCGGCGGGCCGAAGCGCCGCCGCATCAGCTCCTTCTCCAGGGCCTTGAGGATGTTCTCGGTGTCGTCCTCCTCCACCTCCAGGTCCTCGTTGCGGGTGACGCGGAAGGCGTGGTGGGCCAGCACCTCCATCCCGGGGAAGAGCTCCTCCAGGTGCGCACCCATCACGTCCTCCAGCGGGACGTACCGCTGGGGCGAGGCCTCCAGGAAGCGCGCCAGCGACTGCGGCACCTTCACCCGGGCGAAGTGCTTGTGCCCGGAGACCGGGTTGCGCACCACGACGGCCAGGTTGAGCGAGAGTCCCGATATGTACGGGAAGGGGTGCGCCGGGTCGACGGCCAGGGGGGTCAGGACGGGGAAGATCTTCTGCCGGAAGAGCGTGTGCAGCCGCGCCTGCTCCTTCTCGGCCAACTCCGACCAGCGGACCACCTCGATGCCCTCGGTGGCGAGGTCCGGCAGGACCTCCTGCTGGAAGGCCGCGGCGTGCCGGGCCATGAGCTCGCGGGAGCGGGTCCAGATCAGGTCGAGCACCTCACGCGGCTGGAGGCCGGACGCGCTGCGCTGGGCGACGCCGGTGGCGATGCGGCGCTTGAGGCCGGCCACCCGGACCATGAAGAACTCGTCCAGGTTGCTGGCGAAGATCGCCAGGAACTTGGCCCGTTCCAGCAGCGGGATCCCCGGGTCCTCGGCGAGTTCGAGGACGCGCTCGTTGAACGCGAGCCAGCTCCGCTCGCGGTCGAGGAAGCGGCCCTGCGGCAACGCTTCGAACTCCTGCTCGTCCGTGGCCGGCAGCTCGGGCGGGATGCCCAGCGCACTGGACATCCGGGCCGTCGGCGACAGCGCGGCAGAGACGGGGCGGGGGATGCTCATGGGCTCCAGCTCCTCCAGCAGCAGGACGGCGTCCGGACGCGAATGGCTCTGCGGGCCGTCGCCCTCGCCCCGGGGCGATCCCGGGAACAGCGCCCATCCGCCGGGCGCGGTCCGTACAGGACCGGCCGCCGTGGGGCGGTCGACTCTGCACGAGCGAGACACTACGGACTTCATCCTGTGATCTTCGCGGCAGCAATTGAATCCACGGTAAACACCGCATGGCCAGGAGGAAAGCTGAGTCGGTCGGGGCAAGGGCCGTTGCCGTTCCGGCCACTCCGCCCGCGACCGCTCCGGGCCGACTTCACCACCTCCGGGAGGCGGCCGGACCGTGGGGTGAGGGGGTCAGGCCGACCGGTTCTGCTCCTGGTACCGGGCTCGGTACATGAGGTCCACCTCGTGAACGGTGAATCCCAGTCGTTCATATACCCGCACGGCGGCCGGATTGTCGGCGTCGACGTAGAGGAGAACGGTTTCCAGTCCTCGCTCGTCCGGGCCGGAGCCGGTCAGGTGACGCAGACCCGCCGCGGTCAGCGCGCGGCCGAGGCCGCTGCCCTGCTCCGCCGGGTCCACCCCGACCACGTACACCTCGCCGCGCTCCGGCTCGGTGACGGTGGCCGGGTGCACCTTGGTCCAGTGGAAGCCGACCACCTTGCCGTCGCGGGTGGCGAGGAAGAAGCCGGCCGGGTCGAACCAGGGCTCGGCGATCCGCTCCGCCAGGTCCTGCTCGGTCCAGGCGCCCTGCTCCGGGTGGTGGGAGAAGGCCAGCGCGTTCAGCCGCAGCCACTCGGCGTCGTCCTCCCCCGGACGGAAGGTGCGGAGCTCGACGCCCGCGGGGAACGCCACCTCCTCGGCCTGCCGACCGGTGCGGCGCATCTGCCGCAGCTCGCGGACCAGCTCGGCGCCGTACGACCCGGCCAGGTGCCGGGCCGCCGGGTGCCCGCCGTGCACCCAGAAGTCCACCGCGTCGTGCCCCGCCCGGTGGGCCTGGGCCAGTACGGCGTCCACCAGCGGGCGGGCCAGGCCGCGGCCGCGGGCGGCCGGGTCGACGACCAGCTCGGCGGCGGGGGCGGCGGACTGGTCGGCGGCGGGGCCCTGCGGGATCTCCAGCTGGCCGTAACCGAGGACGACCCCGGGTTCGGCTTCGGTCCCGGCTTCGGTCCCGGCTTCGGTCCCGGCTTCGGTCTCCACGAAGTGGGTGACCCCCGGGCGCGCGCTCTCCGCGGCACGCAGCCGGAGCCGGCCCTGCTCCGAGACGGCGGCCCGACCGTCCACCGCCTGGGCCTCGGCCAGGACACGCAGGGCGCCGTCGCGCTGCCCGGGGTGGAGCACGTTGTTCGCAGTGACTGCCGTCTGATCGTCCATGCACTGACGATACGTCACCGGAAATGCAAAGAACCCCTGATCCGAGTGGATCAGGGGTTCTTTGGAATGATTGTTCGGCGGCGTCCTACTCTCCCACAGGGTCCCCCCTGCA
>NZ_JBEOUW010000051.1:0-62095 GCF_040303045.1 Kitasatospora sp. NPDC096140
TTCTATGCGCCGGCCGCGGACTGATCACCCGAACGAGCCTGATGCGCACGGAAGTTCGAGCGGCAGCCATGTCCCCCGGTTTGGGAATCGCTTCTCAGGGCAGTGGTCATATCTGTCCTGTCGCCTGTCGCCTGTCGCCTGTCGCCTGTCGCCTGTCGCCTGACGCGGCCCTGCGGTCAGGACTATGACCGACTCGGATTCGCTTGCCGCAGAGCGGCTGCGCAGCGTCGGTTGCTTACTGGCCTACGGCGCAAACGGTCGCCGCAGTCGCGCGGCGGCGGGGTCCGCGGGCGGTGCGGGCGTGGGCTGGATGCGGTTCAGTCGTTGATGCCCGCCACCGTGACCGGGCCCAGAGCGAAGTCCCAGGACGCGATGTCGTGCAGGGCATGGAGAAACGCCTGGGCGATACTCCACCCTGTCGGTGGCTGCGCCATAGCTGCCTCGGCCAGGAGGCGTTGGGCGTGGGGCAGCATGTCCCATTCCCAAATGCTCTCGGTGAGGAGTGGGCCGTGGTCCAGCGCGTCCTGGTCGGCGAGCGGGACCGTGACGTCGTCGACGAGCTCGTTGGTGACCGGGATGTCGGCTGCCCACTTCACGACCCATCGCAGGGCGGCCTGAGCATCGCCGGTTTCGTGGCCTGGTGCGGGGGCCATGTCCGAGCCGGGCAGGAAGGCGGCGAGAGTGGTCGTGCTGCCCGTAGCTGCCGGGGTGTGCTGGGGAAGCATGGGGGCGGAGGTGCTCCCCAGCACCTTGCTGGTGAAGAGTTTGACAGCGGCCAGGTGCTCACCGCTCATGCTCTGGGCCGCGGAGTCCAGCAACTGCAGTGCCGCAGGCTGCAGGCATCCGTCGGTTCGGGCCCAGCGGGCAAGGGTCCGCAGGCAGAACACAGCTCGCAGGCCTTGCCCGCCGAGCGCGGTCCTGGCGGTGTTCACCAGACGTTCGCGGACCTGGTCGCTGCGGTCGGCGGCTTGGGCGAGGGTCTGCGCCATCCAAGGCTGTCGGAAGGTCAGCGCGTAGTCGAACGCGAAGTCGTTCGGTGCGGTGATGAGTTCGGCCGCGTGCTGTGCGAGGTGGATGTGGTACCTGGGGTACCGGCGGGCGAGGTCCTCGTCCAGCATCGCGAGGGCCAGATGGGCGCCGGGAAGCAGCAGCGTGTGGGCCGGGCTGTTCCCATCCAGGTCGCGGAGCACGGTGAGCAGCTTGTCGCGCAGGTGCGGGCGGGTGGTGAACAGGCCTGCTGCGGCGAGCAGCCAGGTCTGATACCAGGCCTTGTCGGTGGCGAGGTAGCTGAGGCGGGGAACGATCTGGGTGTCAGGCCCGGACAGGAGGGCCCGGGCGGCGCAGTACTCCTGGAGGCTCTTGACTTCGAAACCGACGGCGTCGTCCTGCGGGGAGACGAGTAGGACCAGGCGCTCGGTGGCCGCGTCGGTGAGGGCGGCTGACAGGGCGTCGGCGCGTAGCGGGTCCTCGGTCTCCTCCAGCAGCCGGGAACGCAGACGGTCCCGGAGGTCGCTCAGCGGCATGGTGAGGATGTCGGCCGGCTCGGTGACGACTTCGTCCGTCTGGATGGTGAGCCCCGCGTACTGATGCAGCCAGTCGATGTGGATCTGGTTCTCGGCCACGAGCTCTCCCGTGGGCCCGGGTTTGTCGGCCTCGCGGGCGTAGATGGTGGCGTAGTAGGCGTCGAAGAGTTCGTAGCGGTTCTGCGGCATCCGCAGCCGCTTTTCCACCAGCAGGCTCATGATCGTCACCTGGAGCGGGGAGCGCATGAGGTGCCAGGTCATCGGGTTGCCCGCGGCGGCCTTCGTCCTATCTATTACCGTCGCGTGCATGTCAGGGTCGCTGCGGTGACGTGCCTGGGCGAGCCGGCCGGCGTAGTGCAGCGCCTCCTCGGGGTTCATGTCGGTGAGGGTCAGCGGCTCGTAGTCCCCGGGGTGGAACTCGCCGCGGTAGTCCTGGGGCCGGGTGGTAGCGACCACCAGCAGGTCGGCGTCGAGGGAGCGGGCCAGGGACAGGAACTCCTCGATGCCCCGTAGGACGGCCTCCCGGGCGGGCCGGGCGACCTCGTCCAGGCCGTCCAGGACCAGCAGCCATGGCCAGGTCTGCAGCCAGTGCCTGAGCGCGTCTTCGGTGACGCCGCTGGTTCGCAGACTCATCTGACGGGCCAGGAACTGCAGCAGGCTGGGTAAGTCCTGCTCAGCGAGGGCTTGGGCGTAGGCGTGCAGGGCGACCCGCAGCGGCCAGCGGTGGCAGCGCGGCGCTCGAAATCCCATCTCCGCGAGGTCGCGGCGCATTGCGTGCAGCACATCCCGCACCTGGGCGGTCAGCAGCCGGTCGTCCTCGTCGAACATCGCTGCCCGGTAGGCCTGGCAGACCAGCTGGCCGAGGGTGGTCTTGCCTTGCCCGGGCCCGCCGAGCAGCAGGATGTGCGGCCGGCTTACGGCTGGCTGCCGGGAGGGGCGCAGGACGCTGTCCCCGCGTTCGATCACATGCTGCCCTGCCAGGACCGTCCGCGGACCATCAGGACCTGCTTCGCGCGCGGCGTTCAAGTCGACCGCCACCGGGCCGAGGCCGATCCTCCCGGCGCTGGGTTCGGCGCCGGCCTGGCCCAGACGCAGCCACTGGTCGGCGATGAGCTCGCCCGCGGCATGGGCACGCATCACGGCTGCCACATCGGCCGGGAAGGCATGCGAGGAATCCCGGCCCACGAGCTGGGCGATGACATCACTGGCTGTCATGAAGGCGAGGTAGCTCTGACGTACCTGGGGATGGGTGTCGAGGAAGCGGCAGATCTCGTCCCTGTGCCACACAGCCCAGCCCTTGAGGGCGATTCCCCGTCTGAAGGCCTCACCGGCGATGAACCGCTCGATGCGGTCGATCCCGCCGCTCCCGGCAGCGGCGCTCAGCCGCACGTTGGTGGCGAAGACGATGAACTCCGGTACTGCGCCACGCTTGGAGCCCGCCGACGCCCAGTCTTCGAGCTCCTTGCGGATCTCCCGCTGCAGCCACGCGCCGTCTGAGGGACGGGCAGCTGGCACCTGGCGGTACTTCGCCTGCACGACCCCGTACCCGTCCCACTCCTGCCCGCGGTGAGGGTAGGGGACCGGGCCGTGGAAGGAGATTTCCCGGCCGCCGTCGGGGCCGTCCCCGAACACGCGAGCTCCGGGTCCGAGCACGCACTTGGCCAGGCTCTGCACGAGATGCTCGAACTCCCGGCTGCCCAGGCGGCTCAGGTCGTAGTCCACCGCGCCATTGTGGCTCATACTCTGCGCCGACTACGACTACGACTACGACGGCGGCGGCGACCGGCACAAGGGCCCCTCACGCACGGCGAAGCCACCCCCCGGGCGCGTGTCACAGGCACATGATGCAGTTGCGGCCATGACAGTTCTGACAGCCGTATTCACCGCGTGGCTGCTGTGGGTCCTCTTCACTGTGACGTTCATCGCCGTTGCCTCGCTCTGCTCCGCCCGGCGCCCCGGCCGGGTGCTGCAGCACCTCCCGCCGCTGCAATCTCGCATCTTGAGCGGGCAGTTGGAGAGCGCGCACCGCGTCCGGACCATCCTGCGGCTGCACGGTATCCCAGCCGGTGAGCTGCCCAGGTGCGATGCGATGGCGGAGCGGTCCAAGGCCTTCGCGACCCACAAGGCCGGTGTCCTACTGACCTGGGCAGTACCGGCCGCGCTGATCTTCGCCGCGATGGCCGCAGCCGACCTCGCCGGACAAGAGGCCAGCCTCCTCTACATCATGCTCCTCACCACCACGGCACTGGCCATCGCCGACGCCCGCATCACCGCACGCGGCACCGTCTTCGCGTCCACGACCCGGGCGGCCATGGAGGTGGTCGAACTCCTCGGTACAGGACCGGAGGTGACCCGCCGCTCCCACCACCACCAAGGCGTCAGCAACGCGCTGTCCGCCTCCATCAGCACCCTGTGCCAAGCCGCCCTCACCCAGGCCCGGGCTCTCTCGGCGCGCACCGACCCGTACACACGCGAGAGGATCCTCACCGTTTCAACGGACCTGGCCGCCAACCTCAAGGGAGCACGCGCCAGGCTGCTTCGGCAGCCGCAGGCCAGCAAGGACCGCATCGCCCACCTGTGCGCCTCCATCCTCACCCAGGCCACCAAGCCCCACGAAAGCGAACTGCACCCGGTCCTGGTCATCGACCCCGCCATCTTGCAGCCCGAGTCGGAATGGCACCCGTCACACTCTCCACGCCGCCGCACCGTCCTGGCGGTCACGGTCCAGGCATCCATGGTCCTCGCCCTGCTCGCCATCGTCGTCGCACTGGCACACTTCCAGGTGCCGGAACTGGTGGTCCTGCTCGTCGTAACTCTCATCGCGGCGCTGTTCGCCCGTATCCTGATCGCCCTCGACCTGCCGGCCACTGACTGGCTGTGCGTATTCCGGCGCTGACCAGCCGGGTCGGCAACCCCTCACCTAGTGACCTGAGTCGGAGATTCGGCGTTAGTTGGGTGTGAGTCGTCCTGGTCCGAAGATCCCGCCGTTGTCGGTCACCGATGGTCAGCGGGAGGTGCTGCAGTCCTGGGTGCGTCGTCGTTCGACCGCCCAGGCACTGGCGTTGAGGTCGCGGATCGTCCTGGAGTGCGCCGAGGGGCACTCCATCATGGACGTCCCACGGCGGCTGGCTGTCGCGCCGGACACGGTCCGCACCTGGCGTCGCCGCTTCATCGACCGGGGCCTGGACGGCCTGAGCGACGACCCCCGCCCCGGCGTCCCGCGGAAGATCACCGACGCGGACGTCGAGCGGGTCATCGTGAAGGATCTGACTCACCGGGCCGCCGACTCGGCTGCGACGAAGGCGTGCTCGGGAGTACGGGTTGCCTTCGCGCCAGCCTGGCCTTCGATCATCGGCTCAGGGGCGTCTTGGCGGGTGTGGTGTCGACGCCATGGGCGAAGCGGCTAGCCGGGGCTAGCTAGCCGTGCAGCTGCCGATGATTCCCGGTGCGCAGGGCCCCGCAGGCGGGTAGCCTGCCGTCCCAGAAAGGGACGACCGACAGGGTGGGAACATGCGCATTATGGCTCCGGACGGTCTGCCATGCCCAGAGGGCGATGAGGGGTACGAGCTTCTGGAGACGGTCTGGGATTGGTTCTCTGAGGATGGGGAATGGCCGACCTTCGATGACGTGGAGCGTGCCCTGTACCGGAAGGGCATTGACGCGGAGAAGGCGATCCAGCAGCTGCCGCCCGACCTGGTATGGGGCATCGACGCGGGAATGCACATCGCGCCGCAGGACCATCAGCAGGTCCAGCTCACCGCCGCTGGCCTGGCGAACTGCGCCGAGGCTGGCCTCGCTCTCAAGGGTATGCTCCTGCTCCTCCAGCTGGCGGTCGAGATTGAGCGCGCCTGGGTACCTGGACCGGACTCATCACCGGGAGCCCGGCCCACCATCGACTACGAAACCTTCGTGGCTGGCCGCGACCCGCGGACCATCGACCGGCGTCAGCTGGCGCTCGCTGCGTACGCCGCCGTCTCCGAGCCCTGGTCGTCGGGACTCGCCCGGGGTGACGGCCTGGAAGGCTGGGAGCTGTCCTTCGGCAAGAAGGTTAGGAAGTATGTGGGGCTCGGCCCCGACGACCTGCGCGGGTACTGGAAGCTGCGCCAGCAGCTCATTGGCCGCCCGGAGGCCGTGACGGTCGAAGAGGCCATCAGCCCCAAGGCGGCTCAGCCCGAACCTGCGCCGATTCCTGATCTCGCCTTCACCTGCGTCCTGCACTCGGAGATCACGGCCGTCGCTGCGCGACGGATCGAGAACGGCGAGTACGCCGATGCGGTGCTGGCTGCCTACAGAGCAGTTGAGCATCGCGTCCAGAAGCTGACTGGGCTGACGAGCAACGGCCATCAGCTGATGGGCGATGCTCTCAGCCCCCCGAAGGTGAGGATCACGGTCACGCGATCGACGGACGCGAACCTGGTGAGTGAGCAGCGCGGCATGGCCGCGATCTTCAGCGGCGTGATGCAGGCGCTTCGGAACACCCGAGCCCACGGCCCGGACGAGTCAGACGAGTTTGCGGAGGCGGCAGAAACCCTGGTGCTGGCCAGCTGGCTGATGCGCCGGCTGGATCTTGCCGAGGCAGCTCTCGGTGTAGCTGTCGAAATAGCAACGACCGCCGGGGACTAGGGGAGGACGAACCGGGCTCGGGGCCCAGGAATCTGTCCGGTTTGTCGCGGGATCAAGGAAGGGAAGATCCGTGCGGGGATTCACACGGGATGAGCTTGTCTCCGATGGATGGCGGCACTGCTTCAAGGCGATGCAGTCCTTGGAGGGGAGGGAGCCGGAAGGGCTCGCGCTCCATGCTGGGCTTGGTGTTGAACGTCTCGTGAAGGCCGCACTGTTGGTTCGCAACCCCGCCTTCTTGGTTGACTTCGCCAACAAGGACCACGCCTGGAAGTCGCTCATGCTGCTCGCAGGCTTCCAGCCAACCGCCACGCTGGGAAGAGCGAGCAGATTGTATACCGTGGGGGTCGAGGTTGGCCTCAAGCGCCTTATGGACCTCGGTGTTGCTGCAGGTCACTTCGACGGGCGGGACGTCGAAAGCTTTGCGGTCGCGCGTAATTCTGCGGTCCACGGAGGTGGTGAGGAAGTCGATCCGGTAGTCCTCGGTGGAACGTTTGTCCGAATCGTTGATGCTCTCCTCGCGGACCTCGGGATCGCCCCGATTGACCACTGGGGCCCGTACTTCGAAGCGGCAGTTGAAGTCAAGGGGGGTGAAGAACTCAAGCTCCGCGAGGACGTGAGGATGCGAATCGTGTACACGAGTGAAATCTTCGAGGGGTTGAGTGATGCCGCAATCGAGGAGTCCGTGGTCAGAGCGGAGCTGACAACAGCTCGCGCGCCGCAACATCGAACGCACGTATGCCCGGCCTGCGGAAACCCTGGCTTGCTCGACGGCTCTTACCTGCAGAAAGTGGCGCGAGAGGAGGAGGGTGACGTTGCCGATCAGTGGCTATTTGTCGTGAACGACTTCTGGTGCCCGGCGTGCAGATTGGGCCTGGTTGGACAGGTGCAAGTCCGGTTGGCTGGTCTACCCTCTGAGGTTCACGTGCTCGAAGGCCAGATTCCGCGTCAGCGATCGGAGGCCTCGCTTCAGGCAAGCATGTTCGAAGATGACTGAGAGCGGCGGGGTTCGTGTCCCGCGCGCAGGCACGGGCCGCGCATGGCACCGGAGCGCCTGCTGGGCGACAAGGCCTACGCGAGTCGAGTGATCTGCCACCTGCTGCGGCTCTGGGGCATCGCCGTCACGATCCCTGAGTACCGCGACCAGGTGGACAATCGCCAACGGTGTGGAGCCCTTTGCGGCCGGCGCATCAGCAAAGGGGGTTCGGGGGTAATTCCCGGCGGGAGCACCCCCGGGAGCGCGGGGCCGATGCGGCGGCGCCGGTGTGGTGAGGCACCGCGTGGTAGCAACCCCCGCATTCTCGGGGTAGCTCCGATGGGAATGTATCGGCTACCCATCTGGGATTACGATCCGCATGCGGGGGCCTGGCGCCAGGCTGGCGATAGGCGTCGTGAGGTCGCCCCCTCGCTCTCCCAGGCGCTGACGAGAAGTTCAGTACTGATGTGGTGACTTGAAGCCGATGCGTTCCCCGCTGGCGTACTCTCGCATGCGAGAGTACGCCAGCGGGGATTTGGAATGCCATCCCGGCCGATCCCGTGCTGGTACCACAAAGCCCTCCCGCTGGTCAGTGGTTGCGACTCCCGTGGCGGGGAGCCGTGAGACGAATCGACTTGTCAAACTGGGTTCGGGCGAGATCGCAGGCCTCGTTTACTGGTGCGAATGGGCCTGAGCTCGGGGGTACTTCAGGCCTGGGGTGCCTCTGAGTTCTGCTCAACTGCTGGTGCCTGTAGGTTAGTTATCGCCGAGGTTGAACACTGCGGTGACGGGTGCGTGGTCGGACCACCGTTCCACGTGGGAGGCGGCGCGCTCGACGTAGGCCTCGATGCATTTGTCCGCAATGCCCGGAGTTATGACAACTAGGTCGATGCGCCAGCCGGAGTCGTTGTCGAAGGCGCGGCCGCGGTAGGACCACCAGGTGTAGGGGCCGGTGCGGTCGGGGTGGAGGGCGCGGACGACGTCGACGTAGCCGGCTTCGTCGTAGACGCGGGAGAGCCAGGCGCGTTCCTCGGGGAGGAAGCCGGCGGACTTCTGGTTGGCCTTCCAGTTCTTGAGGTCCTCGGGGCGGTGCGCGATGTTCCAGTCGCCGCAGACGACGACTTCGCGGCCGTCGGCGGCGGCGCGGGTGCGCAGGGCGGTGAGGTGGACGAGGAATTCCGCCATGAAGCGTTCCTTCTCGTCCTGGCGTTCGGTGCCGACTTCGCCGGAGGGGAGGTAGAGGCTGGCGACGGTGAGGCCGGGGAGGTCGATTTCGAGGTACCTGCCCGAATTGTCGAATTCGGCCGATCCGAATCCGACGGCGGTGCGCTGCGGCTCCGTCCGGGAAAGGACGGCGACGCCGGCGCGGCCCTTGGCGACGGAGGGGGCCCAGACGGCGTGCCAGCCGTCGAGGTCGCGCAGCTCCACGGGCAGCTGCTCCGGTTCGGAGCGCACCTCCTGCAGGCAGATGACGTCCGCCTCGGTGCCGGCCAGCCATTCGACGAAGCCCTTCTTGGCCGCCGCCCGGATTCCGTTCACGTTCACACTCGTCACCACGATCACCCGGGCAGCCTACCGACTGGGTGTACCCGACCCGAATCGTGACGCGCGGCGGTCGGGGGTTGCGCGGTGGTCCGCGGGGCGGTGCGGGGCGGTTGTGGCAGTGGCTGACATGAGCTGTCGTGAACGCGGCATGAATATGTGCGACAGTCGCATCAAGCCGCGCCATTGGTCTTGACCATCTCCGGAACGAGACCCTAGGGTCGCTTACTGCAAGGACCTTTAATAAAGAAGGACGGATAAAGGCTCGCTCTCCCACCTGCCGCAACAGCGGGCAGCGGGCCCGGATCCGCCCTTCTTGTCGCAGGGCGGACAGAACAAACAGGTGGAGGACGCGGTGGGGACTACCGGACAGCTCTCGGCGGTGCCGGAGCCGAAGTACTGGCACCTGCGTACGGTGCTGCTGCGGGCCATCGACTCGGAGTTCTCCACCGGGCAGATCCTGCCCAACGAGCGCGAGCTCTCCGCCCGCTTCGGCGTGGCGCGGGCCACGCTGCGCCAGGCGCTCGACCAGCTGGAGCTGGAGGGCCGTCTGGTGCGCCGCCGGGGCATCGGCACCCTGATCGCCGCCCCCCGGGTCGGCGTCCCGGTCAGCCGACAGGACGAGGGCTGGCCCGGCGCCGCCCGCAGCCAGTCCTGGCGGACGATCGACTGCACCACCGCCCCCGCCACCCCGCAGCTGGCCAAGAGCCTCGGCATCGCCGAGGGCGCCACCGTGCACACCGTCCGCCGGGTCCGCATGGTGGAGGGCCGCGCGATGGCCACCGAGTCGCTGCACGTCCCGGCCGCCGCCCTGCCGCACCTGCCCGGCTTCCGTGCCGAGAGCGACCGCGCCCGTTCGGTGCTGCGCCAGCTGGAGCGCCTGGAGGTCGACGGCGAGTCCCGCGCGGTCGAACTCGGCGTCGCCGAGGCCGAGGAGGCCGCGCTGCTGGAGCGTCCGCCCGGCTCCCCGGTCCTGGTCATGACCACCCAGTACGGCTCGGCCGGCCGCCTCGTCGCGGTGGCCGTCTCCACCTACCGGGCGGACACCTGCAAGCTGACCTTCGGCGAGGCCGGACTGGTCGAGGTCACCCCGGTCTCCCCGGCCGCCGCGACCACCGAGGTCCGTAGCGCCTCCTGAGGCAGCGCCTGCCGAGGTCCCACCTCAGGACGAGGTCCCACCTCAAGAGGCGGCGCCCCTGAACCATCTGCCGGAAACCCTCAGGCCGAGGCCCGGACGCCGACCGGCGTCCGGGCTTCTGCCGTCCGGGCTTCTGCCGTCCGGGCCTCTGCCGTCCGGGCACGTCCGGGGCCGAGCGCTTGGACGTCCCCGGTGGGCCTCAGACCCGGGGCGGGTCCACGGCGAAGAGCTGCTCCTCGACGTGGTCGAGGGCGACGCGCAGGGCGCCCATCGCCACGACCTCCGAGCCGAGGGCGGCCAGGGCGACCTCGGGCGCGCGCAGCGTGAACTGGGCGAGCCGCTCGCGCAGGGGGTCCAGGACGCCGTCGAGGCCGGCCGCCCAGCCGCCGATGACCACCAGCTGCGGGTCGATGGCCAGGACGAGCGCGGCGACGCCCTGGACGAGGCGGGTGAGGAAGCGGTCCATGGCGACCTTCGCGACCTCGTCGCCCTCCCGGGCCAGCCGCAGGACGCGGGCGACCGCGGCTTCGTCCAGCGGGTTGAGCGGCTTGCCGGTGGTGGACAGCAGGCGCTCGGGGGTGACCTCCTGGCCGAGCAGGTGCAGGGCGCCGATCTCGCCGGCCGCGCCGCCGAAGCCGCGGTGCAGCCTGCCGTTGATGAGGGAGCCGGCGCCCGGGCTCAGGCCGGCCATGACGAAGACGACGTCGTCGGCGCCGAGTGCCGCGCCCTGCCAGTGCTCGGCGATGGCGGCGAGATTGGCGTCGTTCTCGATCAGGACCGGGCAGCGGAAGGAGCGCCGCAGCCGCGCGCCGAGGTCGAGGCCGGTCCAGCCGGGCATGGCGGTGCCGAGCCGGACGGTGCCCTCGCGGTCCACGATGCCGGGGGTGCCGATGCCGACGGCCCAGAGGTTGTCGCGGGAGATGCCGGCCTTGCGCAGCACCTCGGCGACAGCGGTGCGGACGGCGGTGAGCCGGTCCTCGGCCTCCAGGGTCTCGTCGACCGGCTTGAAGTGACTGCCCACCACCTCGCCGGTGAGGTCGGCCAGGATGACCCGGACGTCGTGCACGCCGATCTCGATGCCGAGGATGTGTCCGGCCTCGGCGCGGAAGCGGAACCAGCGGGCCGGGCGGCCGCGGCGGCCGGTGCCGGGCTGGCCGTCCTCCCTGGGCTGCTCGACCTCGGCGACCAGTCCGGTCTCGACCAGACCCTCGATCACGCCCTCGACGGTCGGCCGGGACAGCCCGGTCTCGCCGACGAGCTGAGTGAGGGTCACGGAGTGGCCGTTCCGCAGCGCCCGGAGCGTGACCGCCGCGTTGATCCGCCGCAGCAGCGAGGAGTCTCCTCCGGTGAGCCGATCCGCCAATGCGATGCCCTTCGCCGTTCGCGCGACTGCCCTGGCGCGCGGTGTCGAGTGCGCGGTGCCCACCGAATGGCCCGCGGGGGTGTGTCCCCGGAACGCGGCACGGCGGCACGGGGCCGCCTGCGCGGGGGCCGGAGGACAAGCGGAGCCTACCGGGGGAGCGGCCCGGGCGGCGAGGATCCTCGCAGCTCACCCAGGCTTCGGTATCGAAATGGTACGGATCGGGTGGCGGTGTGTGACGCCGGGTTCAGCGGCCCGCCGAGGACGGCCCGCGCCCGGCCCGCCGGGACCGCGCCGACCAGCGGGAACGCGCCGGGAGCCGCGAGCCGAGGACCGAGCCGAAGACGGACCCGAGGACGGACCCGATGGCGCCGATCGACAGCACCGAGCCGACGGAGCCGATGGAGAGGACCGACCCGACGGAGCCGATCGACAACACCGACCCGATCGAGCCGATGGAGCCGAGGGAGCCGAGGGACCCGATGGAACCGAGAGAGCCGAGGGAGCCGATGGAGCCGATCGATCCGAGGGAACCGATCGAGCCGACGGATCCGGCCGAGCCGATGGAGCCGATCGAGCCGACGGAACGGACCGAATCAACGGACCGGAGCGGGTCGCGGGCGGGCCGGGCCGGGTGAGCGGAAGCCGTCATGAGTCCTGACTGTAGCCGCGACACCGCGAGCGCGCCCCGCCTTCACGCACCCGTCCGCGCTCAGTCCACCGGCGCTCGGTCCACCGGCGCTCGGTCCACCGGCGCTCGGTCCACAGGCGCTCGGTCCACAGGCGCTCAGTCCACCCGGGCCACGAACAGCCGCTGCCCCAGCAGCCCCATCGGGTGCCCGTCCTCCGGCAGCGCGTGGACGGTCGGGCAGCCGGCCGCCGTGAGGGCCGTCTGCCAGTGCTCCGCCGGCCGGGCGGTGGCGGCCTGCGGGTCGCCGGTGATCAGCAGGTCGAGGTGTTCGGCGGTGGGCGCGAGCAGCAGGAGCCGGCCGCCGGGCGCGAGCAGGCGGACCAGCGCCGGGACTTCGTCCTCCGGCGGCCGGGTCGCGCCGGCGACGACGACGTCGTAGCGGCCGCCGTCGGGGGTGACGTGGTGTTCGGCGTCGGGCCGGGGCCGGGCGGCGAGGGCGCGGGCGACGACCGTCTCGGCGCCGTCCAGGTCGAGGTCGAGTTCGAGGACGCGCAGCGGCGCCGGGCCGGCGTGGGCTTCGGCGGTGCCGCGGACGAGGGTGCCGAGGGCGGTGGCGAGGTAGCCGCGGGCGGCGGCCCGGCGGACCGGGGCGGTGGCCGGGCGGGGTGGTTCCTCGCCGCTGATCAGCCGGGGCAGTCGCAGGGCGCCGCGCCGTACCCGGTCCAGGGCGGCGGCGGGGCCGAGCCCGTCGGCCCAGGTCTCGACGACCGGTCGCCAGGTCTCCCGGACCTCGGCGGCGGTGAGTCCGGGGCCGCCGCGGTAGACCGCGCCCTGGGCGCCGCCGTCGTGACGGGTGATCAGGCCGTGCCGGGCGAGCGCGGCGAGCCAGCGGGAGACCCGGGGGCGTTGGGCGGGGGTGACCATGGCGGTGGCCAGCAGTTCGGCCTCGGGGTGGCCGCGTTCGGGGTCGGTGAGGACGCCGGCCTGCTGGAGGGTGAGCAGCAGGGCGTGGAGGACGGCCCGGTCGAGGTGGGTGCCGAACTCGCGGACCTGTTCGGCGGTGATGCCGATGCTGTGCTTCCAGGCGGCGGCGGTGGCCGCGTCGGTGGCGGCGCGCAGTCGGCGGTCGGCGGCTTCGGTGTTGCTGTCGGGGGCGCGGACGTGGGCGAGGACGGCGCCGAGCGCGTCGACGGCGGCGTACACGTCCTCCTGGCGGGGTTCGGGGCCGACGTGCAGGACGAGGCGCAGTGCGTCGAGGTTCACGTCCCGGGCGGCGGGGCCGGGCAGTCGGCTGAGGCGCCAGAGCAGGGCGGAGGGCAGGCTGAGGTGGGTGGTGCGGTTGGCGGCGACGGCGGCGAGCTGGTCCTCCGGCGGCTGCTCGGGGTCGCCGCAGTGGACGGTGCCGCCGGCGAGGAGGGTGGCGAGGGCGAGGTCGACGGCGAGGTCGGTGACGGGGTGCAGCAGGGTGTGGCGGATGGGCGGCGGGCCGAGGACGCCGGCCCAGTAGCGCAGCCGCTGTTCGGCGGCGCGGGCGGCGGAGGGTGCCAGTGCGGCGTGCTCGGCGACGCGCTGGGCGAGCGCCCGTGGCAGGCCGCCCGGCGGGGAGACGCCGAGCAGCAGGCCGATGCCGCTGATCGCGCGTCCGGCGACGACGACGGCGGGCCGGTCGCCGAGCTCGCGCAGCGCGCTGACCAGGGCAGGAGTGGTGGGCACGGTGATCACTTTCGGGTGCGGGGGCGAAACCGAACCACTGAACCATGCGGCTGGGGCGGGGGAGGGCGCCCATGGGTCAAACTTCGGTAATGATTTTCATATCGGCCAGCCAAGGGGGTGGGACGAAGTCGGCGCGAAGGTGTCGGAACTTCGCATTCCGGAAGTGCTGCGTGATCCCTTGACAGTCGGTTCGGGTACTGGATTACTGGCCCTGACTGCGACGCCTGGCCGAACGACCGGTAGGCATCCCCGGGTCGGGCGATCCCGGACCGGTCCGGCACCTCCCGATCGGTCGGCGATCCCGGATCGCTCCGCGGCGCGGATCGGCAGGGCGACGGCTCCGGGGCTGCCGATCAGCGAAGGAGCGACGATGAGCGGCACCGCACCCGTCCCGCGCCGACACCTCGGCGAGCCGATCCCGCCCGGGCTCCTGGACGCCGGCGAGCGGATGGGCGTGGACGAGCTGCGCGCCCACCAGCTCACCCGGCTGCGGGCCACCCTGCGGCACGCGTACGACAGCGTCGAGCTCTACCGCCGCAAGTTCGACGCGGCCGGGGTGCACCCCGAGGACTGCCGCACGCTGGCGGACCTCGCCCGCTTCCCCTTCACCACCAAGGCCGACCTGCGCGAGGGCTACCCGTTCGGCATGTTCGCCGTCCCGATGGAGCAGGTCCGCCGGATCCACGCCTCCAGCGGCACCACCGGCCGGCCGACCGTGGTCGGCTACACCGAGAACGACCTCTCCATGTGGGCCGACGTGGTCGCCCGCTCGATCCGCGCGGCGGGCGGCCGGCCCGGCCACAAGGTGCACATCGCCTACGGCTACGGCCTGTTCACCGGCGGCCTCGGCGCGCACTACGGCGCCGAGCGGGCCGGCTGCACCGTCATCCCCGCCTCCGGCGGCATGACGGCCCGGCAGGTGCAGCTGATCCAGGACTTCGAGCCCGAGATCATCATGGTCACCCCGTCCTACCTGCTCACCCTTCTGGACGAGTTCGAGAAGCAGGGCATCGACCCGCGCGGAACCTCGCTCAGGGTGGGCATCTTCGGAGCCGAGCCCTGGACGGAGGAGATGCGGCGCGAGATCGAGGAGCGGCTGGACCTGCACGCCGTCGACATCTACGGCCTGTCCGAGGTGGTCGGCCCGGGCGTCGCCCAGGAGTGCGTGGAGACCAAGGACGGGCTGCACATCTGGGAGGACCACTTCTACCCGGAGGTCGTCGACCCGTTCACCGACGAGGTGCTGCCCGGGGGCGAGGTCGGTGAGCTGGTCTTCACCTCGCTCACCAAGGAGGCGCTGCCCGTCATCCGCTACCGCACCCGCGACCTCAGCCGTCTGCTGCCCGGCACCGCGCGTCCGGCCTTCCGGCGGATGGAGAAGGTCACCGGCCGCAGCGACGACATGATCATCCTGCGCGGGGTGAACCTCTTCCCGACCCAGATCGAGGAGATCCTGCTGCGCACCCCGGCCGTCGCGCCGCACTTCCAGCTGCGGCTCACCCGGGAGGGGCGGCTGGACCGGATGACCGTCCGGGTCGAGGCGCGGCCCGACGCGCCCGCCGAGCAGCGGGACGCGGCGCGGGAGGCGATCGTCCGCGCGGTGAAGGACGGGATCGGCGTGACGGTCGCGGTCGAGGTGGTCGAGCCGTACACCCTGGAGCGCTCGGTCGGGAAGATCAAGCGGGTGGTGGACGAGCGGGGCTGACCCGGCAGGAGGGCGGCCCGCCGGGCCACGGGGACGCCCGGCTGTGGGGATGCGGAGAGGTCGGAGGCGCACGGCTGTCCGGGGGGTGATGCCGTACGCCTCCGACGTCTACAGAAATGTAGACGGTCGATCGGGCGCGAGTCCAGCCGCCTCCCCGGCTACCCGTTCGGACCACCGGATTCGTGGGCTCGGCACATGCTTCCCAGACTCGGAGAGGAGAAGGGGGTGGACCCAACCGGAGAGGCATCTTCATGAGCATCGGGCTTCGCCGCGTCCTCGCGGTCACCGCCGTGGTTTCCCTCGGCCTCGGCATGGCGTCCTGTGGCAGTGCCAAGCAGTCGTCAGGAGGCGGCTCCTCGGGCACCGCGGCAGCCGGGAGCGGCAGCGCGTCCGTGGGGGCCGTCCGGATCGCCCTGCTGCTGCCGGAGACCAAGACCACCCGCTACGAGCAGTTCGACCGCCCGCTGATCGAGCAGAAGATCAAGGAGCTCGCGCCGGACGCCCAGATCGACTACTACAACGCCAACCAGGACGCGACGGTCCAGCAGACCCAGGTGGACACCGCCCTCACCAAGGGCAGCAAGGTGCTGATCCTGGACCCGGTGGACTCCAAGTCGATCCAGTCCTCCGTCCAGAAGGCCCACGACGCCGGCGTCAAGGTGCTCGCCTACGACCGCCTGGCCCAGGGCCCGATCGACGCGTACGTCTCCTTCAACAACCACAAGGTCGGTCAGCTGCAGGGCCAGGCCCTGGTGGCGGCGGTGGGCGACAAGGCCAACGCCGGCCAGATCATCATGATCAACGGCTCGCCCACCGACCCCAACGCGGCCGACTTCAAGGCCGGCGCGCACAGCGCGATCGACGGCAAGCTGAAGATCGGCAAGGAGTACGACACCCCGCAGTGGGACCCGAACCTGGCCAACCAGGAGGCCGCGGCGGGCATCACCGCGATCGGCCCGGCCAACGTCGTCGGCATCTACTCCGCCAACGACGGCATGGCCGCCGGTATCGCCACCGCGCAGAAGGCGGCCGGGATCAACACCCCGCTCACCGGCCAGGACGCCCAGCTCGACGCCATCCAGCGGATCCTGATCGGCACCCAGACCATGACCGTCTACAAGCCGTTCAAGCCGGAGGCCGACGCCGCGGCCCAGATGGCCGTCGCCCTGGCCGCCGGCCAGACCCCCTCCGCCTCCATCGCGCCGACGACGGCGACCAACGGCAGCAACCACAAGGCGGTCGCCAACCTGCTCACGCCGATCGTCGTCAACAAGGACAACGTCAAGACCACCGTGGTCCAGGACGGCCTCTACACCGTGGCCCAGATCTGCACGCCGG
This sequence comes from Kitasatospora sp. NPDC096140, assembly GCF_040303045.1. Lineage (NCBI taxonomy): Bacteria > Bacillati > Actinomycetota > Actinomycetes > Kitasatosporales > Streptomycetaceae > Kitasatospora > Kitasatospora sp. NPDC096140. The sequence goes on from NZ_JBEOUW010000051.1 coordinate 16,547, forward strand.
ACTACGCCGCCGCCTGCCAGTCCGCCGGCCTCACGTAACCGGCCTCGCCGTCCCGGCGTCGCCCATCGCGTCGCCCGTCCGGCGTCGCTCCTTCGGCGTCGCGCTCCCGACGTCCCCCCTCGAACCCGATCAGGCCCCGCCTCCACGACGGAGGCGGGGCAAGGGAGTTGGTCACTGTGGCAGGTGAGACCGTACTGGCCCTGCGTGGGGTCTCCAAACGGTTCGGCGCCGTCCAGGCGCTCACCGACATCGAACTGGAGGTGCACGCCGGCGAGGTGGTGGCCCTGGTCGGCGACAACGGCGCCGGCAAGTCCACCCTGGTCAAGGCCATCGCCGGGGTGCACCAGCCCGACGAGGGCGTCATCGAGTGGCAGGGCAGGCCGGTGACCATCCACCGGCCCCAGGACGCCCAGCAGTTGGGCATCGCGACGGTCTACCAGGACCTCGCGCTCTGCGACAACCTCGACGTGGTCGGGAACCTCTTCCTCGGCCGCGAGATCCGGCGCTTCACCATCCTCGACGAGGTCGCGATGGAGAAGCGCTCCCGGGCGCTTCTGGACACCCTCTCCATCCGCATCCCCAGCGTGCGGATCCCCGTCGCCTCGCTCTCCGGTGGTCAGCGCCAGGTCGTCGCGATCGCCCGCGCGCTGATCGGCTCGCCCAAGGTCGTGATGCTGGACGAACCCACCGCGGCCCTCGGCGTCGAGCAGACCGCCCAGGTGCTCGACCTGGTCGAGCGGCTGCGCGAGCAGGACCACGGCGTGATCCTGATCAGCCACAACATGGCGGACGTGATGGCCGTCGCGGACACCGTCGCGGTGCTGCGCCTCGGCCGCAACAACGGCGTCTTCGACAAGCGCTACACCAACCAGGAAGAGATCATCTCGGCCATCACCGGTGCCACGGACAACGCCGTGACCCGCCGGAAGGCCCGGGGCCAGGAGGGTTCCGAGTGAGCGAGAACATCCCCGGGAGCCCCCCGGGCGGCGAGCCCGAACGCCATCACGTCCCGCTGCCCGAGGACAGCATGTCCATCGGCGGCGTCAACGCCCCCGAGCCGGTCGCCCCCGGGGCGACCCCCGCCGTCGACCCCCGGCTGATCGTCCGGCAGGAGGGCGTCAAGGGCTACGTGGGGGAGTTCCGCCGCCGCCTGAGCAGCGGTGAACTCGGCTCGCTACCCGTCGTCCTGGCGCTGATCGTGATCTGGGCCGTGTTCGGCAGCCTGAACAGCAGCTTCCTGTCCGCTCAGAACCTCTCCAACCTGTCCCAGCAGATCGTCGGCACCGGCATGATCGCGATCGGTGTGGTCTTCGTGCTGCTGCTCGGCGAGATCGACCTCTCGGTCGGCTCGGTCAGCGGCCTGTGCGCCGCGATCTACGCCGTCCTGAGCGTGACCAACGGCGTCAACCAGTGGCTGGCGCTGCTCACGGCCCTCGTCGGAGGCGCCGTGGTCGGCTGCATCCAGGGCGTCTTCTTCGCCAAGGTCGGCGTCCCGGCCTTCGTCGTCACCCTCGCCGGTAACCTCGGCTGGAACGGCCTGATGCTGCAGATCCTCGGCGCCACCGGCACCGTCAACCTCCCGGGCAACGACATCGTCTCCAGGCTCTACAGCACCATCTACGGCCAGCAGGCCGCCGCCTACGGCGCGGCGGCGATCGGCGTCCTGCTGTTCCTGTTCGCCTCGCTGGTCGACGCCCGGCGGCGGCAGGCCGCGGGCGTGCCGTCCCGCCCGCCGACCGACATCGTGCTGCGCACCGTCCTGCTGGCGATCGTCGCCTTCCTCGCCGCCTACACGCTCAACCAGTACAAGGGGCTGCCCCTCGCGCTGCTGATCTTCCTGATCTTCATCGTGGTGCTGGACTTCGTGCTGCGCCGCACCTCCTACGGCCGCCAGGTGTTCGCGCTCGGCGGCAACATCGAGGGCGCCCGGCGCGCGGGCATCAACGTGGCCTGGATCCGGATCACCGTCTTCACCATCTGTTCCACGATGGCGGCCGTCGGCGGCCTCTTCCTGGCCGCGCAGATCCAGTCGGCCAGCCAGACCTCCGGTGGCGGAAACCTGCTGATGAACGCCATCGCGGCGGCCGTCATCGGCGGCACCAGCCTCTTCGGCGGACGCGGCAAGACCTGGTCGGCGCTGCTCGGTGCGCTGGTGATCGGCTCGATCCAGTCCGGGATGAACATCCAGGGCCTGAGCAACGCCATCCAGTTCATGATCACCGGCCTGGTGCTGCTGGCCGCCGTCGTGATCGACTCCCTGGCCCGCCGCACCCAGAAGGCCGCCGGTCGGGCCTGAGCATCCGCACCCGGGCTCCACGGCGGGCCCGGTCACCCGCGCGCGGGCGTCCATGGTGGGCATGGGCGCCCGCGCGGGGGCTCTATGCTGCGCACATGCCGAATGAGCTGCGTACTCTTCAGCCGGCCGAGGACCTCGCCTTCATCCGGCGCGAGACCGAGCTGAAGCCCGTCCCCTTCGTGCCCGAGATCAGTCTGCACATGGCCGAGGACGCCATCGCCCTGTGGGAGACCACCGAGCGGGCACGCGGGGAGGCCGGGCTGCCGCCGCCGTTCTGGGCCTTCGCCTGGGCCGGCGGCGTGGCCGTCAGCCGCTACGTGCTGGACCACCCCGAACTGGTGGCGGGCCGGACGGTGCTGGACGTCGCGGCCGGATCCGGGCTGGTCGGGGTGGCCGCCGCGCTGCGCGGCGCGACCTCCGTGCGCGCCGCCGAGATCGACGCCTACGCGGTGGCCGCGATCGGCCTGAACGCCGAGGCCAACGGGGTGCGGGTGGAGGGCGCCCTGGTGGACCTGGTGGACGGGGACGGCGCCCCGGCGGAGGTGGTGCTCGCGGGCGACGTCTTCTACGAACGGGCCATGGCCGCCCGCTTCCTGCCGTTCCTGGAACGGGCCGCCGCGCGCGGCGCCACCGTCATCGTCGGCGACCCCGGCCGGGCCTACCTGCCGCGTGAGCGGTTCACGGCGGTGGCCGCGTACCAGGTGCCGGTCGTGGCGGACCTGGAGGACACCGCGGTCAAGACCACCACGGTGTGGCGGCTCGGCTGACGGGGATTCAACCTGCGGCGGAGCGATGGGGTTCCGGTGCGGGTGCGGTGCGGGTGTGGTGTCCGAGCGGCTCCGGTGCGATCGGTGACGAACAGTCATGCCACCATGGTTACCGGCTGGTAATCCGATGATGTCCAGCCAGCGAAACCGCACCACCGTAAGGAGTCACCATGCGTCGACGCATCTCCGCCCTCGTCCTGACCGCAGCCCTGGCCGGCGGCGCTCTGGCGACGGTCGCCCAGGTCGCCACCGCGCAGCCCGCGGCCGCCGCCTCGATCACCGTTGACCTCAACAAGATGCGCCAGCAGGTCGCCGACCTGCGCGCGAAGGCCAACCGCCTGGACCACGAGGGCGAGCACGCCGCCGCCCGCAAGGCCCGCGCCCAGGCCGACGCGCTGCAGCGCCGGATCGACCAGATCGAGAAGGCCGACCGCGAGACCTCGCACCACTTCTGAGGCACGCCCGTCGGTCGACGCCGCCCGCCCCGCCCGCTCGTCGGGCCGGGGCGGGCGGCGCCGTCGTTCCGTCGCGGGGACACGGGCCGTCGGGGGACGGTGGGGACATGGGGACATGGGGGCATGCGGACATGGGCCGTCCGGGGAGTGGAAATCCCGGTGACGGGACGGGAGTGACTGCTAGACAGACCCCCATGACCGATCGGATAACCCTGCGCCCCGCCAGCCCCGACGAGATCCCCGCCCTGCTCGCCCTCTGGGCCCGGGCAGCCAAGGGCACCAGCATCACGGACGACGCGGCGGGCGTGGCCGCCCTGCTCGCCCGCGACCCCGCGTGCCTGATCGTCGCCACCCCGGCCGACGACCCGGCGACCCTCCTGGGCACCGTGATCGCCGGCTGGGACGGCTGGCGCTGCCACCTCTACCGCCTCGCCGTCGACCCCGAACACCGCCGCCGGGGCATCGGCGCCGCGCTGATCGCCGCCGCCGAGGAGCGCTTCGCCGAGCTCGGCGGCCGCCGCGTCGACGCCATGGTGCTGGACGACAACCCCCTCGGCCACCGCACCTGGCAGGCCGCCGGCTACCGGCCGCAGCCGCAGTGGAGCCGCTGGGTCAAGCCGCTGGCGGGCTGACCCCGCGCGGCCGGGCCCCGGGGCCGGTACCCGGGTCTGGGCCCGGCCCCGCGGGGACGTCGGCCGTCAGCCGCGCAGGGCCGCCAGCCAGGCCTCGACCTCGTCGGAACGGCGGGGGAGGGCGGTGGAGAGGTTCTCGTTGCCGTCCTCGGTGACCAGGATGTCGTCCTCGATCCGCACGCCGATGCCGCGGTACTCCTCGGGCACGGTCAGGTCGTTCAGCTGGAAGTAGATGCCCGGCTCGACGGTGAGCACCATGCCCGGCTTCAGCGGGCCGTCCACGTGGATCCCGGTGAGGGAGTGGGCGCAGTCGTGGACGTCGATGCCCAGCATGTGGCCGGTGCCGGCCAGCGTGAAGCGGCGGTGCAGGCCCAGCTCGTACACCTTGTCGGCGGTCAGGTCGCCGAACAGGCCCCAGGAGGTGAGGTGTTCGGCGAGCTCGCGCTGGGCGGCGCGGTGGAAGTCGCGGAAGTCCGCGCCCGGCCTCACCGCGGCGATGCCGGCCTCCTGCGCCGCGAACACGGCGTCGTAGACCTTGCGCTGCAGGTCGGTGAAGCGGCCGCTGACCGGCAGGGTGCGGGTGATGTCGGCGGTGTAGAGGTGGTTGGTCTCCACGCCCGCGTCGAGCAGCAGGAGGTCGCCGGGCCTGGCCTGGCCGTCGTTGCGCACCCAGTGCATCGTGGTGGCGTGCGGCCCGGCCGCGGCGATGGTGCCGTACCCGACGTCGTTGCCCTCGACCCGGGCCCGGACGAAGAAGGTGCCCTCGATCAGCCGCTCCGCCGTCGCGGTGTCGGTGCCGAGCACGCGCACCACGTCCTCGAAGCCGCGGGCGGTGGCCGCGCAGGCGAAGCGCAGCTCGGCGATCTCGAACTCGTCCTTCACCAGGCGCAGTCCGGACAGGAAGGTCTCGAACTCCTCGTCCCGCTCGGCGACCGCCCGGCCGTCCAGCGCCGCCTCCACGCCCGCGTCGTGGCGGCGCAGCACCCGCACCGGGCCGGTGGCCGCGCGCAGGTCGGCGTGCACGGTGCGGACGTCCCGGCAGGGCAGGCCGAGCAGCCGCTCGCTCTCGGTCAGGCTGTTGCGCCGGCCGTCCCACAGCTCGCCGTGGGTGTCCAGCCAGAACTCGCCGTTGTCGATCTCCGAGCGGTTGCGCAGGTAGAGCACGGCGGTGTGGCCGCTCGCGCCGGCGGGCTCCAGCACCAGCACGGCGTCCTGGGACTGGTCGCCGGTCAGGTAGGCGTAGTCGGAGGACGGGCGGAACGGGTAGTCGGTGTCGTTGGCCCGCACCTTGGGGTTGCCGGACGGGACCACCAGCAGCTCGCCGGGGAAGGCGGCGGACAGCTCGGCGCGGCGGCGGGCGGTGTGCGCGGCCTGCGGGACCGGCTCCAGCGCGGTGCGCTCGGTGTCGGCCCAGCCCTGCTTCATGTTCTCGGCGAGTTCGTCCGTGACGCCACGGGTCAGGCCGTTCTTCCGGTACTTGATGGTGTCGGCGGGCTCGGTCACTACGGTCTCCTGGTGAGGGTGGTGGATGCGGTGTGCTCCGCTACGCTGCCCCGTCCGTCGGCATGCGTCCCGTACGGTATATCGAACGGTGCCGGGAGAGAAGAGGTCGAGCGTGAACGACGCCGGGGAATCCGTCCGGGGCGGGCGGTCCGTCCACGGCGGGGAGGCCGCCGGGGGCGGGGAATCCGTCCGGAGTGTGCTCGCCGCCAACCTGAAGCGGGTGCGGGCGCAGCACGGGCTCTCGCTGTCCGAGCTGTCCCGGCGGGCCGGGATCGGCAAGGCGACGCTCTCCCAGCTGGAGGCCGGCGCCGGCAACCCGACCCTGGAGACCGTGCTCGGACTCTCCCGGGTGCTCGGCGTGCCGATCTCCGACCTGGTGGAGGCGCGGCCCGCCGACGAGGTGACGGTGGTGCGGGCGGCCGACGTCGAGGTGCTGAGCGGCCGGGGCGTCGACCTGCGCCCGCTGCGCCGGATCGAGTCCGGGGACGTGGTGTTCGAGGTCTACGACCAGCAGGTGCGCACCGACGGCACCCAGATCTCCGGCGGCCACATCGGCACCGAGCACACCATCGTCCAGGCCGGCCGGCTGCGCGTGCGGGCGGGCCGCCGGGAGGTCGAGCTCGGCCCCGGCGACTACGTCGGTTTCGACGCCTCGCTGCCGCACTCCTACACCGCGGTGGGCGGCGAGCCGGTGCGCTCGGTGCTCCTGCTGCAGTACCGCGCGGAGCAGCGGCTGCACCTGGCCGACGCCGAGGAGCCGGTGGGTGAGCCGGCGGGCGGGCCGGCGGGTGACTCGGCACTGCCGGCCGTCGCACGACCGGCGCTGGGGTCCTCGCCGGGCCACGACGACCACTGACGGAGCCGGCGACCACTGACGGAGCCGGCGACCACTGACAGAGTCGGCGACCCTTGGCAGGACCGAGGACCACCGACAGAGCCGGCGACCACCGACAGGGCTGCGGAGCCGGTTCGCTGGGCGGCCCCGACCGTTCGGTTTACCGAACCACCGGGTGGCGCTCCGGCCCCCACTCCCCTCGTGGTGGGGGCCGGAGCGAGCCCGTGCCGCGCCGACCCGGGAGAGCATGCCAAGCGCGGCCGGGCCGTCGCCATGCATTAGCCTCTGGGCCTAATGGTGAAGACGGTCGAGCTGGTCGGGAAAGCGCCAGGTCACGGCGGTGGCGGGGAGCCGGGGGGCGGTTCGTGATCACACTGAGGTTCGGGGTCGCGGACCTCGCGAGGACCCGGTTCGTCATCTCGCCGCTCGACCACCTGATGGCCGGCACCGCCCAGTTGGGCGTGCGCCAGTGCGTCGGGCCGCGCAGCGAGCGCTGGTGGCGCGACGTCCGCCGCCATGTGCCGCACCGCTCCGGGCGCTTCCTCGACCTCGTCAACGCGAGCGCGGTCGGCGTCCCCAGCTTCATGGCGGCGGACCTCGACGCCGTCCGTCGGCAGCTGACCGACGAGCTCGACGCGATCCTCGCCCTACCGCAACAGGCCGTCGACGACGACCTTGCGGTGTTCGCGGGCGAGACCGAACTCCCCTCCGCCCTGGCCAGGTTGCGCGACGACGGCTCCCGGGGAATGCGTGAGGTCAGCGACGGCGCCTGGGCGCTGTTCCGCTCCTGCCTGGCCCCGGACTGGCCCGAGATCCGCCGCGTCCTGGAGGCCGACATCGCCGCCCGTGCCCGCACCGCCGCCCGCTCCGGCATCGGCGCGGTGCTCGGCTCGCTGCACCCCAACGCGGTCTGGCGGGACGAGGGCGTCCTGGAGTGCACCCTCGCCGACCTGGAGGGCACCTTCGACCTGGACGGCCGGGGTCTGGAGCTGCGGCCCAACTACTTCCTCCAGCAAGGCCTCGGGCTGCTCGCCGGACAGGACCGACAGAGCCTGCTGCTCCACCCGGTCGGCTCCCCGCCGGCCGAGCCCCCGGCCCGGCCGCCAGCCGCCGACGGTCTCGCCGCCGTCCTCGGCCCCGCCCGGGCCCGGGTGCTGCGCGCCGTCGCGGGCAGCCCCTGCTCGACCACCGAACTCGCCCGCCGACTCGGCGTCACCCCGCCCTCCGCCTCCGCCCACGCCACCGCCCTGCGCGGAGCCGGCCTGATCGTCACCCGGCGCGAGGGCAAGCAGGTCCGCCACACCCTCACCGACGTCGGCCACGACCTCCTGCTCGACAACCCGGCGCCCCCGGCACCCGCCGCGTGAGCCGTGGCGGCGCGGCTCGGCGGCGGCCGTGCGGTGCTGCGTTCGTGTCGGTGGCCGATGCGGTGGTCCGTCGGTGCGGCAGGGCGAGGACTCGGTGGGGAGTCCTCGCCCTGTGCCCGGAGGTCAGGCGGTTTCGGTGGGGAGGCCGGCCTCGACCCAGTCCTGGATGCCCTCCCGGTACTTGCGGACGTTGGTGTAGCCGAGGCGGGTGAGTCGGTCGGCGACCTGTCCGCTGTTGGGGCACGCCGGGTTGGAGCAGTAGGTGACGATCGCGGCGTCGCGGTCGGGGAGCAGGGCGGCCGCCCGGACGTCGACGTCGGCCGGGGTCAGCGCCAGAGCGCCGGGCAGGTGCTGCCGGGCATAGTACTCGCCGCCGAGCGTGTCGACGACGGTCACGGTGTCGGCCTCGATCGCCGTCGCCAGGTCGTCGCGGGTGATGAGTGCGGTCATGCCACGTCCTTCCAGGGAATCGGACTACAGTCCTGTTATGACTCAAGACAGTAGCGGACTGCAGTCCACTTCGCCAGTGCCGCTGGAACTGCTGCGGACGCCGCCGCCCAAGGAACGCGCGGACGCGGCCCGGAACCGGGCCGCGGTGCTGGAGGCGGCCGCCAGGCTCTTCGCCGAGCACGGTGTCGAGGCCGTGTCCATGGATCAGGTGGCCGCAGCCGCGGGCGTCGGCAAGGGCACCCTGTTCCGCCGGTTCGGTGACAAGTCGGGGTTGGCCGTCGCCCTGTTGGACGCCCGGGAGCGGGTGCTGCAGGGGGCGGTCCTGTCCGGGCCGCCCCCACTCGGCCCGGGGGCCCCGGCCGACGAGCGACTGGCGGCGTTCCTCGACGCCTACCTCGACTACCTGCTGGAACACCTGGCGCTCGTCCGCATGTCCGAGACCGCCACTCCGGGGGCCCGGTACCGGATCGGGGCCTACCGGTTCTGGCACCGCCATGTGGCGATCCTGCTCGCCGCCACACCGGACCCCGACCACACCGCCCACGCCCTGCTCGCCCCCCTGGCGGCCGATCACGTCGCGGCGCTCCTGCCGGAGATCGGCGAACCGCGGATGCGCACCGGTCTGCTCCGCCTCGCCCGGGCGGCGATGTGACGATCCCGCCCCGGCCGGGGCGCGTGGGCGACGGCCCGTCCACCTGCGAGGGTGTCGACGCGGGCCGATTCGAGTGGCGAGGAGAGCGGGGGGCCGCATGAGCCAGTACTACGAGATGGACGGCGAGACGCTGTGGAACCCGGCCACCGGGGTGTCCCGGCTGTTCCTGCGCCAAGTGGCCGACTTCGAGGCCGAGCTGGGCCTGCCCTCGGGCATCGGGCCGATGACCGGGGACGAGAGCGAGCTCGACGCGGTCGCGTTCGGCGCCTTCGTCAAGGCCCTGTCGGCCTGGTACCAGGGGCTGCACCACCCCGTGCTGCGCGCCCTCTCCGAGGGATTCGTGGTGGCGGTCCTGGCCCTGGCCGATCGCGCGGGCACCGCGTGGGGCGAGGACGTGTCCGACCCGCAGCTGCGCGAGCGGGTGCCGGAACTGCTTCGGAGCATGGCGCGCTGAGGGGGCCCAATCCGGGAGGCCGAGGGACCGAGGGAGGTGGCCGCTCAGGGACGGCCCGTCAACCGGGGCGTCCCGCTGTCCGCCCGGGTGCACGAACGGTGTGGAAACGGGCCGTGAATTGTTCCTCCCCAGGGGTGTCGTTCGGCCGGCCCCGTCGAGCCGGTCGACGGCGGGTGCGCGGCCGTGGGCGCTGACCGCGCCGGTGGAGCCGCCCGGCGGGCCCGGCGGGGCATCGGCCCTGCGTACGGGCCATGAGCGCCGCCCTTCGCCGCGCAGCTCCCCGGCCGTCACCGAGGGCCGACCCGCCCCGGCGGACCCCCGTCGGAACCCTGCGACCGGTACCGGGCGTTGCACGGATGCCCCTGCCGCCCGCCGCCGGGGCGGGCATCATGGGCCGCGACGGGACCTCGCGGAACGGGCGGAACAGGAGTCGACCGATGAGAAGGCCGATGGTGGAGTTCGGCTGCGTGAAGTGCTACGGCGGGGATGCGCAGGCGGTGTGGCGCGGGCAGCGGGAGGGGTTCGAGCACGAGACCGACGTGGTGGACGGTTCACGCTTCGCCGTGGACGTCCGGCGCTGCCGCGGCTGCTCGCAGCGGTTCGTCTGGATCTTCACCGAGTCCGTCGACTGGATGGGCGGTGACGACTCCCGGCACGTGACGGTCATGCCGCTGACCGCCGCCGAGGCCACCGGCCTGACCGCCGGCACGCTGCGCCCCCTCGACCTGGGCGCGCTCGGCCGCGACCGCCGCCACCTGGACCACGACTGGCCCACCGGTGGCCCGGCCAGCCTCCACTGGCACTCCGGTCCGTTCCGGGTCGCGGGAGCCGGCTGAGGCACACCGGGGCCGCTGCGTTGATCGGCTGTCTACCGGACCCTGCGAGCGTGCGGACGCTTGATCACACGCGAGTAGGGAGCGTCAGCAGTGCCTGGAAAGATTGTCGTCCGCGCGGCCGTTGCCGGTGCGGCGGTCCTGGTGTCGGTCGTGGGTGCCCTCGCCGTCGGTGCGGGAGGGCCGGTGCGGCACGGCTCACCGGCCGGGTCGACCGTCCCGGCCGCGCAGCTCTGCGGCGGGCCGGACGACGACGTGCAGTGTCTGGCGAGCAAGGTCGCCTGGAACGGGACCGGTCTCGTCGTCGCCCCGACCGTCACTCCGACCGTCGCCCCGACCGTCACTCCGAAGCCGTGAGGCCGCCGTCGGCGGTGGCCAGCCCGGTCAGCAGCGACGTGGTGGCGGCGGCGGACTCCGGCGCGCTCAGCCGGCTGAGCAGCAGGTGCGCCTGCTCCTCGTGAGTCCGCGCGTCGAGGTGGTCGCCGCGGGCGGTCATCGCATGGGCCAGCACCAGGTGGGCGAGAGCGCGTTCGCGCTGTCGCCCACCCTGCGTTGCGAGGCCCAGCGCCCGCTGCGCCTCGTGCACGGCCTCGTCGACCCGTCCGAGCAGGCGCAGGACGTCCGCCAGCCGGCTGCGGGCCGCCGACTCGCGGTCCAGGTCCCCGGCGGGGTTCGCACGGTCGATGCAGCACCGCAGCTGCGCGGCGGCGTCGTCCAGCCGGCCCAGCACCTGGTGGGCCAGCCCGAGGACGTAGTGCACGTAGGCGGCCATCGCGGCGTCGGCGGCCCCGTCGGCCGGCTCGGCGAGGAGCCGGTGGCAGGTCTCCACCGCCGCGGCCGCGTGGCCGCTGCGGATCCGGGACAGCGCCGCGTTCGCGGTGCTCGCCACCTCGCCGGAGCGGTGCCCGAGGCGCCGGGCGAGCGCCGCCGCCTCGTCGAAGGCGGTGATCGCCTCGTCGTGCCGGCCCTCGGCCTGCGCGATGAGGCCCAGGTCGTTCAGGGCCTGCCGGAGCACCGCCGGATCCGCCGCGTCGTGGCAGGCCCGGGCCGCCAGCCGGGCCTCGACGCCGGCCTCGTCGAGCCGGGCCCGGGCCAGCAGGATCGTGCCGAGCAGGAAGCGGGAACGGCCCTCCGCGGCACGGTCGCCGCAGGCCACGGCGGCGGCGACCAGGAGCCGGGCCGCCTCCTCCGCCCGGCCGCCGAAGGCGCCGAGGCCGAGCGGGCTGAGAGCGATCAACAGGTCGATGGCGGAGCGGAGTTCGGAGGCGGAGTCAATGGGGTCGCCCGTGGCGACGGCCGCGGCGAGTGCCACCGCGCTCGGAGTCTCGGCGCGCGCCCACCGGCGGGCGTCCGCCAGGTCGGCGAAGACCGGGCGCGGTGCGGCGGGCAGCGGTAGCGGCTCGCCGAAGACGTCGGCCACCGGGTCGCCGGGGACGGCGAGCGCGAAGGCCGTACGGGCGGCACCGAGCAGCAGGGCCAGCAGCCGCTGGTGGGCGGTGGTTCGTTCGGCGGTGTCGAGGCGCAGCGACGTCCGGCGGGCGAAGGCGCGCACCAGGTCGTGGTAGCGGTAGCGTCCGGCGCCGATCGACTCCAGCAGCGCCTGGTCCACCAGCGCTTCCGCGAGGTGCTCCGCCCGGTCCTCGGTGAGGCCCAGGACGGCGGCGGCCGACGCCAGTCCGATGTCCGGCTCGATCCAGGAGAGCATCCGGAACGCCGTCGCGAGGGCCGGTTCGAGGAGCCGGTAGCTGAGCTCGAAGACCTGCTCGATGGCGACGTCGCGGGTGCGGAGAGCGGTGATGCCCTCGCGGTCGTCGGCCAGGCGGGCGACGAGATCGCCGATCGGCTGGTCCGGGGTCGCGGCGAGGAGGGCGGCCGCGATCCGTACCGCGAGCGGGAGGCGGCCGCAGGCCTCGACCAGCAGCTCGGCGTCGGCGCGCTGGGCGGACCGGCGGGCCGTGCCGATGACGGAGTCCAGCAGCCCGATCGCCTCGTCCTCGCTGAACACGTCCAGTGCGACGTGCAGGACCGACGGCACGCTGTAGAGCACCGTGCGGCTGGTGACGATCACCGCGCAGTCGGGCGAACCGGGCAGGAGCGGCTGGATCTGGGCGTCATCGCGGGCGTTGTCGAGGAGGATGAGCAGGCGCTTGCCGGCGCTGGCCGTGCGGAAGAGCGCCGACCTGCCGGGAAGATCCTTGGGGACGGCGGCGGGCCGGACGCCCAGGGTGGTCAGGAAGTCGGCCAGGATGTCGGACGCGCTGGCGGGCACCAGGTCGGCGCCCCGCAGGTCCGCGTGGAGGCGGCCGCCGGGAAAGCCGGGGCGGAGGGTGTGCGCGGCGCGGACGGCGAGGGCCGTCTTCCCGACCCCGGTCATGCCGGTGACGGTCACCAGGCGCAGGCCGGGGCCGAAGTGGTCGGTCAGCGCTCGCGTGATGTCGGTGACGTGGTGCTCCCGGCCGGTGAAGTGCGGGAGGGCCGGGGGGAGTTGGTCCGGGTCGGTCAACTCGCAGCGCAGCGCGGCGAGTTCGGGGCCCGGCTCGATCCCCAGACGCTCGACGAGTCGCGCGTGCAGGGCGTCGTAGACGGCGCGGGCCTCCGGCGTGCGGCCCCGGTGGTGCAGCGCCCGGATGAGGAGCCCTTGCAGGCGCTCGCGGAACGGGTGGTCGGCGGCCAGCGCCTCCAACTCCGGGAGGTAGTCGGAGGGGTCGGCGACGGGCAGAGTGACGTCGAGGGCGAGGCGCTCTTCCAGGAGGGTGAGACGGAGCTCGGCGAGACGATCCCGCTCGCGGTCGATGAAGGGGCCCGGCAGGCCGGCGAGCGGGTCGCCGTGCCAGAGCGAGAGAGCCTCGGAGAGGAGGGCGCGGGCGCGGTCGGGCTGGCCGGCGGAGCACCGGCCGGCCAGCTCGTGGAGGTGTTTGGCCCGCCAGAGGTCGATCTGGTCTGGTGCGACGGCAAGACGGTACCCACCGGCTTGGGAGAGGAGGACGGTGGGGGTGTCGCGGGACGGCTCCAGCAGCTTCCGCAGTTGGGAGATGTAGGAGCGCAGGGCGACGACGGGCGAACCGGGCGGATGGTCGCCCCACAGGTCGTCGACCAGTTCGTCGACGGTGACGACGGAGTCCGGCCGGAGGAGAAGGGCGACCAGGACGGACCGCTGCCGGGGCGCACCCAGTTCGAGGGCAGTGGCGGCCCGCTGCACCCGCAGCGGCCCGAGCAGCGCGAAGCTGAGCGGATTCGGATCACCGACTAACGGCAAGGCATTCCCCCCGAGGGACAGTTGATGCGGATCAGACGGTGCCGAAGTCGCCGGCTTTGATGCCGGTGATGAACGACTGCCAGGCGTTCGCGTCGAAGGTGAGCTGCGGGCCGTGGGGGTCCTTGCTGTCACGGACGGGGAGGACACCCGGAACACCGGGCGCGACCTCGACGCAGTCGCCTCCGCCGTTGCTGTAGGAGGACTTGAGCCAGGAGGTGGGCTTGGCGGCCGCGATGGGGAACATGGCGTCGAACTCCTTGAGACGGGTGCGGATGAGACTCAGTGAGTCCGCACACGAGAGGGCTTGGGCCTGGAGCCAATCGTAAGTCCTCGCGAGCGAACGAATCTTGTTCTCGTCATCCCGTTCCACGTAGCCCCGTTGAAGGGTCTCCAGGTAGGCCATCCATGTTCCGTCCGTGCGTGTCAGGAGCGTGAACGGCATGGTCACCGGGAGGTCTTCGCCCAGGCTGGACGGCGCGATCTGCAGGGTGACATGCGGAAGGTCGGCCACGCTCTCAAGACGACGGAGCTGTTCTGCCATGACGAACGGGCCGCCGACGGCCCGCAGACAGCTTTCCTCGATGACGATTTGGATGGAAGGAGCGGGTTCTCGGTACAGCAAGGCCTGCCGCGCCATACGGAGGTTCAGGCGTTCGATGGCCTTCTCCTGGTGAATCTCGCCCCTCCGGGCTGCAGCATTGATGAGCGCGGAGGCGTAGCCCCGGGTCTGAAGCAGTCCGGGAATGACGTTGAGTTGGAAGATCTTGAAGGCGGTGGCCTTGGTCTCATGCTCGACGTAGGCGAGGAATCCACCGATCAAGGTGCTGCTCTTGGCAGTCCAGTACAAGAGCTCCAGTGCTTGGCAGGTGTCAAGCTCCTTGTCGGCTCGCCGGACGAGGTTCAGGGGTGCGGGACGGTCGCCGTTCTCGATCATGGAGATGAGCGAGTCGCTGTAGTTGATCAGCTTTCCCAGCTCGACCTGGGTGAGTCCCCGCGCTTTGCGGAAGCGCCGAAGCTGGACGCCGATGGCCGCGAACGGGGAGGAGGTCGGGTCAAGTTCCCGCTGGAGCATGGAGATCACTCGATTCCACAACATGCGCTGTCAAAGTGAAGCCCTTCCGATGCTAGCCACGCTTGGCCACTCTTGGTGAGGAGTTGGCAACAGAGAGGAACTAGTCGGTGGATATGACGAACACTCAATCTGGCGAAAGCCTGATCCTGCGGCGGAACTTCCCGCCCTGCCTCTGCCCCCAGTGCGGCGATTCCGTCCCCGAGGCTCGATCGACCTCCCATCCCATCGCCTTGGCGGCGCCGCCCGTTCGACGGGTGGCTCCGCCCTCCTCCCCCTACCGCCCCTCCTCCGTCGGCGAGCGGGTCTTCGACGTCCGCTCCGGCCGCTGGGCCGCCTTCATGGGCTGGCAGCACGGACTCGCCTTCCTCCGTCCCCTCGGCGGCGGCATCGAGTGGGATACCGAAGCGCGTTGGATCACGAACACCGAACAGTGAGATGCCCCATGAGCAGCATGATCGACAAGATCACGGCCGAGGACCGTCGCGCCGCGGCCGACATTCTCGACGACCTCCAGGCCGTCCTGAGCGCCGCCGCCGTCAAACTCCCGTCCCTCGGCATCGACTGGCGCTCGGCCAAGGCCACCGGCGTCATCCTGATCGACCTCGGGGCCGCCCGGCCGGACGTCATCGAGCAGCTGGTCGTCGTCCTCCGCAGAGGTATGCGCCCGTAGTCGCCGCCGGCCTCATCACCGTCGGCTCCCTCGTGATCGCCGGCCTCGCGCTCCTGCTGATCCCCGAGGACGTCCTCGCTCCGGCGCGCGGCCTGGTGTTCGCCCTCGCCTTCCTCGCCGTCTCGACGGGCGGATTCGCGTTCGTCGCCGGGTGGATGTAGTCCCACCCCTGGACGACCTGCCGGACGGGAGGTCTATGCTCTGGCCGAGCAACTGGGGGGATCATGGCGCGGAAAGCGTCCGGAATGCCGCTGTACAACAGAACGGCGTTGGTCATCGGGCTCGTCGTCTTCGGCGGCTTCATCCTGCTGAGCCTGGCGGCGATCGGGGCCCAGGCGCGCTACCACTACCGCTACGCCGATGCCGAACGGGTGCAGGCCACGGTGGTGACGGCGGAGTACACGGGCCCGATGGGGGAGCGGCCGGGCAGGATCGTGCTCGCGCTGGCCGACGGCCGGGAGGTCACGCCCGACCGCGACCTGGCCGGCGGCGTGCCGACCGGGCTCACCACGGGCGCGGTGCGGACCGTGCTCGTCAACCCGCAGAAGCCCGCCACGGTGGCCTTCCCGGCGCAGGTGGGGTGGAAGGCCGTGCTGATCCCGTGGGCGCTGGGGCTGCCGGTCGGCGTGGTCGGCACGGCGGGCATGCTGCTCTACCGCGCGTTCTGGGGCCACGCTCCGGTCGCTGCGACGCCGCCGGGCAGGTGAGGACGTGGGCTTCGAGGCGGCTCGAAGCCCACGCCACGTCAGAACGGTGGGGGGACGGCGGCGACCAGGGCCGCACCGCGCACCCCGTGACCGTGCGCCCCGGTTCAGCGCGATCACACACCACGGGAGTTCACGTGCGCAGCCTTACGGCACCTGTGAATGTCCCTGGGGGCGGTCGTCGGGCAATCGTGGACCGACCGGGAAGTGGACGGGGCTGAGCAGGTAGGGCGCGCGGCCCGGTGCCGGCCGGTTGGCGAGCCGAGGGCCCAGCACCGCGCGCAACTGAGCCGTCATCTCCGCGAGTTCGTCCTGGCTGAGCCAGATCGTGCCCTGACGGTAGGAGACCGCGTCGGCAACCGGGTCGGCGTCGTCACGGTCGAGGTAGGCGTTGAACTCCGCGATGAGCACGGCCATGGCGGCCGCGAAGCCCCGGCGGTGGTCATCCGGCGTCATCGCGGTGGCGGCGTCGTCGTCGACGACCGGGCGGTCCTGGCGCAGCCGGTAGTGCCGCTCGACGGTGCCGCGCACCCGTTGTTCTCCGGTCACTTCCAGGAAGCCCGCCCCGGCCAGTAGGGCGACGTGCCGGTACATGGTCACCTTCGGCACGTCCGGCATGCGCTCGCACAACTGCGCGGTGGTCAGCTCCCGGTCGCCGGCGAGCGCGTGCACCACGCGCAGGCGCACCGGGTGGAGAAGAAGTTCGGTGGTGTCCACGGGCTTCACAATTCCATACTCAATACTATTATCGAAAGTGGAAATGATGAGCCTTGGAGGGGGCATGCGTCAGGAGGCAGGGCGGGCGGTACAGGTGAACGGCCGGACCCTCTACGTGGAGGAATCCGGCAGCGGAACGGACTGGGTGGTCTTCGAGGCGGGCGGAGGCATGGGGCGCACCTGTTGGGACCCGGTGGTCGCACTGCTGGCGGACCGGGCGAGACTGATCGGCTACGACCGCGCCGGCTTCGGCCGCAGCGGCCGAACGGCGACCCGGCTGAGCATCGACGACCTGGCCGCGGACCTGGTCGCGTTGGTCGAGACGGTCGTCCCGGGCGGCTTCGTGCTGGTCGCGCACAGCATGGGCGGGTTGGTCGCCCGCCGCGCCGTGAATCGGCTGGGGCCGCGGCTGCGGGGGCTGCTCCTGCTCGATCCGGCGGCGGAGAGCGCACCCGTCTACGACACCTTCGACCGGACCGCGGTGAAGGTCGATCGGTCCCTGGGTGTGACGCAGGCACTGTTCCGCTCCCGTCTGCTGGCCCGGTTGGCGAGCGGGGAGCTCCGGCGCCTCTTCCCGGCGGACACCTACGCGGCCATGCTCGCCGAGGACTTCGTCCCAGCGGGCATCGCGCAGACGCGAAAGGAGATCAAGGCCGTGGCCGAGGCCATTCCCCGCTTCCGCGCCGAGCCACCCGCCCCGCCGACGTGCCCGACCATCCTCCTCTCGGCCGCCCGTCCCCAGAAGGGCCGGGGCCGGCACCACGCCGCCCTGACCGAGCACCGGCGGCGCTGGGTCGGTTCGCTGCCCGACGGCCGGTTCGAAACCGTGGACTCCGGCCACCTCATCCAGGCCGAGCGGCCGGGGATCGTCGCCGAGCGGGTCCAGAGCCTCCTCGACGGGACCGGCCGGGCCGGCCGGACAAGCGCCCCGGGAGCCTGAAGGCGCAGCGCTGCCCGCTCGGGAGGCTGCACTCGTCCCCGCACGGTGGCATCGTCGCCGAGCGACCCGTGTCGTCGCCACGATGTCGGTCTGCGGATACCCGATGCGCTCACCGACCTTCACCTGTCGGCCTGCCGATGGCGTCCTGAGCCGGCCGAGGGGAGGCTCGGAGCCCGCGCCGAATCCTGCGGTCCTCAGGTGTCGCTGAGGGCGTAGGTGCGGAAAGTGGCCAGCAGCGGCAGGACTTCGGTCTTGGTGGGGTCCTCGGTGACGGCCCTCATCGCGTCGATCACGGTGTGGGCGATGATCTTGGTGACGGAGAGGTCGTCCGGCGCGGCGAGGGTGCCCCAGGCCTTGAGCGTCTGCGTGAGCAGCGCGCTCATCCGGGCGCCGATGTTGGAGCTGACCGCGTCCGAGATCTCGGCGAGCTCCTCGTCGCTCATGGTCGAGCGCAGACCGAAGGCCAACGCCATGAGCGTGTCCATCGCGTGCTCGCCGTACGCGGCGACCAGCGCCGGGAGCGGCTGTTCACCGACGCTGCCCGCCGCCAGGGCGGACAGCGCCTCCTCGTCGTCCTTCCACGCCGCCTCCAGGGCGGCCAAGGCCCGCAGGGCCTCGTCTACGGTGAGCCCGTCTGTCATGGAAGGAACGGTATGCAGCCCGTAGCGCCCGTTCCCATGGTTCGGGCGCAGAGATCACACCTTCGAGCGAAGCCGGGCCCGTTCCGCGCGATGGGCGTCCGCGAAGTGCTCCGCGTCCCAGGTTCCGCCCAGCTCGGGGGCCAGGGAGGCGAGCGCGAGGCCTGCGAAGTCGTCGGCGGTGCCCGCGCGTTCGGGCAGGGCGCCGAGCAGCGGGGCACCGGCCGAGCGCGGCAGGTCGGCGAGGTTGCAGCGTTCGGCGAGGCCGGCGTCCGCGGGCCAGGAGCCGATGAGCACGCCCGCGAGCGGGAGTTCGCGCGCCGCCAGGGCCTCCGCCGTGAGGGCGACGATGTTGAGCGTGCCGAGGCCGGCGGAGGCCACCAGCAGCACCTCGGCCGGCAGTCCGGCGTCGAGGACGGCGCGGGCCTGGTCGGCGAGGGTCCGGCCCTCGTCGTCGTAGCGGACCAGCAGGCCGCCGGCGCCCTCGACCAGCACCAGGTCGTGGGTGGCGGCGAGGTCGGCGACCTCGGCCACCACCTCGGCGGGGGAGAGGCAGGGCATCCCGGCCCGCCGGGCGGCGGTGTCGGGGGCCAGCGGCTCGGGGTAGCGGACGAGCTCACGGTACGTCAGTTCGCCTGCCAGGCGTCGGACTTCGGCGGCGTCGCCCGGCTCGTCGCCGGTCACGCCGGTCTGTCCGGGCTTGAGCACGGCGACCTTCAGCCCGGCCCGCAGCGCCGCCGAGGCGACGGCCGCGGTGGCGACGGTCTTGCCGACGTCCGTGTTCGTGCCGGTCACGAAGAGGACGCGCGTGCCCGCCCCGCGGTCCTGCGTTCCCGTGCCGCCGTTCTGCGCGGTCATCCCGTCGTCCTGCGCGCTCATCCCGCCACCGCCGCGGCGGTCACGGCGGCCGCGATGCGTGCCACGTCCTCGTCCTCCGTCACATAGGGCGGCATCGTGTAGATCAGGTCCCGGAAGGGGCGCAGCCAGACGCCTTCCCGCGCGGCCGCCTCGGTCGCCGCGGCGACGTCCACCGGGTGGTCCAACTGCACGACGCCGATGGCACCTCGGACCCGTACGTCGTGCACGCCGGGCACGTCCGCGGCGGCCGCGAGGCCGTCCCGCAGCCCGCCCTCGATCCGCTTGACCTCCAGAGCCCAGTCCTGCCCGAGCAGCAGGTCGAGCGAGGCGTTGGCGGCCGCGCAGGCCAGCGGGTTGCCCATGAAGGTCGGGCCGTGGGCGAGCACGGGCATCTCGCCGCGGCTGATCCCGTCCGCGATCTCGCCGGTGCACAGCGCGGCGGCGAGCGTCAGGTACCCGCCGGTGAGCGCCTTGCCGAGGCACATCACGTCCGGCGAGACGCCCGCGTGGTCGGCGGCGAACAGGGCGCCGCTGCGGCCGAATCCGGTGGCGATCTCGTCGAAGACGAGCAACACCCCGTACCGGTCGCAGAGTTCGCGCAGCATCCGCAGGTACGCGGGGGAGTGGAACTGCATGCCGCCCGCGCCCTGGACGACCGGCTCGACGATGACGGCGGCCAGCTCGTCGGCGTGACGCGCCATCAACTCCTCGAACTGCGCGGCGTATCCGGCGTCGAGCGGGGCGTCGAAGCCGGCCGGGGGCTGCGGTGCGAAGAGCTGCCCGGGCAGCACGCCGCCCCACAGGTGGTGCATCCCGCCGTCCGGGTCGCAGACCGACATCGGGTGGAAGGTGTCGCCGTGGTAGCCGCCGCGCCAGGTGAGCAGCCGGCGCTTGGCCGGCCGCCCGATGGACTGCCAGTACTGCAGGCACATCTTCATCGCGACCTCGACCGAGACCGAGCCCGAGTCGGCCAGGAAGACGTGCTGCAGCGGCTCCGGGGTGATCTCGACCAGCCTGGCCGCCAGCCGGACGGCGGGCTCGTGGGTGAGCCCGCCGAACATCACGTGACTCATCCGCCCCAGCTGCTCGCGCACGGCCTCGTCCAGTACCGGGTGCCGGTAGCCGTGGATCGCCGCCCACCAGGACGACATCCCGTCGACCAGCTCGCGCCGGCCGCCCGCGACGGGTTCGGCCAGGCGCAGCCGTACGCCCGACGCGGACTCGACCACGTACGGGGTGACGGTGCCGGGCATGGGCCCGTACGGGTGCCAGACGTGGGCGCGGTCGAGGGTGAGCAGCGTGTCCGCGGACAGCGGGGGCATGAGGGGTCTCCGGAGGATCAGGCGTTGGGCGCGAGTTCGGTGCCGGCGCCGCGGCGGCGGACCTTGACGAGGTCGCTGCGGAGCTCGTCCTCCGGTTCCTCCGCCGCCGGGGCGTCGGCGTCGGCCTGCGCCGGGGCGTGGGAGTGCCCGCCGCAGGGGCCGCAGCCGCCACCGCTGCCGCAGGCCGAGGCCGCGGCTGCGGTGCCGCAGCCGCCGCCGGCCTGGGCGGCCTCGGCGATGTCGGCGCGGTGGCGCGGCAGGGTGGCCTCGCCGGCGCCCTCGACCTCGAAGCCGGCGTCCTTGATCATGTCGAGGTCGGCCTGGCCGGCCTGGCCCTCGCTGGTCAGGTAGTCGCCGAGGAAGATGGAGTTGGCGATGTGCAGGCCGAGCGGCTGCATGGTGCGCAGGTGCACCTCGCGGCCGCCGGCGATCCGCACCTCGGTGTCCGGGTTGACGAAGCGGACCATCGCGAGGATGCGCAGGCAGCGCTGCGGGGTGAGGTTCCACTCCTTGGCGAGCGGGGTGCCCTCGAAGGGGATCAGGAAGTTGACCGGGACGGAGTCCGAGCCGAGCTCGCGCAGCGCGAACACCACGTCGACCAGGTCCTCGTCGGTCTCGCCCATGCCCGCGATCAGGCCGGAGCAGGCGGACAGGCCCGCGCCGTGCGCCTTCTGCACGGTGTCGACCCGGTCCGCGTAGGTGTGGGTCTTGGTGATGGCCCCGTAGGTGTTCTCGGAGGTGTTGAGGTTGTGGTTGTAGGCGTCGGCGCCGGCCGCCTTGAGGCGCTCCGCCTGGTTGTCGGAGAGCAGGCCGAGGCAGACGCAGATCTCGACCGCGGGGTCGGCCTCCTTGATGGCGGCCATGGTGTCGGTGACCCGGTCGATGTCGCGGTCCGTCGGGCCGCGGCCGCTGGCGACCAGGCAGACCCGCTTGGCGCCGCCGGCCACGCCGGCCCGGGCGGCGTCGGCGGCCTGGTCCGGCTTGAGCCAGGTGTACTTGAGGATCTCGGCCTTGGACCCGAGCCGCTGCGAGCAGTACGAGCAGTCCTCCGGGCAGAGCCCGCTCTTGAGGTTCACCAGGTAGTTGAGCTTGACCCGGCGGCCGAACCAGCGGCGGCGCACCTTGCCGGCCGCGGCGACCACGTCGAGCAGCTCGTCGTCGGTGGTGGCGAGGACGGCCAGGGCCTCCTCGCGGGTCGGGACTTCGCCGCGCAGGCCCTTGGCGGTGAGGGTATCGAGCAGATCCATGGGGCGATCCTGCCTGTTCGTGATCGAGCGGCGCCAGAGCAAACCCGCCAGAAGATCGGTGCGAGGATGTGCCGATTGCCACAGTGTCGAAGCTCACGGCTCCGCCGCTGGTCACGAGCTTGACGTGAACCCGGAGTGAAGGTTACTGGCGGGTAGCCGTCGTGGCGGGCCGAGGGTGCGCGCGGCCCCGCGCGGACGATGATCCACAACTGCCGCCCCCGTGATCCACGCCACCCCCGGGATGCTTAGAATCTGCGCCATGACCACGCAGGGGGAGCGCACCCCGACTCCGGGAGAGGGCCAGGACGGCCGGGCAGGACAGCGGACCGGCGGGGGCGCCGACGAGGGCATCGGCCAGGGCGCCGACCGCAGGCGGGGCCGGCGGCTGAGCGGCCGTCGGGCGGCGGGCTGGGTCGTCGTGGCCGGCGTGGTCGTGGCCGGCGGGTGGATCATCACCCGCCCGATGCCCGGCGACTACATACCCGGACTCGGCCCGTCCACCAAGGACTCCTCCAAGACCCCGCCGGTGGTCGGCGCCGCTCCGCCGCGCACCGACTCCGAGAGCCTCAACGTCGACAACTACTTCCCGGCCCAGCGCCCGGTCGAGGTCGGCACCTACAAGGCGCGGCGCAACGGCGCCCGGCAGGGCGAGAACTGCGCCGAGGTGCTGCAGGACCGCGCCCAGGACCCGCTGAAGGACAGCGGCTGCCAGTCGTACCTGGCCGTCAGCTTCAGCGGCCAGGACCGCCCGGTGCTCAGCAGCGTCACGCTGCTGCGCTTCCCGGACCAGGCGTCCGCCGCCAAGGCCGCCGAAGCCCTGCGGGCCAAGCCCGGATCGGTCGCCTTCATCCTCGCCGACGCCAACCCCGCCCCGGCGCCGCCCGCCGGCACCAAGACCGGCGGCGACCCGCGGGTCGAGACGGTCGGGCACTACGTGACGGTCACCAGCTCGCGGACCGGCGACGGCCGGCCGGCCGCCTCCGCCACGGGCACCCCGGGCGCTCCGGCCGCCACCCCGGGCGGCGCGAGCGCCACGGGTGCGCCGGGTGCGCCCACCGGCGGGACCCCGACGCCGACCGGAACACCTGCGCCCAGCACCGAGCAGACCCTGGACGAGGCCACCCGCGCGATCTCCTACGCGGCGGGCTCGCAGTTCATGTGGATGTGACGGGTCCTGTGGATGTGACGGGCGCGCAGGGATGAACGCCCGACGGTGAACGCCCGAGGTTGAACGCCGCGAGGGGGCCCGGCAACGCCGGGCCCCCTCGGGCGTTGTGACGAGCCGTCAACCGCCGAGCCGGTCCACCGCGGTCACCCGCACCACCGCCCGGCCCTCCTCGTCCGAGCCGAACAGGTCCACCTCGGCGCTGATGCCCCAGTCGTGGTCGCCCTCGGGGTCGTCGAAGATCTGCCGGACCCGCCAGGCGGAGTCCTCCTCCTCGATGATGAGCATCTTCGGGCCGCGCGCGTTCGGGCCGGTACCGAGGTCGTCGTACTCCTCCCAGTACCCGTCCATGGCGTCCGCCCAGCGGTCCGCGTCCCAGCCGTACTCGCCGTCCAGCTCGGCGAGCTCCTCGTAGTGCTCCAGCGCACACAGCTCGACCCGGCGGAACATCTCGTTGCGCACCAGCACCCGGAAGGCCCGCGCGTTGGCCGTGACCGGCGCCGGCTTGTCGTCCAGCCGCACCTCGGCGGCCTGCGGCTCCGTCGGGTTGGCCAGCTGCTCCCACTCGTCCAGCAGGCTGGAGTCGACCTGGCGGACCAGCTCGCCGAGCCAGGCGATGACGTCCTTCAGGTCGTCGGTCTTCACGTCCTCGGGGACGGTCTGCTCCAGCGCCTTGAAGGCGCCCGCCAGGTAGCGCAGCACGATGCCCTCGGTGCGGGCCAGCTCGTAGAAGCCGACGTAGTCCGAGAAGGTCATCGCCCGCTCGTACAGGTCGCGGACCACGGACTTCGGCTGCAGCTGGTGGTCGCCGATCCACGGGTGCGCCCGGCGGTACACCTCGTACGCGTGGGTGAGCAGCTCCTCCAGCGGCTTCGGGTAGGTGATCTCCTGGAGCCGCTCCATCCGCTCCTCGTACTCGATGCCGTCCCGCTTCATCTCGCCGACGGCCTCGCCGCGCGCCTTGTTCTGCTGCGCGGCGAGGATCTGGCGCGGGTCGTCGAGGGTCGCCTCGACGACCGAGATCACGTCCATCGCGTACGAGGGCGAGGTCGGGTCGAGGAGTTCGAAGGCGGCCAGCGCGAAGGTCGACAGCGGCTGGTTGAGCGCGAAGTTCTCCTGGAGGTCCAGCGTGAGGCGCACGATCCGGCCCTCGGCGTCCGGCTCCGGCAGACGCTCCACCACGCCGCCCTCCAGCAGCGAACGGTAGATGGCGATCGCGGTGCGGATGTGCCGGCGCTGCGCGGTCCTGTCCTCGTGGTTGTCGGTGAGCAGCTTGCGCATCGCCTCGAAGGCGTTGCCCGGGCGGCCGATGACCGACAGCAGCATCGCGTGGCTCACCTTGAACCGGGAGACCAGCGGCTCCGGGTCGGCGCCGATCAGCTTCTCGAAGGTCTCCTCGGTCCAGCCGACGAAGCCCTCCGGCGCCTTCTTGCGCACCACCTTGCGCTTCTTCTTCGGGTCGTCCCCGGCCTTCGCGATCGCCTTGTCGTTCTCGATCACGTGCTCCGGCGCCTGCGCCACCACCTGGCCGACGGTGTCGAAGCCGGCCCGGCCCGCGCGACCGGCGATCTGGTGGAACTCACGGGCGCGCAGGATGCGCACACGCTGTCCGTCGTACTTGGACAGGGCCGTGAACAGCACCGTGCGGATCGGCACGTTGACACCGACGCCGAGCGTGTCCGTCCCGCAGATCACCTTCAACAGGCCCGCCTGGGCGAGGCGCTCGACCAGCCGGCGGTACTTCGGCAGCATGCCCGCGTGGTGCACGCCGATGCCGTGGCGCACGAACCGGGACAGGTTGCGGCCGAACTTGGTGGTGAAGCGGAAGTTGCCGATCAGGTCGGCGATGGCCTCCTTCTCCGCCTTCGAGCACATGTTGATGCTCATCAGCGACTGCGCCCGCTCCACCGCCTCCTTCTGCGTGAAGTGCACGACGTAGACCGGCGCCTGGCCGGTCTGCAGCAGCTCCTCCAGCGTGTCGTGCATGCTGGTGCGGCGGTAGTCGTAGAACAGCGGCACCGGCCGGGTCGCGTTGCGGACCACCGTCGTCGGACGGCCGGTCCGGCGGGTCAGGTCCTCCTCGAAGCGGCGGACGTCGCCCAGCGTCGCCGACATCAGCAGGAACTGCGCCTGCGGCAGCTCCAGCAGCGGGATCTGCCAGGCCCAGCCGCGGTCCGGCTCGGCGTAGAAGTGGAACTCGTCCATGACCACCTGGCCGATGTCCGCCCGGGCGCCGTCGCGCAGCGCGATCTGGGCGAGCACCTCGGCGGTGCAGCAGATGATCGGCGCGGTCGGGTTCACGCTCGCGTCGCCGGTCATCATGCCGACCTGCTCGGTGCCGAACATCTTCACCAGGTCGAAGAACTTCTCCGACACCAGCGCCTTGATCGGCGCGGTGTAGAAGGTCCGCTGCCCCTCCGCCAGCGCCGCGAAGTGCGCCCCGGCCGCCACCAGGCTCTTGCCCGACCCGGTCGGCGTCGCCAGGATCACGTTGTTCCCCGAGACCAGCTCGATCAGCGCCTCCTCCTGCGCCGGGTACAGCGTGATCCCCCGCTCCTCCGCCCAGGCGGCGAACGTCTCGTACAGCGCGTCGGGCGTGGCGGGCTTCGGCATCAGATCAAGGAGGGTCACCCGGCTATCTTGCCTGCTCGCCGCCACCCCGGGCAAAGCCCGCCGCCCGGCGGACGGCCCCCTCGCGCGCAGACCGTCCGGCCCGGCGCGCCGAACACCTGCCGATCATGTGCCGAGCGGCACATTGATCCCGCTTCGGACGGCGTGCGACAGTGCCGGGCATGAGCCAGCCCCTCGCCTCCGAACCGTGCCCCTCCGTCCTCGCCCCCGAGGCCGTCTTCGACTGGCTCGACGAGGCCGCCGCGCTGCGGGCCGACGCCGGGCTGACCCGGACGCTGCGCAGCCGGCCGGCGGAGGACCCGGTGCTGGACCTCGCGGGGAACGACTACCTCGGGCTGACCAGGCACCCGGTGGTGACGCAGGCCGCCGCGGAGGCGGCACTGCGCTGGGGCGGCGGGTCGACGGGCTCGCGGCTGGTGACCGGCACGACCGCGCTGCACACCGAACTGGAGGAGGAGCTGGCCGAGTTCTACGGGGCCGAGGCGGCGCTGGTGTTCTCCTCCGGCTACACCGCCAACCTGGCCGCGCTCACCGCGCTCACCGACCCGGACACCCTGATCGTGTCCGACGCCTACAACCACGCCTCGCTGATCGACGGCTGCCGGCTCTCCCGCTCCGACGTCCACCGCGCCCCGCACAGCGACCCGGCGGCCGTGGCCGAGGTGCTCGCCGGCCGGGCCCGGCGCCGGGCGCTGGTGGTCACCGACTCGGTGTTCTCGGTGGACGGCGACGCCGCCCCGCTGGCCGCGCTGTCCGAGGCCGTCCGCGCACACGGGGCGGCCCTGCTGGTGGACGACGCGCACGGGCTGGGCGTGCTCGGCCCCGGCGGCACCGGCGCCCTCGCCGCCGCCGGGCTCGCCGGGCGGCCGGACACCGTCGCCACCGTGACGCTCTCCAAGTCCCTCGGCTCCCAGGGCGGCGCCGTCCTCGGGCCGCGCCGGGTGATCCGCCACCTCACCGAGACCGCCCGCACCTTCATCTTCGACACCGGCCTCGCCCCGGCCGCCGCCGGCGCCGCCCTCGCCGCCCTGCGGCTGCTGCGCGCCGAACCCGCCCGGGCCGAGCGCGCCCGCGAGGTGGCCCGCACCCTCGCCCGGCAGCTCACCGCCACCGGCCTGCACGCCTGCGAGCCGGACGCCGCCGTGGTCTCGGTCCGCGCCCCGGGCCCCGAGGCCGCCGTCGCCTGGGCCGCCGACTGCCGCCGCGCCGGCCTCGCCGTCGGCTGCTTCCGCCCCCCGTCCGTCCCGGACGGCATCTCCCGCCTGCGCCTGACCGCCCGCGGCGACCTCACCGACGGGCAGATCGCCGAGGCGGTCCGGATCATCGCGGACCTGGCCCCGGCAGGCGCCCGGCGCGGATGACCGCCCGGCGGGCGAGGACGGGCGGGCCGGACGGCGACCTGCCGGATCCGCTGTGGGACGACGTCGCCCGGCTGCTCGACCCCTCGGGCGGGGACACGCTGCCGGACGTCTACATCGCCGACACCACGGCCGCGGACTGGCAGGCGGTGCTCGACCTCGTCGTCGAGCGGGGCTGGTCGTACGAGTACTCCGAGGGGCGCACCGTCCTCCCGCTCCCGAGGGCCGCGGCGGTACTGTCGCGCCCGGCCGACGCGGAGTGCCCGAACCTGCGCGTGTGGCCGGTCGCCGAGGTGTGCGCGATCTTCCGGTTCCTCGGGGACGAGCAGATCGACTTCGACGTCTCGCTGTGGGAGCTGCAGGGCCAGGAACGGCTCGACGTGCTGTGCGGGTTCTTGGCCGCGATCGGGCGCCGGCTGGGCAAGCCGGTGCCGATGTACTTCGAGGGCGACACGGGCGCGCCGTTCCTCGGGTACGACGTCGAGGCCGACGGCGTCCGGGTGCTGTGGACGGCGGTGGACGGGTGACCGGGGAGCGCTACGGCCGGCCCGTCACCAGGAGGGCCTCCGCGCCGACCGGGCGGTAGCCGGCGGCCTGGAAGGCGCGGACGCTGGGGGCGTTGCCGGGGGCCTGCTGGGCCCAGAGGGCGCCGCCCTCGGGGACGAGGTGGCGGGCGGCGGTGGCGAGGGCGCGGCCGAGGCCGCGGCCCTGGGCGATCGGGTCGACCTCGACGGCGCACTCCCAGCGGCCGGCCACGCCGCGGCCGAGGATCAGGACGCCGCCGTCGGCGGTGAACACCCGGACGTCCTCGCGGTAGCGCAGGGCCCGGACCACCCGCGGGTGCTCGCGGTCGCGCACCTCGGAGAGCGGCAGCGGCGGCCCGCCCGGGAGGCGGTCGGCGGCGGTCAGCAGGTCGATGTTGTTGACGGTGCGCCCGGTGCGTCCGGTGAAGGCGGTCAGGAAGGGCGGGCAGAGCGGCGCGGACAGCGGGTCGCCCGGGGCGGCGGCGACCGCGGCGCGCACCCAGGCCGGGTCCTCGTCGGTGAAGACGACCGTGTGCGCGGCGAAGGCGATCACCCCGGCCTCGCGCGGCGACGGCTGCGGCAGCACCGTCACCGATCCGTCCGGCGGCGGGAACACCCCGCCCGCCGCGTCCGCCAGGATCCCCGCCAGCCCCCGCACACCCACCGGTGCCCCCAACCCCTTGAAGACCGTCAGGGTACGCCGTCCCTACTTCTTGCGGGCCCGGCTCGGCTGGACGCGGGTGGGCTCGCCCGCGGCCTTGGGGTGGTCGGGCGGGTAGGGCAGTTCGCCGAGGCCCTCGTCGTGCAGCTGCTTCTCGTAGAGCTCCAGCAGGCCGTCCAGGCGGAACGCCTGGCCCTCCATCTCCGCGTTGAGGTCGCCGAGTTCGGCGAAGCGGGCGGGGACGGTGCGCAGGTCGAAGTCCTCGGGCGAGGCGTCGTCGACCTCGTCCCAGCGCAGCGGGGTGGAGGCGGTGGCGCGGGGGCGGGCGCGCAGCGAGTAGGCGGAGGCGATGGTGCGGTCGCGGGCCATCTGGTTGTAGTCGACGAAGATCCGCTCGCCGCGTTCCTCCTTCCACCACGCGGTGGTGACCTGCCCCGGCATCCGCTGCTCCAGGACCCGGCCGAGGGCGATCACCGCGTGCCGTCCGTCGGTGAAGGTCCACTCCGGCACCAGCGGCACGTAGACGTGCAGGCCGCGCCCACCGGAGGACTTGGGCCAGCCGCGCAGCCCGTGCTCCTCCAGCAGGGCGCGCAGCTCGTGGGCGACGCGGGCGGCGTCGTGGAAGTCGGTGCCGGGCTGCGGGTCGAGGTCGATGCGCAGCTCGTCGACGTGATCGGTGTCGGAGCGCCGGACCGGCCAGGGGTGGAAGGTGAGGCAGCCCAGGTTGGCGGCCCACAGGACGGCGGCGGGCTCGGTGGGGCAGATCTCGTCGGCGGAGCGGCCGCTGGGGAACTCGATCCGGGCGGTGGGCAGCCAGTCCGGCAGGCCCTTGGGGGCGCGCTTCTGGTAGAAGAACTCGCCGTCGACGCCGTCCGGGAAGCGCTGCAGCGTGGTCGGGCGGTCGCGCAGGCCGCGCAGCACCCCGTCGGCCACGGCGAGGTAGTACTGCGCGACGTCCAGCTTGGTGAAGCCGCGCTCCGGGTAGTACACCTTGTCCGGGTTCGACAGCCGGACGGTGCGCCCGGCGACTTCCAGTTCCACGGCTGAGCCCATGCCCCTCACGCTAAGCGCGCGGGGCCCGGCGCGCGCCCCGAGACCATCGGGGCGAGGATCGGACGCATGGACCTGCCCGTGATGCCGCCGGTGTCGCCGATGCTCGCCAAGTCGGTGGCCGAGATCCCGCCCGGGATGCAGTACGAGGCCAAGTGGGACGGCTTCCGCACCATCGTGTTCCGCGACGGCGCGGAGGTGGAGCTCGGCAGCCGCACCGGCAAGCCGCTGACCAGGTACTTCCCCGAACTGGTCGAGGCCCTGCGGCGTGAGCTGCCGCCGCGCTGCGTGCTGGACGGCGAGGTGGTCATCGCCCGCGACGGCCGGCTGCGCTTCGAGGAACTGCTGGAGCGCATCCACCCCGCCGCGAGCCGGGTGAAGCTCCTCGCCGAGCGGACCCCGGCCTCCTTCGTCGCCTTCGACCTGCTCGCCCTCGGGGACGAGTCCCTGCTGGACGAGCCGCTGTCGGTGCGCCGCCCGGCTCTGGAGGCGGCGCTCGCCGACGCCGCCGACCCGGTGTTCACCGCCCCCGCCGCCACCGACCGGGACCTCGCGCGGACCTGGTTCGCCGAGTTCGAGGGCGCCGGGCTGGACGGGGTGGTCGCCAAGCCGCTGGACCAGCCGTACCGGCCGGGGGAGCGGACCATGTACAAGATCAAGCACGAGCGCACCGCCGACTGCGTGGTGGCCGGCTACCGCGAGCACAAGAGCGGCCCGGTGGTCGGCTCCCTCCTGCTCGGCATCTTCGACGCCGACCGCAAGCTCCAGCACGTCGGCGTCTGCGCCGCCTTCTCGATGGCCCGCCGCCGCGAACTCGCCGAGGAACTGGCCCCGTTGCGGATGGACGACCTCTCCCGGCACCCGTGGGGCGCCTGGGCGGAGGAGGCCGCGCACGCCGAGGGCCGGCTGCCCGGCGCGGTCAGCCGCTGGACCGGCGGCAAGGACCTGTCCTGGATCGCGCTGCGCCCGGAGCGGGTGGTCGAGGTCGCATACGACCACATGGAGGGCACCCGGTTCCGGCACACCGCGCAGTTCCGCCGCTGGCGGCCGGACCGCACCCCGGAGAGCTGCACCTACGAGCAGCTGGAGGAGCCGGTGTCGTACGACCTCGGCAAGGTGCTGGGGATCTGAGCGGCGGGGAGCCGAGGGGGGCTCCTTCGGAACACCGCAGGTCCGACCCGGACGTCCGGGTCGGACCTGCGTCACGTGTGCCGGCTCGGGCCGGGCGCGGTCAGGAGATGTGCAGCGTGGCACCGCCGGCCGGCGTCGTCCCGGTCGGCGAGGTGGGGGACGCGGGAGAGGTCGGCGAGGTGGGTGAGGTCGGCGAGCCCGTGGCCCCGGTGGTCGGGGCGGACGCCGAGGGCGATCCCGACCCGGGCGGGGTGGGCAGGGTGTAGACGTTGTTCGGCGAGACGATCTGCGTGATCGCCCGCGCGAGGAACGTCGACGGCTCCGAACCGTCGTGCAGGATGTCGGTGTTGAGCAGGAGGACCAGGCTGGCCTGCGCGGGCGGCAGGTAGATCACCACGCTCTCGTACCCGGGCAGCGAGCCGTTGTGGCCGACCCACCCGTGCGTGGTGAACACCCCGAAGCCGTAGCCGAGGTCGGGGGTGCCGACGCTCACGGTCTTCAGCCGCTCCGCCTGGGTGGCGGCGCTGATCAGCGGCACGCCGGTGGCCAGCACCTTCGACCAGGTCTGCAGGTTGGGGAGGTTGGAGATCACGGCACCGGCGGCCCAGGCCCAGGACGGGTTCCAGTCGGTGGAGTCCTCGACCGCGCCGCTGAGCGTCTGGTTGGTGTAGCCGTGGGCGTGCGGGGTCGGGAAGGCCGCGTCGGTCGGCAGGCTCGTCCGGTCCAGCCCGGCCGGGGTGAACACCTGCTGCTCCAGGAAGTCCTGGAGCGGCTGCCCGCCGACCTTCTCGACGACCAGGCCGAGCAGGATCAGGTTGGTGTTGGAGTACTCGAACTTCGCGTTCGGCGCGAAGTTCGCCGGGTGCTTGAACGAGTACGCGAGCAGCTCCTCCGGGGTGAAGGGGCGGTCCGGGTTGTTGAAGAACGCCTGCTGGAAGTCCGGGTCCAGGGTGTAGTTGTACAGGCCGCTGCGCATGTCGCCGAGCTCGCGGATGGTGATGTTGTCGCCGCCGGGCACGCCCGGGATGTACTTGGAGATCGGGTCGTCCAGGCCCACCTTGCCCTGGTCCACCAGCCGCAGGACGCCCGTGGTCGTGAAGGTCTTGGTGACGCTGCCGATCCGCATGTAGAGGTCCGGCGACATCGGGGTGTCGGCGACCTTGTCGGCGGTGCCGAACGAGCGCACGTAGCTGTCGTCGGGGGTGGTGTAGCCGACGATCACCCCGGGGATGTTGACCTCGTTCATCACCTGCTTGATCGCGGCGTCGAGGTGGGCGGCGACGGCGGGGGTGATCGGCACCACGCCCCCGGACGCGGTCGCGGCGGCGGTGCCGCGCGCTCCGCCGGTGCCGGTCGCGGTCGGGCTGAGCGCGGCCGGTTCGGCGGTGACGGCGGGATCGCCGGCCTGCCGGGCGGGCCCGGGGTCCCCGGAGCAGGCGGAGACGGCCAGCAGCCCGGCGAGGGCCAGGGCGGCGGTCGCGCGGCCGGCGGAGCGGGGAGCGGCCGGGCGCGGCCGTCGGGTCTCGGTCATGTGTCGACGCGCCTCTCTGGGCGATTCTCTGGGTGGTCCTCCGGGCGGTCCTCCGGGGCGACGGGGCCCGGGCCCGGAGCGCTGCTCCACGGGGCCGCGGGGAAGCGTCGCCACCGTAAGCACCGCACTCGAACGCCCGCGCGTCGGCTGCGGCCGGGCTGGCCCGAACGGACCAAACCCCACCCGAGTGGCGGGGCGGTGGCTTCGCCGGCGCCCAGGCGCTGTCAAGTACCGGGGCCCGCGCGTCGGTTGGTGTCGTGCGAGGAGCTCCGCGCTCGGCCGGAAGGGTGAGCACCGGCACGCCGCACCCGCCGTCGGCCGCTGCTCGGGCACGATCGTTCAGCCCAGCTGTGGCCGCCGTTAAGAATTCCTCGATGGACCGCACCCCCTCCCACCAGGCAGATTTCTGCCTGCCCGGAGTGCGTCCGTCAGGACCGGCCGAACCGGGCCGCCCCGGCCTGCCCGACCCCCGAAGGCCGTCCCCCCGCACGTCAGGAGCCGCCGCCCGTGAAGGCACTCGTCAAGCAGCAGGCCGAGCCCGGCCTCTGGATGATCGATGTCCCGAAGCCCGAGATCGGCCCCGGCGAGGTGCTGATCAAGGTGCTGCGGACCGGCATCTGCGGCACCGACCTGCACATCCGCAAGTGGGACGGCTGGGCGCAGCAGACCATCCGGACCCCGCTGGTGCTCGGCCACGAGTTCGTCGGCGAGGTCGCCGAGCTCGGCGCCGGCGTCGCGGACATCGCGATCGGCGACCTGGTCAGCGGCGAGGGTCACCTGGTCTGCGGCAAGTGCCGCAACTGCCTGGCCGGCCGCCGCCACCTGTGCCGCAACACCGTCGGCCTGGGCGTCAACCGCGACGGCGCCTTCGCCGAGTACGTGGCGCTGCCGGCCTCCAACGTCTGGGTGCACCGGGTGCCGGTCGACCTGGACGTGGCCGCGATCTTCGACCCCTTCGGCAACGCCGTGCACACCGCGCTGTCCTTCCCGCTGGTCGGCGAGGACGTGCTGGTCACCGGCGCCGGCCCGATCGGCATCATGGCCGCCGCCGTCGCCAAGCACGCCGGCGCCCGCAACGTGATGATCACCGACGTCTCCCCGTACCGCCTCGACCTGGCCCGCGAGGTCGGTGTCACGCTGGCGCTCAACGTCGCCGAGCACACCATCGAGGAGGGCCAGCAGAAGCTCGGCCTGCGCGAGGGCTTCGACGTCGGCCTGGAGATGTCCGGCCGCCCCGAGGCGATGCAGTCGATGATCGCCAACATGACCCACGGCGGGAAGATCGCCATGCTCGGCCTGCCCGCTGAGCAGTTCCCGGTGGACTGGGCCTCGGTCGTCACCTCGATGATCACCATCAAGGGCATCTACGGCCGCGAGATGTTCGAGACCTGGTACGCGATGTCCGTGCTGCTGGAGGGCGGCCTGGACCTCAGCCCGGTGATCACCGGTCGCTACGCCGCCACCGACTTCGAGGCCGCGTTCGACGACGCCGCGAGCGGCAACTGCGGCAAGATCATCCTCGACTGGACCGCCTGAGCCACCCCGCCCACGCAAAAGGAGCCTGTTGTGTTCGACAACGTGCGCGCCGACGTCGCCGCCACCCTCGACGAGATCCGCGAGGCCGGCCTGTTCAAGCCCGAGCGGGTGATCGGCACCCCGCAGAGCGCCGCCGTCACCGTCACCGGCGGCGGCAAGCCGGGCGAGGTGCTGAACTTCTGCGCCAACAACTACCTCGGACTGGCCGACCACCCCGAGGTGCTGGCCGCCGCCAAGGACGCCCTGGACCGCTGGGGCTACGGCATGGCCTCGGTCCGCTTCATCTGCGGCACCCAGGACGTCCACAAGGAGCTGGAGGACCGCCTCTCGGCGTTCCTCGGCCAGGAGGACACGATCCTCTACTCCTCGTGCTTCGACGCCAACGGCGGTGTCTTCGAGACCCTCCTCGACGCGAACGACGCCGTCATCTCCGACGCGCTGAACCACGCGAGCATCATCGACGGCATCCGGCTCAGCAAGGCCCGCCGCCACCGCTACGCCAACCGCGACATGGCCGACCTGGAGAAGCAGCTCCAGGACACCCAGGACGCCCGCCGCCGCCTGATCGTCACCGACGGCGTCTTCTCCATGGACGGCTACGTCGCCCCGCTGCAGGAGATCTGCGACCTGGCCGACCGCTACGGCGCCATGGTCATGGTCGACGACTCGCACGCCGTCGGCTTCGTCGGCGCGGGCGGCCGCGGCACCCCCGAGCTGCACGGCGTGATGGACCGCGTGGACATCATCACCGGCACCCTCGGCAAGGCCCTCGGCGGCGCGTCCGGCGGCTACGTCGCCGCCCGCCGGGAGATCGTCGCCCTGCTGCGCCAGCGCTCCCGGCCGTACCTGTTCTCCAACTCGCTCGCCCCGGTGATCGCGGCCGCCTCGCTGAAGGTGCTCGACCTCGTCGAGCAGTCCAACGAGCTGCGCGAGCGGCTGGCGGCCAACACGGCGCTGTTCCGCACGAAGATGACCGAGGCCGGCTTCGAGATCCTGCCCGGCGACCACCCGATCGCCCCGGTGATGATCGGCGACGCGGCCGAGGCCGGCAAGCTCGCCGAGCTGCTGCTGGAGCGCGGCGTGTACGTGATCGGGTTCTCCTACCCGGTCGTCCCGCACGGCCAGGCCCGGATCCGGGTCCAGCTGTCCGCCGCGCACTCCACCGAGGACGTCGAGCGCGCCGTCGCGGCCTTCGTGGACGCGCGCGCCGCGATGGGCGAGTAGCACCCCGGGACGGTGCCCGGGTGCGTGCGGCACCCCGGGAGCCGCACCCCGGCGGGCCCGGCAGGGGCCCGCACAGACTGCCCGCGGGCCGGTCCGCTCGGAACCGGACCGGCCCGCGGGCTCATGACCGCCGTGCGGCGGAGGCGCGTCGATGCCTCTCCGCCGCACGGCCCCCAACCACCTGCCCCACCCTCCCGTGACGGGGGCGGGACGCCGGCCCGGCCGACGTCCCGCCCCCGTTCGCGGTTCCCGGGCCCGGCCCGGGAGGCTCCGTGCTCGGGGGTCAGTCGTCGTCCTGGCCCTGGCCCTGGTCCTGCCCCTGGTCGTCGTCGCCGCCGTGGTGGCCGGAGGTGCGGGCGAAGACCTGGGCGTCCGCGGTCGCCGGGCCGGCGGTGCCGGCGACCAGGTTGCCGCTGGTCGAGCCGAAGACCACGGCGTCGCCCGCGGCGTCCACGAAGGGGTCCGTCGAGGAGCCGTTGCCGAACGAGCCGTCCGGCGCGGTGGCGACCCGCTCGGTGCGGCCGGTGCGCAGGTCCTGGCGGTAGACCTCCCAGCCCGGGTGCTGCGGGCCGGCCACCAGGTTGTCGGCGGCGGAGGAGAAGTAGA
This sequence comes from Kitasatospora sp. NPDC096140, assembly GCF_040303045.1. Classification (NCBI taxonomy): domain Bacteria; kingdom Bacillati; phylum Actinomycetota; class Actinomycetes; order Kitasatosporales; family Streptomycetaceae; genus Kitasatospora; species Kitasatospora sp. NPDC096140. The sequence goes on from NZ_JBEOUW010000051.1 coordinate 51,632, forward strand.
TCCAGCGGTTGTCGGCGGTGATGCTGCCGTGGTCGGAGGTGCCGACCGAGGTGGTGCCGGGCAGGCCGCCGCTGACCTTCGTCACGGTGCCCTTCCGGAGATCCCGGACGTACAGCACCAGGTGGTACCGGTGGCCGTTGGTCGACCCGCCGGGCTCGGGCAGGGCGTAGACCGCGCGCCGCCCGTCCGGGCTGATCGTCGCGTCGAAGCTCGCGAAGCCGAGCTTGCCGTCGAGGTCGAGGCTCGCGGCGGAGATGCGGCCGGAGTCCACGTCGTACGTGTAGTAGGCGCCGGTGGTCGGCAGGGCCAGGTTCGGGCCGGCCAGGCCCTCGCGGGCGCTGCGGGGCAGGGCGGGGGCGGTGCCCGGGGCCGGCTCGACGTCGGCGGCGGCCGCCTGCGCGGTGGCGGCCCGGGCGGCGGGGGACTGTCCGGCGGGCACCAGGTTGGACGCGAAGGAGGTGAAGCCGACGGTGCGGCCGTCCGCGCTGATCGTCGGGTTGAGGGACATGCTGTCGCCCGGCTTGCCGTCCACGCCGAGCGAGACCAGGCGGGTCCTGCCGGTCCAGCGGTCGGTGACGTAGATGTTGTAGTCCCAGGTGTACGGCCGGGCGAGCGAGGGGGCGCCGGGCCGCACGCCGGGGACGCGGTCGGGGGCTCGGTCGGGAACGAGGCCGGGGACGAGGTCGGTCCGGGCGGACACGAACGCCACGTAGCGGCCGTCCGCGCTGATCGAGGGCGCGTACGAGGCGTGGAACCGGTCGGTGTCACCGCTGGTGAGCCCGCCGCTGACCAGCTCGGTGCGGCCGGTCCTGCGGTCGCGGACGTACACCTCGGTGCGCCCCTGGACCTGCATGCCGGGCAGCACGTTCTCGGCGTCGCTCTCGAAGGCGACGTAGCGGCCGTCGGCGTTGATCGCGGCGTAGTCGGTGAAGCCGTTCAGCGCCGAGCCGTCGTCGGCCAGGTTGACCCGCTCGGTGCGGCCCGTGCGCAGGTCGCGGACGTAGGCGTCGCGGGCGCTCTTCGCGGGCTGCTCCACCAGGTTCGTGGCCCACGAGGTGAACAGGGCGTAGCGGCCGTCGGCGCTGATCCCCTTGCTCTGGGACTGGTTGTCCGGCGCCGCGCCGTTCACGCCGACGCTGACCTGGACGGTGCCGCGCGGCACGGGCGCGGCCTGGGCCGGTGCGGCGGTCGCGGCCAGCACGGCGGCGGCCGCCAGGAGGCCGGCGGCGCCGGCCGACCGGCGGGTGCGGGTGGTGCGGGTGCCGGAGACGGTACGGGTGGTGCGGGTGGTGCCGGACATGGGCGTTGCCCTCCCCTGGGATGCGGCGCTGCGCCGGGCTCCCTCCCGGCGACGGGCTCGGGGAGAGCCAAGCGCCGGGAGGGAACGGCGGTCAACGCCCCCGGGTGATCTCGGCGGAAAAGTACGTCAACGGACGTAAACCGCACGGGAGTCAGGCCATCGGGGGCAACGGATCAGGCCATCTCAGAGGAGGCGCCGGAAGACGTCCGCGTTCTGGTTGTCGTCGCCCGGGACGAGGTTGCCGTCGTCGGCGGTGAACAGCAGCGTCGTGCCGAAGGCGTCGACCCTCGGGAAGTAGGACGAGGCGGTGCTCTGCGTGCCGTCCCGGGTGAGGGAGACGCGGTCGGTGTGCCCGGTCCGCGGGTCGTAGCGGAAGACGTCGGTCTGCTCGTTGGTGTCGCCCGGCACCAGGCCGTCGGCGTCGGAGGCGAAGAAGACCCGGTCGTCGAGGGTCATCGTGGCGTTGAAGGAGTCCCTGAGGTCGGTGGTGCCGGGCGGCGGGGTGCTGACCTTGGTGACCCTGCCGGTGGCCAGCTCGTGCAGGAAGACGTCCGAGTGCCGGCCGTGCGAGCCGGGGCGGCCGCCCGGCTGGAAGAGGTTGTAGACGACGTACCGGCCGGAGGGGCTGATCTGCCCGTCCGCGCCGCCGCCCTGCAACGCCCCGCTCTCGTCGAGGCTGGCGCCGGTGATCCTGCCGGTGCGGGCGTCCCACACGTAGTCCGGGTAGGCGCGCAGCCCGGCGAGCCGGGGGCTCGCGCCGCCGACGGCGCTGCGGGCGGTCGTGCGGCCGGTCGTGCGGGCGGTCGTGCGGGCGGCGTCGGGTTCCTCGGGGCTGTCGGCCGTCGCGGTGTCGGCGGTCGCGGCCTCGGCGGCCGGTGGCGTCTCGGCCGACGGGAGCAGGTTGCCGGCCCGGGAGTTGAACGCGATCCGGCTGCCGTCGGCGCTGATCGTCGGGCTGTAGGAGCTGTTGTCGGCCGGGCCGCCGTCGGCGCCGGTGGAGACCACCTTGGTGGTGTGGGTCCAGCGGTCGGTGACGAAGACGTTGGACTTGCCGCGGCGCACGCCGGGGGCGAGGTCGGTGCGGTCGGAGGAGTAGGTCACGTAGCGCCCGTCCCAGCTGACCGCCGGGTCGTGGGCGCTGCGGATGCTCTGGTCGTCGCCGGTGCCGGAGGTGCCGTCGGCGGCGGTGACCAGCTCGGTGCGGCCGGTCCACAGGTCCCGGAGGTAGACGTCGCCGGCGTGCTTCGGCAGCCCGGGCAGCAGGTTGGTCGCGGCGGTGGCGAACACCACGTACCGGCCGTCGCCGCTGATCGCCGCCTCGCCGGTGCCCGCGTCCAGCGAGGCGCCGTCGTCGGTGACGCTGACCCGCTGGAGGTGCCCGTTGCGCAGGTCGCGGACGTAGACGTCGCCCCCGGCGCCCGCGCCGCCGGGCAGCAGGTTGCTCGCCGAGGACGAGAACAGGGCGAGACGGCCGTCGCCGCTCAGACCGAGCGCGAGGGACTCGCGGTCGAGCCCCTCGCCCTTGGGCCCCTCGCTGACCCGGGCGGTGTCGCCCTTGGGCGGCCGGGCCTCGGCGGCGGGCATCGCGGCGCCGACCGCGGTCACGACGGCCAGGACGCAGGCGGTGCGGGCCAGCCGGCGACGGGTGCGTGCGGTGGTCATCGATCATCCTCCCCAGATGTCGGTGCCGGGCCCGCTCGACCCCCGCGGCCCGGTTCGGCACGAGCCAAGCGCCGGGCGGCGCCGGTGGTCAACGAACGGAAGCGATCTCGTCCGGAAATACGCCACCGGCTGTACCTCCGGCCGGAAGCGGGCCGTGCGGGCCGTGCGGCGGTGCGGTGCCGGTCCGCTGCGGTGGTTCGGTGAGGGTGCTCGCCGCGCCCGGCCGCCGCGCCGGGGCCGGTCCGATGTGCCGGGTTCGGTCCGGGGCGCCCGGTGCACTCCGCCGCGCTGGCAGAATTGGCCTGTGATCGACGCACGACGGCTGCGGACCCTGCGGGCCGTGGCGGACCACCGCACCGTGACCGCCGCGGCGGCCGCCCTCTACCTGACCCCCTCCGCGGTCTCCCAGCAGCTGGCCGCCCTGGAGCAGGAGACCGGGCACCACCTGCTCGCCCGCGAGGGCCGCGGCGTGCGGCTGACCGCCGCCGGGGAGATCCTGCTCGGCCACGCCGACGTCGTGCTCGCCCAGCTGGAGCGGGCCGAGGCCGACCTCGCCGCCTACAGCGCGGGCGTCTCCGGGGAGGTCACCGTAGCCTCCTTCGCCACCGGCATCGGGCTGGTGCTCGCCCCCGCCATCGGGCTGCTCGGCGAGCGCGCGCCGGGCGTGCGGCTCAAGGTGCTGGACGCGGAGGGCGACGCCAGCCTGCCGATGGTCCTGGACGGCCGGGCCGACCTCGCGGTGGCCGTCGAGTACCGCGGCGCACCGCGCGCCGACGACGCCCGGCTGACCCGGGTGCCGCTGTACGCCGAGCCCTTCGAGGCCGTCCTGCCGCTCGGCCACCGGCTGGCCGGCGAGTCCGGCCCGCTCGCCGTCGCCGAGCTCGCCGACGAGCCCTGGATCGGCCCCTACCCGGGCAACCCCTGCCACGACGTGGTCCTGCTGGCCTGCGAGAACGCCGGGTTCCAGCCCCGGCTGCTGCACTCCTCCGACGACTTCCGCGCCGTGGTGGCGCTGGCCTCGGCGGGCGCCGGGGTCGCGCTCGTCCCGCGCTCGGCGCTGCGCGGGGTGGACCTCTCCCGGGTGGCGGTCCGCCCGGTGGACAGCGAGCTCGCCACCCGTAGGGTCTTCGCCGCCGTCCGGGCCGGCGCCGACGGGCACCCGCTGATCCGCCCGGTCCTCGACGCCCTCGCCGAGGCGGCCGCCGCGGGCGCGTAGCGCCGGGCCGGTGCGTCCGGAGGGCGCGGGGTGCCGGGACGACGCGGGGGTCCGGAAAGGCCTGTGCGGCTGCTCGGCGTCCCGGGTCGGGCGGCCGCGCCGGGTGCAGGTGGCGTGGCGTCCCGGCGCGGGCGGCCGTGCAGCCGCCGGTCCGTGGGGGCGGTCGGGTGTCCGACCGCCGGGGTCACCAGGTGGTGAGGGTGATCAGCCGGACGGCGGGGGCGGAGACCACCTGCACCGTCCCGGTGCCGGGGATTCGCAGCTTGACGAACCCGCCCTGGAACGACACCAGCGCCCGGGGCACCGAGGAGACCGTCCCGCCGTCGCCGTTCATCACCGTGTAGCCGTCGACCAGTTCGACACTGGCCTCGGCCCAGTCCTCGTTCATGCGTCCCCCCGCTGTACGACTGTCCCGGTGAAACGGTACCGATCGGTTCCGTTCTGACGCCGAAAACGGTACCGATCGGTGCCGTTTGGCGTCAAGGGCGGTTAGGATCGGTGGCATGGCAGTCAACGCACGGGCGCGCCTGCTGAACACGGCAGAGTCCCTCTTCTACGCCAACGGGATCCACGCGGTCGGGGTGGAGCGCATCCTGTCCGAGTCCGGCGTGGGCCGGGCGTCCTTCTACCGGCACTTCGCCGGCAAGGAGGCCCTGGTGACGGCGGTCCTGGAGGGCCGTGACGAACGGTTCCGGGCCTGGCTCGCCGAGCGGGTCGCGGCCCACGGCGGCCACCCGCTGCACGTCTTCGACGCGCTCGCCGAACGGTTCGCGGCGCAGGACTACCGCGGCTGCGTCGCGATCAACACGATGACCGAGATCGCCGACCCCGCCAGCCCGGCGCGCGAGATGGCGGCGCTGCACAAGCGGCGCGTCGTCGAACTGGTGGAGCAGCTCATGCGGAACGCCGACATCCCCGAACCGGCCTCCCGCGCCCGGGAGTTCGCCCTGCTGATGGACGGCGCCATCGTCACCGCCCTGCGCGAGGGCACCCCGGACGCCGCCTGGCGCGCCCGCGGCATCGCGGAGTCCCTGCTGGCCGCCTGAGCCGCCGCGGCGACCGCGCTCGCCCCCGGGTTCGGCCGCGGCCTCGACCCCGGGGCCGACCGGGACGGACGGCTGCTCCCAGGAACCTTCCAGGAAGGGGCAACCGAACAGCCGTTCCGAGCCGTCTCCCGTGCGACCGGGCACACGGGCCCGGACGGCACAGAAACCGGGCACGCACGCAATGAACCTGACTGGCACTCCCGTTCTCGTCCTCACCATCGTCCTGTTCGGCGCCGCCCTGGCGCTGGCCATGGCGCAATGGTTGGGCAGAGGCCGCCTCCTGGGGCCGGCCCGGACGGTGGAGGGGCGGCGCAGGCCGCTGCGCGCGCTCTCGTACCTCGGCACGGTGTTGCTCTGTCAGTTCACCGCCGTGGCGATGGTCTTCGTGATCGTCAACGACGAGAACCAGCTGTACGACACCTGGGGCGACCTGCTGGGCACCGCCAGCCACGTCCGGGCCGTGCCGGAGCCCCCGAAGGACGAGGGCCTGACCGGCGGCCCGTCCGGCGCCCCCGTGGCGAAGGTGCCGCAGGCCTTCCACGCGCCCGACTCGGACGCGGTGCCCAGGAACGTGAAGCAGGCCGACCTCAAGGGCAGGCTCTCCGGAGTCGACGGCGAGGTGCTGGTCTGGACGCCGCCGCAGTACGACGACCCGGCGTTCAAGGACAAGACCTTCCCGGTGGTCGAACTGCTCGTCGGGTACCCCGGATCCTCCAGCGCCTGGTTCGGCGACGACGCCATGGCGGTGACGAAGCAGCTCGAACCGTTGATGAAGTCCGGTCAGGTGACGCCGTTCATCCTGGTCGCACCGCGCGTCACCCTCCTCGGCAAGAACGACAGCGGGTGCGCCGACATCCCGGGCAAGGTCAACGCCGAGACGTGGCTCTCCCGGGACGTCCCGCAGATGGTCGTCGACAACTTCCGGGCCGACGCCACCGCGGACCGCTGGGCCGTGTCCGGCTACTCGGCCGGCGCGCACTGCGCCCTGCGCCTCGCGCTCTCCCACCCCAACCGTTACCGCGCCGCGGTCAGCATGTCCGGCTACAACGACCCGGCCGGTGAGCCGAGTTCACTGACCGGCAAGGACGCGAAGCTGCGGGAGAGCGACAACCCGCTGAACATCCTCACCCACGCCACGACCCCGCCGAACGTCGCGCTCTACGTGACCGGCAAGCGGGGCGACGGGCTGGAGGACGGGCTCGCCCTCCAGCGCGCGGCGAAGAGCCCGACCACCGTCACCCCGTTCGAGACCACCGGACCGCACCTGACCTCGACCTGGAAGCCCCTAGTCGTTCCGACCTTCACGTGGCTGACCGGCATCATCCCGCCCCGCTGACGGGTTGGTGGAGCACGGGAGCGGGTGCATAGGGTGGCGGGTGACGGTGTCGGCGCGCGTGTGTGGAGAATCCGATGAGTACGACCTCTGTTCCTGACGGCCCGCTCCCGGTGGGGGTCATCGGGCTCGGTGACATCGCGCAGAAGGCGTACCTGCCGGTCCTGACCGCGCTGCCGGGGCTGGACCTGCGCCTGATGACCCGGGACGCGGCGAAGCTGGACCGGATCGGGGACGCGCACCGGATCGCCCCGGAGAAGCGCTTCACCGATCTGGGGGAGCTGATCGGCAGCGGGATCCGGGCGGCGTTCGTCCATGCCGCGACCAGCCAGCACGTGCCGATCGTGGAGCAGCTGCTGACGGCCGGCGTGGACGTGTACGTGGACAAGCCGCTGGACTACACCGTGGACGGCTCCCGCCGGCTGGTCGACCTCGCCGACCGTACGGGCCGCTCGCTGATGGTCGGCTTCAACCGGCGCCACGCGCCCGGCTACGTCCAGGCCAAGGAGCGCCCGCGCGACCTCATCGTGCTGCAGAAGAACCGCGAGGGCCTGCCCGAGGAGGCCCGCACCCTCGTCTACGACGACTTCATCCACGTGGTGGACGTGCTGCGCTTCCTCGCCCCCGGCGAGATCGAGCACGTGGACGTCCGCTCGCGGGTGCGGGACGGCCTGGTGGAGCACGTGGTGCTCACCCTCGCCGGGCAGGGCTTCACCGCGCTGGGGATCATGAACCGGCTCTCCGGCTCGACCGAGGAGGTGCTGGAGGTCTCCGGCGGCGACTCCAAGCGCGAGGTGCACAACCTCGCCGAGGTGATCGACCACCGCGGTCAGCCCACCGTCCGCCGCCGCGGGGACTGGGTGCCGGTCGCCCGGCAGCGCGGCATCGAGCAGTGCGTGCTCGCCTTCCTCGACGCCGTCCGCACCGGCAGGACCCTCGACGCCCACGACGCGCTGCGCACCCACGAGCTGTGCGAGCTGGTCGTCGAGCGGATCGAGTCTTCCTGGGAGTCCGCTGGGAGCGGGCTGTGAGCACGCTGGACTGACCGACGGTCAAGTCACCCGGGCAGAACCGACAGTTCACCGACGAGGTCTTGTCGGGGCATTTTCTACGCGCGTATCTTGAGGGGCGCCGCGGGGGGCGGCCGTCCGTCCCCTGCTCTGTCTCTACGCGAGTAGCGCGCGCTTCGAGCGCGCCTCCGCCCGGACCGCCGTGCCACCGACCGTGCCGCACGGCGGAGCTAGGAGCCCTGCCCAGGTGACCACTGCCCCCGCACCCCGCCCGCGTCGGACCCTGCTGCGCGCCGCGCTCGTCCCGGCCTCGCTGGCCGCGTCGCTGGTGCTCGTCCCGCTCCCGGTGGCCAACGCCGCCGGCGCGGCCACCCCCGCCCCGACCGAGGCCGGCCCGCTGCGGATCCACGACATCCAGGGCACCACCCGGATATCCCCGCAGGCCGGCAAGCCCGTCACCGGCGTGCCCGGCATCGTCACCGGCGTGCGCGCGTACGGCAGTTCCAAGGGCTTCTGGATCCAGGACCCGAACCCCGACGCCGACCCGGCCACCAGCGAGGGCATCTTCGTCTTCACCGGCGGCAACCCGACCGTCAAGGTCGGCGACTCGGTGCTGGTGAGCGGCAAGATCACCGAGTACTACCCGAGCCTCTCCGGCGGCTCGCAGTCCATCACCGAGATCTCCGCCCCCGGTATCACCGTCGTCTCCTCCGGCAACCCGCTGCCCGCCCCGGTCGTCGTCGACACCCGCAACATCCCCGGCACCTACTCCCCGGCGGCCGGCGCCGACGGCACCATCGAGGGCGGCAAGCTCGACCCGGAGAAGTACACCCTGGACTTCTACGAGTCCCTGGAGGGCATGCTCGTCCAGGTCAAGGACGTCCGGGTGATCCAGGCGACCGACAAGTACAACGAGCTGTGGGTCGCCGCCGACCGCCAGGACCAGCGCAGCAAGCGCGGCGGCGTCCTGTACGAGTCCTACCGCGAGCCCAACGTCGGCCGCCTGATGATCCAGCAGCTCGCCCCGGTCTCCCAGCAGCCCTTCCCGGTGGCCAACGTCGGCGACGAGCTGACCGGCACCACCACCGGCCCGCTGGACTACAACAACTTCGGCGGCTACACCCTCGTCGCCGGCACCATGGGCACCCTGAAGGACAACCACCTCCAGCGCGAGGTCACCGCCCAGGCGAGCGACCGCGAACTCACCCTCGCCACCTACAACGTGGAGAACCTGGCCCCGAACAACCCGGACTCCAAGTTCGCCGAGCTGGCCCAGGGCATCGTCACCAACCTGCGCTCGCCCGACGTCGTCGCCCTGGAGGAGATCCAGGACAACAACGGCTCCAAGAACGACGGCACCGTCGACGCGAGCCAGACCGTCGCCAAGTTCATCGCCGCGATCAAGGCGGCCGGCGGCCCGGCCTACGACTGGCGCTCGATCGACCCGCAGGACGGCAAGGACGGCGGCGAGCCCGGCGGCAACATCCGCCAGGTCTTCCTGTTCAACCCGCAGCGGGTCTCCTTCACCGACATCGCGGGCGGCGGCACCACCACCGCCGTCGGCGTCACCGGCACCGGCGCCGCCACCGCGCTGACCGCCTCCCCCGGCCGGATCGAGCCGAACGACGAGGCGTGGACCAACAGCCGCAAGCCGCTGGTCGGCCAGTTCGTCTTCCGCGGCCAGAAGGTCTTCGTGATCGCCAACCACTTCAACAGCAAGGGCGGCGACCAGGGCATCGACAGCCGGTTCCAGCAGCCGACCCGCAGCTCCGAGGTGCAGCGGCTCAAGCAGGCCACCGTCGAGCAGGCCTTCGTCGCCCAGCTGCTGGCCGCCGACAAGGAGGCCAAGGTCGTCTCCCTCGGCGACTTCAACGACTACCAGTTCTCGCCCGCGCTGGCCGCGCTCACCAAGGGCGGCGTGCTGCGCGACCTGGTGAACGAGCTGCCGGAGACCGAGCAGTACTCCTACGTCTACCAGGGCAACTCGCAGGTGCTGGACCACATCCTGGTCAGCCCCGAGGTCGGCTACGCCAAGTACGACGTGGTGCACATCAACTCCGAGTTCGCCCAGCAGGCGAGCGACCACGACCCGCAGGTGGTCCGCATCAAGCCGTAGTCCGGAATACGGCTATCCTGCCTCCGCCGCCGGTGACCACCGGTGGCGGAGGCAGCGTCGTGTGACGCCTCGGGCTGACGGGGGAGAACGTGCAGTACCGGATCGAGCGGATCGGCCGCGAGGACTGGCGGCAGCTGCGGAAGGTGCGCCTCGCCCAACTCCTCGACACGCCGATGGCGTTCGGCGAGACCCACGAGTACGCGAGCCACCAGGGCGAGGGCAACTGGCGGGCCCGGACGGACTGGGTCAACGAGCCCGACAAGGTCGGCCTGGTCGCGGTCGACCCGGAGGGGGAGTGGGTCGGCACCATGCTGTCGACCGCCAGCAAGGACCGGGCCGGCGCCGTCGACCTGATCGGCGTCTGGGTGGACCCGGCGCACCGCGGCCGCGAGCGCGGCGTCGCCGACGCCATGCTGGACACGGCCCTCGCCTGGGCGCGCGGCCGGGGCGCCGACCTCATGCTGCTCGGCGTGCACGAGGCGAACCCCCGCGCCGCGGCCTTCTACCTGCGGCGCGGGTTCGCGTACACCGGCGGCGAGACGCCCTACGTGCTGGACACCTCGGCGCGGATCCTGGAGATGGCCCTCCCGCTGGAGCCGTCCGACACGCCCTGACCGACGTACGCCGCCGGCCGCCGGCCAACCGACGTACGCCGCCGGCCGCCGGCCAACCGACGTACGCCGCCGGCTAGCCCCGGACTTCGCACATAACGAGTTCGGATGATGTGGTGATGCGACCGGTGTCCCGGCGGGGTGCCGGTCGTTGAACCCGACGTGCCGAT
>NZ_JBEOUW010000052.1:0-60060 GCF_040303045.1 Kitasatospora sp. NPDC096140
GGCCACGCCCACCGCATGCTGCGCCACCTGGAGGCCACCGCCAGGGCGGCCGGCTACCGGACCCTCTCACTGGTCGCCGTCCGCGGCTCGCACGTGCTGTGGACCCCACTGGGCTACCGCGCCCGGCCCGAGACCGACCTGCCCGCAAGCTACGGCGACGAGGCCGTCTACATGACGATGAGCCTGACAACTCGTCAGGATCCGCTTCGGGTCACGGATTCCCGCCCGGTCCCGGTCCGGGCGCTGCCGCTGCCGCACTCCACCGACCCGATCCCCGGGCCCCGCCCCAGAGCCGAAGTGGGCTGATACGCATGTCCCCCGTTCGCGACGACTACCGCCGCTCCCAACTGGCCATCGGCGCACTGTTCTTCGTCCTCGGATTCCAGTACGCGACCTGGGTCTCCCGGGTGCCCGCGCTCAAGGCCGAGCTCGGCCTGGGCGAGGCCCGGATCGGCCTGCTGCTGATGACCTGCGGGATCGGTGCGGCGGTGTCCTTCCCCCTGGTGGCGGTGCTGATGCGGCGGCTCGGCTCCCGCCTGCTCTCGGTGCTGTCGGCGCTCGCCCTCGGCGTGATCCTGCTCGCCCTGTCGGTGGTGCCCGACTACCCCGTCACGCTGCTGGTGCTGTTCTGCGACGGTGTCGCGGTCGGCTGCCTGAACGTCGCCATGAACGCCCAGGGCGCCGCCCTGGAGGCCCGGTTCGAACGGGCCACCATGTCCCGGCTGCACGCCACGTTCAGCGCCGGCTCCCTCCTCGCCGCGCTGCTGGCCTCCGCCGTCAACGCCTTCACCGGCACCCTGGCCGTGCACTTCGGGCTGGCCGCCGCACTGCTCGCGGCCGTGGTCGCCGCCGCCCGGCCGGGCCTGCTGGCCGACGAGCCGCAGCAGACCGCCGCCGAGGAGGAGAAGAAGGACCGCCGCGGCTTCGTCCTGCCGGCCGTCGCGACGCTCTGGATGGGCCTCGCGATGGTGTTCGGCACCGTCACCGAGGGCGCCATGAACGACTGGTCGGCGCTCTACCTCAAGGACGTCGTGCACGCGGGCGCCGGCCTCGCCCCGCTGGGCATCGCCGTCGTCTCGGTGATGATGGTGTGCGCCCGGATCTTCGCCGACGGCTGGCGGACCCGCTTCGGCGACGGCCGCATCGTCCGCACCGGCAGCCTGCTGGCCGGCCTCGGCCTCGCCCTCGCCCTGCTGGTCGGCGGCGTGCTGCCGACCCTCCTCGGCTTCGCCTGCGTCGGCCTCGGCGTCGCGGCGGTCACCCCCTGCGTCTACGTCGCCGCCGCCCGCCGCGGCGCCGACGCGCTCTCCCTGGTCGCCGCCATGGGCACCACCGGCCTGCTCGCCGGCCCCGCCGTGATCGGCTTCGTCGCCGGCGCCACCAGCCTCGTCTGGGGCATGGCCGCCGTCGCCACCTCCGCCGCCCTCGTCTCCCTCTGCGCCACCCGCATCACCTGGCCGTCCACCGGCGCCCGGGACACCCCCACCCGGGAAGCACCCGCCACCACCTGACCCACCCCCACCCCCACCCCCAGCCCTCGCCCGGCACCTCGCGCCCTCCCCCGCGCAACGTGCCGGGCGAGCCCGATCCGCGCTCCGCCCCCGTCCACCCGAGAGCCCGCTCGCTCAGGCGGACGGGACGTCCGCGCCGTTGGTGGCGATGTGGTGGGCGAGCTTGGTGCGGAGGTCGGTGAGGCGGGCGATCTCTGCGTCGAGGGTGGCCAGGCGGGCGCGGACGACGGGGGCGTAGGTCTCCGGGCCCGGGTCGGCCGTGCAGCGGCGCGGCGGGTCCTCGGCGAGCAGGTCCAGCCGGTGCGGACGACTGGCCAGGTCGTCCACCGTCAGCCCCACGGCGAGGAGCCGGCGGATCACCCGGACCCGGGCGACCTCGGCCGGGCCGTACTCCCGCTGGCCGGAGGCGGACCGGGCGGGCGGGCGCAGCAGCCCGCGCTGTTCGTAGAAGCGCAGTGCCCTGGGGGTGGTGCCCGCCGCTGCCGCCGCGTCCCCGATCCGCATACCCGCCCCTCCCGTCGTCAGAGCTCCACGATGGTCGCCCCGAAGGTGTCCCCGGTGAACACCCGGGACAACGCCTGCGGGGCCCGATCGATGCCCGCGACCGGTGTCCACGGAAAGGTGAGTTCCCCGCTGCGCAACCAGGCACCGAGGCGTTCGCGCCACTCGGCCTCCAGGCCCGGGTGGTCGAGCAGGGTGAAGCCGCGCACGCTGAGGCCGAGGGTGACGATCCGGAAGCTGTCGACCACCGCGGGCGAGTTGCCGCCGGAGAGCCCCGGGTCGAGCTGCCCGGACACCGCGCCGACCACGGCGAACCGGGCGCCCCGCCGGGCCGCGTCCACCGCGGCGGTCAGCTGCTCACCGCCGACCAGGTCCAGGACGACGTCGAGCCCGTCCGGTGCCGCCTCGGCCAGGAGCTCGGCGAACGGCCGCTCGCCGGTCACCAGCACGGCGTCGTAGCCGAGTTCGGCGGTCAGCCGCTCCGCCTTGGCGGGTGAGCGGGTGGTGCCGATCACCCGCGCGGCGCCGAGCAGTCGGGCGACCTGCCCGGCCAGGGAGCCGACCGCGCCCGCCGCACCGGTCACCAGCACCACGTCGCCCGGGTGCACCTCGGCGCAGCGGGTCAGTCCGCCGTAGCCGGCCGAGGCGGCGGAGACCAGGGCGAGCGGGTCCGGGAAGTCCGGCGGGACCGGGGTGAAGCCGGCGGCGTCCGCCACCGCGTGGTCCCGCCACCCGTGCAGGTGGGTCACCAGGTCGCCCGGGCGCAGCGGCCCGTGCTCCGGCGCGGCGAGCACCTCCCCGAGGGCGGGCCCGAACAGCGCGTCCCCGGGCTCGACGTGGGGCACCAGCAGGCCGGTGCCGGCGCCGCTGATCACCGTGCGCAGCGCGGGGAAGACCAGGAAAGCCCGGTTGCGGACCAGCACCTGCCCGGGCCCGGGCTCCGGCAGCGGCTCCTCGGCCACGGTGAAGTCCTCGGGGGCGGGCAGCCCGCGCGGCCGGGTGGTCAGTCGGACGACTCGGGTGGTGGTGGGCAGGGGCACGGCAGCGCTCCTCGTGAGAAGGGGAAGCCCGTCGATGGGGCGCCCGGACGCTAACCCCTGACGCCTGCGTCAGGGGCAAGCGCAGCGGTCGATCAGGTGTCTGACGGTGTGTGAGGGGCGGAAGTCTTCTAGAGTCACCGGCGGTACGACCGTACGACCGTGAGCCGGACCGAGAGGGAAGAGCAGCATGACCGAGCAGGCCCCCGCGCCCTTCGAGCACGTGGACGAGGACTGGCAGACGGCGCTGGCGATCGTCGCCCACCCCGACGACATGGAGTACGGCGGCGCCGCGGCCGTCGCCCGCTGGACCTCGCAGGGCAAGAAGGTCGTCTACGTGATGGTCACCAGCGGCGAGGCGGGCATCGACTCGCTGGACCCCGCCGAGTGCGGGCCGCTGCGGGAGGCCGAGCAGCTCGCCTCGGCGCGCGTGGTCGGCGTGGACACCGTCGAGTTCCTCGGCCACCCGGACGGCGTGGTGGAGTACGGGCTGCCGCTGCGCCGGGACATCGCCCGCGCGGTGCGCCGGCACCGCCCGGACGTCGTGATCACCAGCAACTTCCGGGAGACCTACGGCGGGGTGTTCCTCAACCAGGCCGACCACATCGCGGTCGGCCGGGCGACCCTGGACGGCGTCCGGGACGCCGGGAACCGCTGGGTGTTCCGCGAACTGGTGGCGGAGGGCCACGAGCCGTGGAACGGCGTGCGGCAGATCTGGGCGGCGGCCTCGCCGGAGGCGAAGCACGCGGTGGACACCACCGACACCTTCGACCTGGGCGTGGCCTCGCTGGAGGAGCACAAGGCGTACCTGGCCGGGCTCGGCGGGCAGATGGCGGACGCCCGGGAGTTCCTGGAGGGCTTCGGCCGGGGCGCGGGCAGCCGGCTGGGGACGCGCTTCGCGGTGCCGTTCGAGGTGTTCCCGCTGAGCTAGTCGGACGGTTCGTCGGACTCGGGTCCGGGGCCGGCCGCGGAGTCGGTCCCGGAGTCGGTCGTGGAGTCGGTCGTGATACCGGCCGCGGAGTCGGTCGCGGAGTCGGTCGCGGTACCGGAGCCCGCTGCGGTTCCGGTGTCGGCCGTGGCCTCGGTGCCGTCCGGCGTCCCCGTGCCGGCCGCGCCCTCGGCGTCGGCGCCCTCGCGGCGCCGGCGCCGGTAGCGCAGCACCTGCCGCAGCAGGAGGGCGGCGACCAGCACCCCGAGGCCGATCGCGAACCAGAGCTGGTAGCGGATCGCCGTCCGGTACACCGCGCCGATGTTGGCGCCGGCCAGGTAGCCGAAGGTGCCCCAGACGGCCGTCCACAGCACCGCGCCGAGGATGTTGAACGGCAGGAACCGGCGCCAGGGCATCCCGGTGGTCCCGGCGATGATGCCGTTGGTCTGGCGCAGCACGTCCACGAAGCGGGCGACCGTGACGACCTTGCCGCCGTTGCGTTCGAAGAAGCCGTCCGCGCGCTCCATCCGGGCCGGGGTGAGCAGGACGTAGCGGCCCCACCGGTGGACGAAGGCGCGGCCGCCGGTGCGGCCGATCAGGTAACCGAGGCTGTTGCCGAGGGTGGCGGCGACCGCTGCGATCACCAGGACGGCGGCGAAGTCCAGGTGCCCGGCACCGGCGTACACCGAGGCGAGGACCAGGATGGTCTGCCCGGGCACCGGGATGCCGCAGTTGTCGAGCAGCACGAGCAGCGCCACCGCGAGGTACCCGTAGTGGTCCAGCAGTGGCGCGAGCCCGGCGAGTGCCCCGGGCAGCGGGGTGGTGGGGGCGGACACCGCTCCTCACCACCTCGCGCGGTCGGGGCGCGGGGTGGCAGGGGCGTCGGTCAGCGTCCCGCCTGACGCGTTTCGATGTTGCAGTCGGGGCCGGGGTAGATCAGACCCTCGTGGCCGTCCTCGAAGCGGACCATGTACGGCGGCTGGCCGTCGGCGCCGCGCACCTCGATGATCTCGCCCTTCTGGTCCACCATGCCCACCGACCTGCTGTGGATGTGGAGCTGGTCACCTACCGCTGCGTGCATGGTCTGCTCCTCGGGTCGTGGAGGCCGCCTCCGCGGCCGTTCCGCTATCCACTGTGCTGCGGGGGCGGCGGGCTCGCAACGCCTCGGGCGGACGGGACGCGGGGGAACCCCGGGCCGGGCGTCAGCGGGCGGGCAGCTGTTGCACGAGGTAGCCGCGGACCAACCGCTTGCACTCGGCGATCAGTGTGGGATCACCGTCCGGGTCCCCGCGGAAGGCCAGTTTGAGCACCGCGTCGGCCGCCTCCAGGGCGACCCGCAGGGTCAGTGTGGTGGCCGCCGGGTCGCCGGCCCGGAAGAGTTCGCCGCCGAGTGCCTGCAGGCGCAGGGCGACGGCGGTGTTGTTGTCCACGCCCGTGTCCAGCAGGTGCCGGTCGTCGCGGACCCCGGCGGGGACGACGGGCCCGGCCAGGCCGAAGTCGACCTGGCCGAAACCGGGCACCGTGCGCTTCATCGCCACGAACTCCTCCACCGCGAGATCGGTGAAGACCGCCGGATCGACCGGGGCCGCGGCGGTCAGCCGGGCGTCGAGGCGCTGGAGGTAGCGGTCGAGGTTGCGGCCGGCGAGCGCGGCCAGCAGGTCCTCCTTGCCGGCGAAGAACTGGTAGAGGGTGCCGATCGGCACTTGCGCGCGGTGGGCGACCTCCTTGGTGGTGAGCGCGGTCGCCCCGACCTCGTCCAGCAGCCCGGCGCAGGCGTCCAGGATGCGGCCGTACCGCTCCTGGCTGCGCTGCTGGACCGGGCGCCGCCGGGCCGACGGGGCCGTCCGTCCCGCCGGCTCGTGACGCCGGGTGCCCACGAACGCACCCGCCTCGCTGCCCTCGGCGGCCGCGTCGCGCAACGCGCACCGTTCGATTGGCTCGCTCCGCTCGCTCATGGGCTCACTCTGCCGCATTCGCCGTGGTGGCGGCGAATCACCGGGGCCGGAGCGGCCCGGAGTGCTCCGTGGGGGAGGAATCGACTGGTGGCCGGAGCTGAACGGCACGGTGGCGGGAAGGTGTCCACGAGTTGGCTTTGGTCTTGTCGTGGACGCGAAGACCGGTTCATACTCCTGGGGCGGACTACCTTGTGTGATCGGCCCGTGTCTCTTCGTGGTGATCGCGATTCGGTCGTGGCCGCCGTGACGACCGCGGCCGCCGTGACGGCCGTGGCGGCCAGGGCGACTGTGGCGACCGTGACGACTGTGACGGCCGTGACGGCCGTGACGGGCGTTCCGCCGGCGCCGCAGGTCCGGATCACCCCGCGTGCCGCCTGACTCGTGCCACGTCCCGTTGCTCGTCCCGTCGAACGGAAGGAGGGGGTCGGCCCGGTGACGCTGTCCCAGGGAGGGCGTGAGGCCCTCGACACCGCGAACCGCCGGCAGTTCCTGGAGTCCGGGTACCTGGTCCTGCCCGGCCTGCTGCCGGAAGCACTGCGCGAACGACTCGTCCCCGAGGTGGACCGGTGGGTGGACGAGGGGCTGCGGGCCCGCTCCATCGCGGCCTGCGCGGACCCCGCCCGGAACGGCCCGCCCCCGCTGCTGGAACTGGAGTTGCCGGCGCACGGCGAACTCCTCACCCACCCGCCGTTGTTGGGCGCCCTGACCCGCCTGCTCGGGCCGTCCTTCGTCTTCCACCACCTGCACAGCGACCGCCAGGCCCCGGACATCCCCGGCAAGCCCTGGCACCACGACTGCGAGCCCAACGACCGCGCCGACCCGTCGCTGCTGATGGTCCACGCGCTGCACTACCTCGGCGGCCTGGACGAGAAGGTCGGCAGCCTGGCCGTGCTGCCCGGCTCGCACCGCGGCACCGCCGACAGGTCCGCCTTCGCCCACCGCGGCACCGCGGAACTGCCCGGCGAGGTGGTCATCGACCGGCTGCCGCCCGGCTCGACCGTGCTGCTCAACTCGGCGCTGTTCCACACCCGCAGGCCGGCGCCCGACGGGCCGGGCCGGAACCGGTACTTCATCGACGCCTCCTACTGCCAGGTGGGCGCGCGCTGGCGCCCGGTGAAGCCGTACTGGCGGCAGATGCTCGCCCGCGCCCGAGAACTGGACCTGGCCGACGGCCAGTGGCCCGAGCTGTTCGCGGAACGGCACTTCACCGAGTACACCGGAACCGTCTGAGGAGCCCTGCCGTGAAGATCGTCACCGCCGTCGCCTACTCCGAGGTCCACGACGCCTACCTGCGGGACCACCCGGTGGAGCGGGCCCACGAGGCGAACAGCAACGTGTACGGGGAGGAGAACCTCGAACGCGCCGACCGCATGCCCGGCGGCTGGTGGCGCGTCCGGCTGTCACGGGCGGACGTCCTGGGCGTCGTGCTGCCCTGGCACCTCAGTGAGGGCGGGGAGCTCGAACTGGTACCGCGCACCGGGCTGACGGTGGGGGAGGCGGCCGCCCGGGTCCGCTCCGGCGGGGCCGCCTGGACGGCCGCCAACCCGGTCTGCGCGGCCAAGCTGAAGCTGCTGCGGCGGGCCCCGTTCACGCCGCTGTTCCTCAGTAGCGCGCCGGTCGACCACTCCGACTACGGGGAGCTGTCCGCCCGGGCCGGACTGATCCACCTCGACGGCCTGCACCGCATGCTGGCCTGGGAGTTGGCCGGTCGGCTGCCCGCCCGGGCGGTGCTGGACGGGTACCTGGTGGGCGACGCCGGGCTGCCGGGCGGGCGGCTGCCGGCCCGGGGGGCCCGGGCGGGCCGGGCGGGGGACGAGTCGGCGTGAGCCCCGCGACGCAGCACGCCCGCTCCGCACCGTCCGCCTGCGCCGCCCGCTCCCTGCCCGCGCTGCTCGCCCGCCTCGCCCGGGCCCACCCAGGCCGGCCGGCGCTGAGCGATGGCGTGCGCAGCGTCGACTACCGCACGCTGGACGCGGCGGCCGGCCGGATCGCCGCCCGGCTGGCCGCCGCCGGCACCGGGCGCGGGGACCGGGTCGCCCTGGTCGGGCCCCGGGACGCCCGGATGCTGGTGCTGCTGCACGGGGTGCTGCGCTCGGGCGCGGCGGCCGTGCTGGCCGACCCGGACTGGTCGCCGGCCGACCTCGCCCGGCGGCTCGCCGCCGTACGGGTGGCCCGGGTCCTCGCCACGGAGGGCGGGCTCGGCGGGGAGGTGCTGGACGTCGAGGCGCTGCCCGAGCGGCCGGTACCCCGACCCCGGGACGGGCGGGAGGACCGGGATGACCGGGAGAGCCGGGACGGCCGGGACGGCCAGGGGGACGGGGAGACCAGGGACGAGGTGCTGCCCGAGGACGTCGCCTACCTGTCCTTCACCTCCGGGTCGAGCGGCGAGCCCAAGGCCGTCGCCGTCACCCACGCCAACGCCGTGCACTACGCGCAGGCGCTGGCCGGACGGCTCGCCCTCACCGAGGCCGACGCGCCGTGCACCGCGCACGTCACCACGCTGGCCGCGGACCTCGGCCACACCGCCTGGCTGCTCGCCCTCGCCACCGGCGGCTCGGTGCACGTCGTCCCGGACCGCGAGGTGCGCGACCCGGACGCCTTCTGGGCCTCGCTGCGGCGCGCCGGGGTGACCGTGCTGAAGACCACCCCCTCGCACCTGACCGCCCTGCTGGAGGGCCGCCCGGCGGACGCGCCGCCGCTGCAAACCGTGCTGCTCGGCGGCGAGCCGCTGCCCCGGCCGCTCGCCGCCGCCCTGCTCGACGGCGGCACCACCGCCCGGCTGGCCAACCACTACGGGCCGACCGAGACCACCGTCGGCGCCACCTGCCTGCTCGCCACCGACGCCCGCCAACTCCCCGCGGAGGAGCCGACCGTACCGATCGGCACCCCGATCGGCGAGGTGCTGCTCACCGTGGTGGACGGCGCCGGGCGGGCGGTGCCCGACGGCACGGCGGGGGAACTGCTGATCGGCGGGCGCGGCGTCACCGCCGGGTACTTCGGGCGCCCGGTCGAGACGGCCCGCGGCTTCGTCCACCGCGACGGCCGGCTGATGTACCGCACCGGTGACCTGTGCCGGCGGCGGGCGGACGGGAACCTGGTCTTCCTGGGCCGGGTGGACCGCCAGGTGAAGGTGCGCGGCTACCGGGTGGACCTCGCCGAGGTCGAGCGCGCCATGGACGGCTACCCGGGCGTCGTCCGCTCGGCGGCGCTGCTCCGGGAGACCGCCGTCGGCAGTCAACTGCTCGGCGCGGTACGGCTGTCGGGCGGTATCGAGGCGGTCGACGGCCTCGACGCGTACCTGCGGGACCGCCTGCCGGGCTACTCGGTGCCCCAGCCGCTCCTGGTGCTGCCGGACTTCCCGGTGGGGCCGAACGGCAAGCTCGACCGCCGACGGCTGGGCGAGCTGGTGGCCGAACTGGTCGAGGCCCGGGCGCAGTCCCCGGGTGACACATCGGCCGGCCGGCACGGCCTGGCCGGGGAGATCGCCCGGTTCTGGGCCGGCGCGCTCGGACTGCCCGCGGTCGGTCCGCGGGCCGACGTGCTGGGCCTCGGCGGGGACTCCATCCTCGCCATGCGCACCGTCGCGTTCCTGCGGCGCTCGGGCCTGCGGGTCGCCTACGAGGACTACTACCGGCACCCGACGGCGGAGGGCCTGGCGGCCGCCGCCGTCCCGGCCGCACCGTCCCTCCCGGGTCCGCTCGCCGGTGCCGACGCCGGTAGCGGTAGCGGTAGCGGCATCGGCACCGACGCCGACGCCGATGTCGTTCGACTCGCCCCGGCGCAGCGCTGGTTGTACCGGCAGCGGACCCTGCAGGACGTGCGGCACTGGAACCAGTCCGTGCTGCTGCGCTGTCGCACCGCCGTGGACCCGGTGGCGCTCACGGCGGCCGTCGCGGCCGTCCTGGAACGCCACCCGGCGCTGCGCCGGCCGGTCTCCCCGGGCGGTTGCGGCGCACCCCGGCCGGTGCCCGAACTCGACCCGGTCTCCTACTCCCGGATCCCGCGCGCGGCCGGCCCGATCGCCGACACGATCGCCGGGGTCTGCACCGAACTCCACCGCAGCCTCGACCCGTTGGCCGGCCGGCTGCTGCGCGTCCACCTGTTCTCGGGCCCGCCCGGGACGGACGACCGGCTCGCGCTGATCGCGCACCACCTGGTGGTCGACGGGCTGTCCTGGCGGATCCTGCTCGACGACCTCGCGCACGCGTACCGGGCGGTGCTGGACCAGAAGCCGGCCGAGCTGCCGCCGACGGCGGACTTCTACGCCTGGGCGGCGGCCGCCCCGGCGGCGCCGGCCGAGCCCGGGGCTGCGGCTGCCGGAGTTCGGACCGCGCCCGTCGCGCCCGCCGTCGGGGCTCCTGCGCCGCCCGTGACCCGGCCCGGCGCGCTCAGTTGGGCGCTCGACGCGGACGCCACCGCCCGGCTGGTCGGCCGGTACGGCGGCGGGGCCGGGCTGGAGGCCATGCTGCTCGCCGCCTTCGCCGGAGCCGTCACCGGCTGGAGCGGCCGTCCCGGGTTCGCCGTCGAGGTCGAGACCCACGGCCGGGACGCCGCCGGCGATCCGGGTGAGTTCCTGGACACCGTCGGCTGGTTCACCGCCGTCAAGCACGTCGAGCTGCCGGCCGGGGCGGATCCGCAGACGGTGGCGCGGCGGCTGCGCGAGGCGCCCGTCCGACCGATGGACGCGCCCGGGGACGCGCCGGGGGATGCGCGGGGGGATGCGCCGGGGGAGCGGCCCGCCGCCGGGTTCAACTTCCTCGGGACCTTCCGGCTGCCCGAGGAGCCCGCCCTGGACTGGACGGTCGCCGAGGAGCAGGCCGGTACGGCCCGCTGCGCCGGGGGCGACCCGCTGTACGAACTGCGGCTCACCGCGCGGATCGTGGAGCAGCGGCTGGTCACCGACCTGGTGTACGGGTGGCCGGCGCTGTCGCACCACGCCGCCGAGCGGATCACCGGCGCGTTCGCCGAGGCCGTGGCCACCGAGGCGGGCGTCGGGACGACGCGGGCCGGGACGGTGCGAGCGCGGCCCGTCCGCGCCCCGCTCTCCACCTCCGGCCAGCTGCTGCACCCGGGTGTCCCGCCGACCGCCCGGGCGACGGTGCGCGAACCCGCCCGGGTGCTGCTCACCGGCGCCACCGGCTACCTCGGGCGGCACCTGCTGGACGCCTTCCTCCGCCGCGGCGCCGACGTCACCTGCCTGGTGCGGGCCGCCGACGACGCCGGGGCCCTGGACCGGCTGGGCCACGGCGCGTTCCGTGCGGTCCACGCCGTCGCCGGGGACGTCGACCGGGAGGGCCTCGGCCTCTCCCCGGCCGGGCTGGAGCGGGCCAGGGACGCACGGATCGTCGTGCACGCGGCGGCGGACGTCCGGCTGGTGGCCTCGCCGGACGAGCTGGAGCGCACCAACCACACGGCGGTGCGCCGCCTGCTCGACTGGGTCGGGGAGCACGCCCCGGCCGCCGGTGTCCACCACGTCTCCACGCTCGCCGTCTCCGGCGGCGTGGACGGCCCGCCGCGTCGCTTCAGTGAGGCGGACCTCGGGATCGGGCAGCACTTCCGCACCCCGTACGAGCGGACCAAGTACCGCGCGGAGCAGGCCGTCCGGGCCTGGGCCGCCGGCGGGCACGCCGCCTACCTGCACCGCAGCGGCCACATCGCGGCGCACAGCCGGACCGGCGCGTTCCAGGCCAACACCGGCGACAACCGGATCTACCAGCTGATCCGCGGCTACCTGCTGGCGGGCGCCGCCCCCAGCCGGCCGGACACCGCGTTCGCGTTCTCGCACGTGGACACGGTGGCCGCCGGGATCGCCGCGATCGCCCTCGACCCGCACGCCGCGCCGGGCGCCTACCACGTCGAATCGCCGTACGAGGTCCCGCACGACGAACTCGTCGGCTGGCTCGCCGGGCAGGGCCGCCGGGTGCGGCTCACCGACGAGGAGACCTTCGCGGCCGCGATCGCCGAGGCCGAGCGGCGGCACCCGACGGCCGCCCGGCTGGCCGCGGCCTGGGCACAGCAGGAGGAGCGCAACGTCCGGGTGGACAGCGGGTACACCGCGGCCGTGCTGGACCGGCTGGGCGTGCGCTTCACCGCCCCGACCCCGCAGTGGTGGGCGGCCGCGCTGGCCTGGGCCGCCGAGGCCGGTTTCCTGCCGCCCGCCGACCTGTCCCGACCCGCCGACCCGTCCCGACCCGCCGACTCGGCCCGACCCGCCCCCGAAGGGCCCCGAAGCCCGCGAAGTCCCCGAGATCCCCGAAGCCCCCGAGGTACCGAAGCTTCCGAAGGCAGGACTCACCCGTGAAGGCAGGCCCCGTGTCCCAGCTCTCCCCGGTGCTCAAGCAGGCCACCCCGGTCGTCGCCGTGCGCGGCGAGGGCCTCCACCTCTACGACGCCGAGGGCCGCCGGTACCTCGACTTCACCTCCGGCGTGGGGGTGACCAGCACCGGCCACTGCCACCCGAGGGTGGTGGAGGCCGTCCGCGAGCAGGCCGGCCGGCTGATCCACGGCCAGTACACCACCGTGCTGCACGACCGGCTGCTGACCCTCACCGAGCGGCTCGGCGAGGTGCTGCCGCCCGGCCTGGACTCGCTGTTCTACGCCACGGCCGGCACCGAGGCGGTGGAGGCGGCGCTGCGGCTCGCCCGGCACGCCACCGGACGGCAGAACGTCATCGTCTTCGAGGGGTCCTTCCACGGCCGCACGATGGGCGCGGCCTCGCTCACCACGGCCGGCACCCGGTTCCGGGCGGGCATCGGCCCGCTGGTGCCCGGGGTCGCGGTGGCGCCCTTCCCGGCGGCCTTCCGCCTCGGCCTGTCCGAGGAGGAGGCGGTGCGGTACGCGCTGCGCGGACTGGACGAGGTGTTGGCCACCGTGTCCGCGCCCGCCGAGACGGCGGCGATGTTCGTCGAGCCGGTGCTCGGCGAGGGCGGCTACGTCCCCGCCCCGCCCGGCTTCCTCGCGGGGCTGCGCGAGCGCGCCGACCGGCACGGCATCCTGCTGGTGGTGGACGAGGTGCAGACCGGCTTCGGCCGCACCGGCCGGTTCTGGGCCCACGGGTACGAGGTGGGCGTCCGCCCCGATGTGCTGGTCACCGCCAAGGGCCTGGCCAGCGGCTTCCCGCTGTCCGCGATCGCGGCGCCCGCCGCGCTGATGGGCCGTGCCTGGCCGGGCTCGCAGGGCGGCACGTACGGCGGGAACCCGGTGGCCTGCGCGGCCGCCCTGGCGACCCTGGACGTGCTGCACGAGGAACGGCTGGTCGAGAACGCGGCCGCGCAGGGCGCGCGACTGCTGGCCGGGCTGCGGAGGGTCGCCGCCGAGGCGCCCGGGATCGCCGACGTCCGGGGGCTCGGGCTGATGGCCGCGAGCGAGTTCTGCCACCCGGACGGCGCGCCGGACCCGGAGGCCGCCCGGCGCGCCCAACAGGCCGCCGCCGAGCACGGGTTGCTGCTGTTGCTCTGCGGGATCCACCTCAACGTGGTCCGGATGATCCCCGCGCTGGTGGTCACGGCCGGGCAGATCGACGAGGCGCTGGAGCTCTGGGCGAAGGCCGTCGTGGCCGGACGCCGACAGGAAGGGGAACCATGGACGCGGTGACGGAAATCGGCTGGAGCAGCCTGGAGTTGGAGGCCCGGCGGGAGCTCTGGTCGCTCCCGCTGGGCGAGGAGGAGCGGCGGCTGCTGTGGGCCGACGCGCGGGCCGGGCGGTGGGGTGCGGCGGAGCCGGTGCGCGCCCGGCTGCGGGACTTCGTCCGGGACGCCGTCGCCTCCGTCGGCGTGACCCACGTCAGCGGCCTGGTGGACCCGGCACGCCCGGAGAAGGAGATCACCGGGGTGCTCTCCTTCCTGCTGCGGGACTACGGCCGGATCGTCCCGCAGAACGGGCGCGGCGACCTCACCTCGGTGCTGCGCGACCAGGACGGCGACGGCAACACCGAACTCGGCTTCCACTGCGACACCTGTGACCTCCTCATCCTGCTCTGCCTGCGTCCCGCCTTCGACGGCGGCGGGTTGACCAAGCTGGCGAGCGCACGGCACGTCCACGACCTGATCGAGCGGGAGCGCCCGGACGCGCTGGCCACGCTCTGCGAGGACTGGACCTTCGACCGGACCGGCCGGGCGGGCCCGCAGCTGGTGGTCACCCCGATCCTCTACCACCGGAAGGAGGGGACGGTCGGCTGCTACTACCAGACCCGCACCGTCCGCTCCTCCCCGGACCGCGGCGGGCCGGAGTTGACGGACCGTCAGTGGGAGGCGCTGGGCGTGCTGGACGAGGTGCTGTACCGGCCGGAGATCGCCTTCGGCCTGCCGATGGCCGCCGGTGACCTGCTGATCATCCGCAACAGCCGTGTGCTGCACGGGCGTTCGCCGTTCGTCGACGAACCCGGCCGGTACGCCCGGAGGATGCTGAGGATCTGGGTGAACGAGGGGGAGGAATGGGCGCGTTGACCGCACCGCACGGCCGGGTGGCGATCGTCACCGGCGGCGGCAGCGGGCTCGGCCGGGCCTCGGCGCTGGCCCTGCTGGAGGCCGGCTGGACCGTCGCGGTGGCCGGGCGGCGCAAGGACGCCCTGGAGGAGACCGCCGCCCTGGCCGGCGAGGCCGCCGCCCGGGTGCTGCCCGTCCCGACCGACATCCGTAGCCCCGCGGAGGTCGCCCGGCTCTTCGACACCGTCCGGGACCGGTACGGCCGGCTGGACCTGCTGTTCAACAACGCGGGCGCCGCCGCCCCGCGTCGGCCGATCACCGAGACCCCGTTCGAGGACTGGAACCGGGTGCTGGACACCATCGTCACCGGCGGTTTCCTCTGTGCGCGCGAGGCCTTCCGGGTGATGAGCACCCAGTCCCCGCAGGGCGGGCGGATCATCAACAACGGCGCGCCCTCGGCCCACGTGCCGCGTCCCAACTCCATCGCGTACACGGCCGCCAAGCACGCCGTCCTCGGCCTCACGAAGGTGCTCGCCCTGGACGGCCGCCCGTACGGCATCTCCTGCGGTCAGATCGACGTCGGCAACGTCAGCCCCGTCGACGGCGGGCCGCAGCCGGCCGCGCTGCAGGCCGACGGGACGACGGCCGTCGAGGCGACCATCCCGGTGGACCGCTTCACCGAGGCGCTGGTCCTGATGGCCTCCCAGCCGCCGGACACCACCATCCAGTCCCTGGTCGTGCTGCCGGCCACCATGCCGTTCGTCGGGAGGGGGTGAGCCGTGCTGGTCAGCGCGCGGTCCTTCGACGAGTACCGGGCGATGTTCGCGCTCACCGACCACGACCTGGAGCAGCGCATCCTGGACTGCCCGGCCGGCGCGGCGAGCTTCGTCGCCGGCGCCGGCCGGCGGGGCGTCGACGCCGTCGCGGTGGACCGCCAGTACGCCCACCACCGCGAGGAGTTGGGCCTGCTGGTGGAGCGGGAGACCGGCTTCAAGCGGGACCTGCTGGCCGAGGAGACGGCCGGCTGTGTGTGGTCGTGGTACGCCGACGTGGACGACCTGGTCGCCCAGTGGATCGCCAACGCCCGGGAGTTCCGGGCCGACATCGGCGCCCGCCCGGACCGCTACGTTGCCGGCTCACTGCCCGAACTCCCCTTCGGGGACGACGCGTTCGACCTGGTACTCAGCTCGCACCTGCTGTTCGCGTACGGCAACCGGCTGGACGAGGAGTTCCACCGGGCGGCCCTGCTGGAACTCGCGCGGGTGGCGCGCCGGGAGGTCCGGCTGTTCCCGTTGGTGGTGTACGACACCGGAGTGCGCTACCCGCGATTGGCGGCGCTGCGGCGGGAGCTGGCGGCCCTCGGGGTGCCGAGCCGGGTGGAGCGGGTGGCGTACGAGTTCCGGCCGGGGAACGACGAGATGCTGGTGCTCTCCTCCGGCGGCTACCGGGCTCCGGCACGGCCGCCGCGGTCGGTCGCCGCCGAGGACCGGGTGCGGTGGCGACACCGGGAGGGACCGGCCGGGCCCTGAACGCCGGAGGCCGGTCGGGGCGACGTGGTGTCGCTCCGACCGGCCTCCGGTGTGGTGACGGTGGGACGGTGTGTGACTCAGTGGGCGGAGGCGGCGGTTTCCGGGCTGGTCTCCGGCGTTGCGACGGCGGTGGTGGCTGCGGTCGCGGTGGCCGGTTTGGGGTTGAGGAGTCGTTCGGCGAGGTGGCCGAAGAGCAGTCCGAAGGAGGTCCAGAGGGTGAGCTGGATGGCGAGTGCGGCGAGGCGGAACTGCCAGAGGAGGGTGGCCGAGAAGTCCTCGGGGACCTCGTTGACGGCGGGCAGGAAGGCGTAGGCGAGGCCGATGGCGACGGTGAAGCCGAGGACGGCGACGACGGTGGCGTACCAGGTGCCCAGGCGTGGTGCGATGCGCTTGCCGACGATCACGGCGGCGACGGCCAGCAGCACGCTGAGCGCCATCATCAGGAAGTACAGCGTGGTGCGTTTGCCGATGGTCTCCGGGTCGCCCACCGACGGCGGGTTGGCCGGGTACTTGAGGAACGGCACCAGGTAGACGGCGACGAGTGCGGCGCCGGACAGCAGGGCTGCGGTGGCGCGCGGGGAGAAGCGGCCGATGCGGCCGAGGGCGAAGCAGTAGGCGAGGGCGGCAATGCCGCCGAGGGCGACGCCGTAGAGGAGGACGCCGGTGGCCAGGCCCGCGGTGGACTGCACGGAGCGGCTGACGATCTCCATCTCGGGTGCGCCGGGGGCGGCGTGGGCGTCCTCGTAGGCGATGGCTGCGTCCACACGGGGTTCGCCGAGCAGGTAGGCGACGATGAGGGCGAGCAGGCCGGCGGCGAGGCCGGCGAGCATGCCGCGGACGAGCAGGGATCTGACGTTCACGGAGTTCACTGGTCTGTTTCCCCTGTTTTTGCTGGTCAGTGGCAGGGGAAGCCGAGCAGGTGGCGGCCGTCGTGGACCCACTCGTGGACGTCTTCGCCGGAGATGAGGGAGGTGGCGCCCTGCTCGGCGCCGACGAAGTAGATCAGGGCCAAGAGCAGGATGCCGAAGAAGACGGCCCAGGGCAGGATGGCCTTGACGGAGATGGGGGTGACCGCCGGAGCGGTGGCGGCGGGGGCGATGGGGTGAGCCATGGCCGACCTCCTTCTGGGAACACGCGTCCCGTTCGGTGGAGCACGGACGGCAGGGCGGGTCTGACTCGCCGGGCCGGGGCTGGGGGCCGGGGCTGCGGCTTCACAGTGGCGCGACCGTGCCGGAGTCTCACCGGGCTTCCGCGCTCTGCCGTCTTCAGTTGTCGCAGGGACGGTACCGTCTCCGGCACCGCGGGCCAAGGGGCTGCGCAGGGGCTCACGGATGCGCGACCGGCACGGAAGGGGAAGCGGAATCCGGTACGTGTGCGTCGCGAGGCCCGGTTCCGGGGTGGGAGGGGAGCGAAGGACGGTACGCGTGATGCTCGTCGCACCGGCGATCCGGGACGGGGCACCCGCGGACGGTGGAACCCGCGCTGCGAACGGGACCTGACGCCCCCGAACGTCGGCGTGTGCCCCCCGGGGAATCCGGGCGGCGCCCGCGGCCACCGGCCCTCGGGCGCCGCACGACCCCTGCCGGGAGGTCAGTTGACGTACACCGCAGGGCCGCCCGCCTGGGTGGTGTCGGTGACCGGACCGTACGTCGCGGAGAAGTACCCGTCGGCGGGGCAGAGCGCCGAGCCGCCGCTCTTGGCGAAGTGCTCGCTGCGGAACGCCAGGCTGTGCGCGGAGTTGTCGGCGTTGCCCGAGAAGGCGCCGCTGAGCTGGTAGGTGCACGTGATGGTGCCGAACCAGCTGTTGAGCACGGCGGTGGCCTGGATCGCCCCGGCCGAGCCGCCGAGAGTGACCGGGAGCCCCGGGCCGTCCGAGACGGTGATGCCGTACGGGAGGTTGCCGACGGTCAGGCTGCGCACCGAGGTGACGCCGGTGACGTTGCTGGTGCACGAGCCGAAGGTCAGCCCGGTCAGCGATCCGGTGGCCGAGCCGGGAGCCGTCGGGTTGGTCAGCACCTTCCCGGCCAGCTGTGAGACGGCACAGGTGACACCGGTGGTGCTGGTGGCGGTCGAGTAGAAGGTGGCGACGGTGCCCCCGGCGAGCGGCGCGGCGAGCGCGTCGCCGGGTGCGACGGCGGAGCCGCCCGCGCTGCCGGCGGTGAGCACCGGGACGGCGGCGACGGGCGCGGGCGCCGCGGACGCGGGTGCGACGACCACGGCGAGCGCGGTGGTGGCGGCGAGGGCCGCGACGGCGGCGGCGGGGACGGCAAGGCGACGGCTGAAACGCATGGGCGGAGCCTCTTCCTCGGTGAGGGGCGGGAAGGCGACCTTTCGCGGCTCCCGGGCGGTGGGGGACCGGGGCTCACGACGTTCTACGACTGGTTCTAGGGCCGTGACCGTGCGCCGTCAAGGCGATGGACGGAACTTGCTGACGATTCGTCAACAAGGGCGCGGCCGGCCGGCCGGCTCCCGGTTCGCTCTCGGCCTGCTCTCGGCCGGCTCTCGCCTGCTCCCGGCCGGCTCCCGGCCGGCTCCCGGCCGGCTCCCGGCCTGCGACAATGCCGGCATGGCTGAGCACGACCACGACGGGGACCGGGGATACCTGCTGGACAACCGGCAGTCACAGGCGGGCGTCCGCTTCGGCGCGCTCGCCGAAATCTTCGACCCGGTGACCTTCCGGCACGTCGACGCGATCGGGATCGGCCCCGGCATGCGCTGCTGGGAGGTCGGGGCCGGCGGCCCCTCCGTCCCGCTCGGACTCGCCGAACGCGTCGGCCCGACCGGCGCGGTGGTCGCGACCGACATCGACGTCTCCTGGACCGCCCCCGCGGCGGGCGGCGTCATCGAGGTGCTGACCCACGACGTCGCCGCCGACCCGCCGCCGCCCGGCGGGTTCGACCTCGTGCACGCCCGGCTGGTCCTGGTGCACGTGGCCGACCGCGCCGAAGCCCTGCGCCGGATGGTCCAGGCCCTGCGCCACGGCGGCCGGCTGCTCCTGGAGGACGCCGACCCCGCCCTGCAGCCGCTGCTCTGCCCCGACGAGTCGGGCCCCGACGAGCGCCTGGCCAACCGGCTCCGATCCGGCTTCCGCACCCTGATGGCCGGCCGGGGCGCCGACCTCGCGTACGGGCGGACGCTGCCCCGGGTGCTGCGCGAGGCCGGCCTGGTCGACGTACAGGCCGACGCGTACTTCCCGATCACCTCACCGGCCTGCGCCGTCCTGGAGGACGCGACGGTCCGGCAGATCCGCCGGCTGCTGGTGGGGGAGGGCCTGGCCACGGACGAGGAGATCGACCGCCACCTGGCGAACGTCGCCTCCGGCCGGCTCGACCTGGCCACCGCCCCGATGATCTCCGCCTGGGCGCGCCGCCCGTAGCGCCGTGACCATCGGCGTGGCCGGTGTGGTGCGGTGCGGCTCGGTGTGGCCGGCGCGGTGCGGCTCGGTGCGCCGCGGCGGGGGTGGTGCCCGCCCGTAGAGTACGGGCCGTGCCCCTCACCGCCGACCCCTCCCGCGTCGAACTCGCGGCCCTGCTCGCCGATGTCCGCGGCTCCGCCGAGCGGCTCGTCGCCGGCCTGGACGGTCTGACCGACCGGCAGGCGCGCGAACCGTCCGCGCTGGCCGGCTGGAGCCGGGCCCACGTCATCACCCATCTCGCGCGCAGCGCCGACGCGTACCGCCGGCTGCTGGCGACGGCCCGGACCGGCGTCGAACCCGGGCCGCGGGCGGACGCGGCCGCGCTGGACCGCGCACTGCGTACGGGGGCCGAGCGCGGTGCGGCCGAGCTCCTCGCGGACCTCCGGTGCAGCCTGGACGGGCTGTTCGACGAGGCGGCGGCCGTGCCCGTCGACCGCTGGACCGCGCTGGTGTCGGCCCTCGCGGGGTGGCGGCACCCCGCCTGGTTCACCCTCCACCGCGCCCGGCGCGAACTCGAAACCCACCACGTCGACCTCGACCTCGGCCGGACCCCGGCCGACTGGCCCGCCGGTTACGTCGCCTGGGCGCTCGACACGACCGCCGCCACCCTGGCCGCGCGGGACTTCCCGGTCGCCCGGCTGGAGGCCACCGACCTCGGCCGCGCCTGGACCGTGGCCGCCACCGGCCCCACGGTCCGGGGCCCTGGGCACCTCCTGCTCGCCTGGCTCGCCGGTCGCGGGCCGGCTCCGCAGCCGCACGGCGGCCGGCTGCCGACGCCGCCGCCCTGGCCGCTGCCGCCGGTGCCGGGCTGGGGGTGAGTACCGGAGCCGACCTCGGGTGTCTCCGGCTCGCCCGGCACCTCCGGCTCGCCCGGCTCGCCGTCGCGGCCGGGCCCCGGAGCTCCACCGGGCCCTGGAAGTCCACCCCGCCCCGGAGCTCCACCCGGACCGTCCGCCGCCCTGAAGGCCCGCACCGGCCCGGGCACCGGCCCACGGCCGTCGGCCAGTTGCACAACGGCAACACGGTTTCGTCCGGCGGCGGTCCCTCCCCGTACACCTCGACGTCGGGTGGCCACACCTGGGAGACGGTCAACTGGACCGGCGGCACCTCCCGGGTGGACGGCGAACACCCGCCCTTCGCGGCTGCACCGCGCTCCGGCCCACCCACCGCGGGGCGACCGCCACCGACAGCCGTCCGCCACCGACAGGGGTGGTGGCGGACGGCCGGTGGGCCGGGGGAGAATCCCGTGGCATGACGTCAGGTGGCACCACCTCCGGTGGCCCGGCGCCCGCCGGTGCGACCCGCCGTGGCCCGGCGACCGGTGGTCCGGCCCGACGCCCGACGCTGGTCGTCGTCAGCGGCCCGCCCGGGGCGGGCAAGACCACGTTGGCGCACGCCCTGGCCGATGCGCTCGGCTGGCCGGCGGTCTGCCGGGACGAGCTCAAGGAGCGGATGCTCGCCGACGGCGCCGATCCGGCTGGAGACCCGGACCTGGCCCCGGACCCCGACCGGGTCCCCGGCCCGGCCCCGGACCTGGACCGCAGGACGCTGGACGCGTTCTTCCGCACGATCGGCGGACTGCTCGCGACGGGGACGAGCCTGGTGGCGGAGGCCGCCTACCAGGACCGCCTGTGGCGTCCGGGCCTGGAACCGCTCGCGGACCTGGCCGCCATCCGCGTCGTCCGCTGCGCCGTCGACCCCGGGCTCGCCCGTCGCCGCATCGAGCGTCGGGCCGCCGAGCTGCCCTCGCGGGCCGCGCACGCGGACGCCGCGCTCCTGCGCCGCATCGAGGCGGGGGAGCGACCGATCGAGTCCTGGGCGCCGATCGCGCTCGACGTCCCCCGGCTGGTGGTGGACAGCACGGAGGGCTGGCGGCCGCCGCTGGCCCGGATCGTCGCCTTCGCCTCGGCGGACGCCTAGCCGACCGCCGGCGACGGCCCCCGCCGGGGTTACCCTCGGCGGTATGGACGCGTCGGAAGCCACCGCGCGGGAGGCGCCGGAGAACCCGGCGGGCCTCGCACGCCCCGCAGATCCCGCCGACCTCGCGGGCCTCGTCCGGTTGCTGGACCGGCGCGGCGCGGTGGTGCTCAGCGGGGCCGGTCTGTCCACCGAGTCCGGCATCCCCGACTACCGTGGTGCCACCGGCCGCCGCCGTAGCGGCACCCCGATGACCTACCAGGAGTTCACCGGCAGCGAGGCCGCCCGGCGCCGCTACTGGGCCCGCAGCCACACCGGCTGGCCGGCCTTCGCCCGGGCCCGGCCGAACGCCGGCCACCGCGCGGTGGAACGGCTGCGCCGCTCGGGGCACGTCGCGGCGGTCATCACCCAGAATGTCGACGGGCTCCACCACGCGGCCGGCACCCGTGAGGCCGTGGAACTGCACGGCGGGCTCGACCGGGTGGTCTGCCTCGACTGCCGACGCACCAGCTCCCGGGCCGACCTCGACCGCCGCCTCGACGAGCTGAACCGGGGCTTCCGCCGCCCCGGTGCGGTGCTGCGCCCGGACGGCGACGCGCAGCTGCCTCCGGAGCTGGTGGCGGGCTTCCGTGTCGCGCCCTGCGCGGACTGCGGCGGCGTGCTCAAACCGGACGTGGTCTTCTTCGGCGAGAACGTGCCCGCCGCCCGGGTCGACCACTGCTACGAACTGGTCGACACCGCGCGCTCGTTGGTGGTCCTCGGCTCCTCGCTGGCGGTCCTGTCGGGCCTGCGCTTCGTCCGCCGTGCCGCCCGGGCGCACCTGCCCGTCGCCATCGTCAACCAGGGCCCCACCCGCGGCGACGACCTGGCCGCGCTCCGCCTCGACCTCCCCCTGGGGCCGGCCATGACCGAGGCCGCCCGCCTCCTGGGCTCCGGCTGAGGCCGGGGCGCCGACCGCTTCGGGCCGGTGCCCCGGCCGCAGGCGGAGCCGACGCCCGACACCCGACGCCGGCCCGCCGCACCGCCGGCTGGCCCGCCGCACCGCCGGCCACCCGCGTCAGCCCGCCGGCTGCCAGGGCCGCCCGGGCACCCACAGCGGGACGGGCCCGCCGCGCGGCATGGCGCGCGCCGCGTCCTGCTCCAGCCACCCGCACACCCGCCCCGGATCGCCCTCGCACAGCTCGACCAGCGCGGCCGCGGCGATCCGGGTGCAGCCCAGCACCAGCGCGAGGGTGTCCTGACGGCGGTGCCGCTCCCGCACGTACGCCTCGATCCGCTCCTCGATCCGCCGCTGCTCGACGCGTTGCTCGACGGGCTCCTCGATGCACCGGCCATGGGGCGCTCCGTCCGGCTCGTCCGGTACGTCCGGTACGTCCGGCACATCCGGCCCGTCCCCGGCGGCCAGCGCCTGGACGCCGTGCCACACCAGGGTCAGCGCGCAGGGCTCGGCCGGGTGCGCCACGTCGTCCCGCTGCGCCTGTTCGCGGGCCTCCGCCGACCGCTGCCCCAGCCACTCCAGGGCCGCCGACTCGTCCCCCGCGCAGGACTCGACGACCAGTTTCGCCGCCCGTCCGGCGAGCGCCCGCAGCACCGCCGCCGCCGGCACCCGCAGCCCGGTCGCCGCCGGGTCGCCGAACGCCAGCCAGGCGTCCGCGAACGAGGCCGCCCGCAGACCGCCCACCCAGGCCGGCGCCCCGCCCGCCGAGCCCAGCCACTCCTGCGCGCCCAGCCGGACCAGTCCGACGGCGACCAGGTTGGCCGCGTCCCCGTCGAGTCCCGACGGCCGTCCGTTGCGCCTCACACACACCACCCCCACCAGCGGTCATCACCCCGTGAGCGCACATCCCATCACACCGGGACGGGAACGAACTAGACAGGGCCACGTCACATTTCGGGGCGGGCTCCGGACGCCGGGGCGCGCCCGGCCGCGCGGGCGGGACGACCGACCGGGGGATGTTGCCGCGGGCGCGGCAGCCGGTCACGCGTGAGGCGCAGTCAGGAGTGTTCTGCTGGCGGGCAGGCGACCGTCGCCGACCCCGTCGATCAAGGAGAGACCATGCCCCACCTGTTCGGACCGGCCCGTCGCACACCCCGTACGGGCCGGGCCGCCGGCCTCGTCTCCGCGGCCTGCGCGGCCCTCGCCCTGCTGGCCGTGACCCCGGCCGTCGCCGTCGCGCCCCCGCTGTCCGACCCCCGGATCATCGCCCACTTCGACCTCGCCCAGGGGCAGCAGCCCGAGAACATCGCCCTCGAACCGGACGGCTCCGCCGACCTCACCCTGTCGTTCGCCCGGCAGATCGGCCGGGTCGACACCGACGGCCACCTCACCGTCCTCGCCACCCTGCCCGCCCCCGCGAACCCCGCCACCCCGATCATCGGCGCCGCGATCGTCACCGGCATCGCCCGGGCCCACGACGGCACCCTCTACTTCGGCTACGCCACCGGCACCGACGACCTCCAGGGGATCTGGCGGCTCTGCCCCGGCGGCACCCCCGAGCGGATCGCCGCGCTGCCCGCGACCGGCTTCCCCAACGGCCTCGCCCTCGACGCGCACGAGCGCCGTCTCTACACCGCCGACTCGGTGCTCGGCGTCGTCTACGCCGTCCCGGCGGACGGTGGCACCGCCACGACCTGGTCCGACGACGCCCTGCTCAAGCCGGTGACCGCGTTCGGCGCCAACGGCCTCAAGGTGCACCGCGGCGCCGTCTGGGTCGGCAACACGGACTCCGGCGACGTGCTGCGCATCCCCATCGGCGACGGGGGCGCGGCCCGGCCGGCCGAGGTCCGCGCGAGCGGGCTCGCGGGCATCGACGACTTCGCCTTCACCGGGCGCGGCGACGCCCTGATCGCGGCCATGAACGCGGCCGACGAGGCGGTGTACGTCGCGGCGGACGGCAGCCACCACACGGTCCTCACCGCCGGCGACGGCCTGTCCAACCCGACCTCGGTGGCCGTGCGCGGCGGCACGGTCTACGTCCCCAGCGCGGCCTACTTCACCCGCACCGACCCCAACCTGCTGCTCGCCGACCTGCGGCGCTGACCTGCCCCGTTCGGCCCCGCCCGGCGCCGCCCGGCGCCGCGCTTCGGCGCGGTGGCCGGGCGTGGTCCGTTCCGGGGTGGTCAGGCCGTCCGGTCGGCAGCCTCGGCGCGTTCGGCGTCGATCCGGGCGTGCGCGTCGGCCCAGGCGATCGGGAGCCGTTCGACGGGGGTCGGCCAGAAGGTGAAGGTGGACTCCTTCATGGTGCCGCGCAGGCCCCTCATGACGGAGCGGTGCGGCTCGGCGGCCGCGAAGGCGTTCAGGGCCTCGCGGCCCTCCCAGACGGACAGCGTGTAGAAGGTCCGCCGCAGCGGTCGGGCGATCAGGGAGGCGCCGAGGGCGCCGGGGGCGCGGCGCAGCTGCCGCCAGACGGCCAGTGACCGGACGAAGAAGCGCGGGACGTCGGCGAGCGACCGCACCTCGAAGCGGGAGGCCATGACGACCGCGGAGGTGCCGGGGACGGCCGGGTTCGGGGTGATCCAGGGCAGCGTGGGCATGGCTGACTCTCCTCGTCGAGGACGGCGTCGGGACGGCGCCACATTGGGTAGCGGCACTATCTATGTTAGACAGTGCTGGTATCCAAATGCCAGGCCGATCCGGAACGGATCCGAAGAGGAAGACGGGTGGTGCAGCCGTGCGCATCTCCGAACTGAGCCGCCGCAGCGGGGTCCCGACCGCGACGATCAAGTACTACCTGCGCGAGGGGCTGCTGCAGCCCGGCCGGGCCACCGCCGCCACCCAGGCCGAGTACGACGAGACCCACCTGCGCCGCCTGCGACTCGTCCGCGCGCTGATCGGCGTCCGAGGGCTCAGCGTCAGCGCCACCAAGGACGTTCTCGGTGCAGTGGCCGCCCACGCCGGAGAACGCCACCAGATCCTCGGACTGGTCGTCGGCGCCCGCCCCGTCGACGAGGACGCCGAACCGGCCCCCGCACCCGGTGCCGCCGAGGTCGACGCCCTCATCGACGAACTCGGCTGGGAGGTCTCCGAACACGCCCCCTTCCGCGCGGTCCTCGGCGAGACCCTCGAAGCCCTCCGTTCCCTCGGCGAGGAGATCTCCCACGACGCCCTCCTCGGCTACGCCGCCCTCGCCGAGCGCACCGCCGTCCTCGACCTCGACCAGCTCGACCCGCACGCCGACCCGGTCGAGCAGGCCGAGAGCGCCCTGCTGCGCACCGTCCTGCTCGAACCCGCCCTCCTCGCCCTGCGCCGCCTGGCCCAGGAACACGAGTCGGCCCGTCGCAACACCTGAGCCGGGGGCCAGGGGTGGTCCGGCTCGCGGGTGTGGTCCTGCGGGGCGGGTGTCCGGGCGACGGCGTGCCAGGCGGGGGTGCGGGCGGTCGGGGTCGTACCGTCGGGCCATGCTCATCGGCCTGCTCTCCGCCCTCGTGGCCGCGCTGCTCACCGGCTCGGCCACCGTGCTGCAGGCGGTCGGCGCCCGGCGCGCCGGCGGGGCGGATTCGGGGGCGGGTGAGGCCGCGGCACTGGCCGGGGCGCTGCGGCAGTGGCCGTTCCTGGTGGGCGTGGGGATGGACATGTGCGGCTTCGCCGCCGAACTCGTCGCCCTGGAGCGGCTGCCGCTCTACGTGGTCGAGGCGGCGCTGGCCTCCGCGCTCGCGGTGACGGCCGTCGGGGCGGCCCGCGTGCTGCGGGTGCGGCTGCGACGCAGCGAGTGGGCCGGGGTGGCGGCGGTCTGTACGGGGCTGTTGCTGCTGGCACTCACCGCCGGGCGGGACGGCCACGGCACCGGCGACGACGCGCTGCGGCTGGGGGTGCTGCTCGTCTCGGTGGCCCTGGTCGGCGCGGGCTGGGTGGTGGTGCGGTACGGCGGTGCCCGTCGCGCCCCGCTGCTGGGGCTGGTGGCGGGCCTGCAGTTCGGGGTGGTCGGGGTGGCGGTGCGGGTGCTGCCGGAGCCGAGGCTGCCGCAGTTGCTGGCCGAACCCTCGGCGTACGCGGTCGCGGTGGCGGGGATCGGCGGGTTCGCCGCGCTGACCTGGGCGATGCAGCACGGGTCGGTGACGGCCGCGACGGCCGCGATGGTGCTGGGAGAGACGGTGGGCCCGGCGGTGGTGGGGGTGCTCGTCCTCGGCGACCACACCCGGCACGACCTGACTCCGGTCGCCGTCCTGGGTTTCCTGGCCGCGGTGGCCGGTGCGCTGACCCTGGCCCGCTTCGGCGACGCCGAACAGCCCGCCGTGACGGCCTGAGGCCGGGCGGGGCGCCGTTCGGCGCGGTCGAGCCGGGCGGGCTCCGGCGGGCAGCCGGACACCGCCCGCCGAGCGGGTCGGCGAGCGGTGTCCGGTGCAACGGGTGTCGCCAGGCGCCAACGGGTGCCGTCGGCCGTCAGGCACCGTCGGTCGTCAGGCTGGTCAGGCTCGTCGGGCGTCAGTTGTCGTCGGTGGCCGAGTCGTTGTCGGCCTGCGCGGCCGCGCTCTCGGCGGCGTCGAGCTTGTGCTGCATGTCCTGGACCTGGGCGCTGTCGGCGGCGCCGGGGGCCGGATGCCCGGACGGTCCGCAGGCCGTGAGCAGGGCGACCCCGGCGAGGGCGAGGGCGGCGAGGAGGGCGGACGGGCGGCGGGTCACTTGGACGCGCCCTGGTCGTGCGCGCCGCACCAGGTGGCGACGGCGGTGAGGTCCTTCTGCCGGGTCTGCAGGGTGGTGACCAGGCCCTTGCGGGCGGTGAGGCGGTCGTTGAGGAGGGTCTGGATCTCGGTGTGCCCGGCGGCCTTGGCGTTGTCGGCCCGCTGCTGCAGACGGGCGACCGAACCGGGCACGGTGGCGTCGCCGTTCAGCCGGGTGAGCGCCTTGGTGACGTGCTGCTCGGTCTTCGGCAGCCGCTTGCAGATGGCCTTCGCGCCGTCACCGGTGGGCGTGGAGGCGGCGGACGCGGCGGCGGTGGGCGAGCCGCCCGCCCCGTCCGCCTGGGCGGGTGCGGCGGCGAGCAGCGAGCCGGCGAGGGCGAGCGCGCCGAGGGCGGCGGCCCGGCGGCCGGTGACCCTGCGGCGGACGGGCATGACGGACGTACGGATGGCGGACATGGGCGTCCCTTTCTGCCGTGGACGGTCTCGGAGACCGGGCCGGTGGGTGCGGGCCCGGTCCGGCCCGGTCGCCGGGAGCGTAGGACGGCTTCTTGTGGATTCCCTGTGGAACGGGGGCCGGGGTGGAGGAGGGCCTCAGCGCTCCTCGCCCGCGATCCAGTCCCGCCGTACCGGGAGCCGCAGCGTCGGTGTGTCGGTGTCCGGCAGGGGCAGGCGGACCTCCATCCGGCACCCCGTCCCGCCGGGCGGCTCGCCGATCCGCACGGTGCCCCGGTGCAGTGCGGCCTGCTGCGCGACCAGGGTGAGCCCGAGCCCCGAGCCCGGACTGTCCCGCCGGCGGTGGAAGCGGTGGAAGACCGCCTCGCGCTCGGCCGGCGGGATGCCGGGCCCGGTGTCGTCGACGGTGAGCAGGGCGACCCGGCCGGCCGGGACCAGCCGGACCGTCACCCGGGCCGGCTCGGTCCGCTGCGGCCCGCCGCGACCGTGCACGGCGGCGTTGACCAGCAGATTGACGAGCATGATCCGCAGGCCGGGTTCCCATCCGAACACCCTGAGCTCCGAGGGGAGTTCGACGGTGATGTCGGCTTCCGGGCGCCGTCGCCGGGCGTCGGCGGCGGCCGCGTCGGTGAGGTCGGCGAGGTCGACCGGGCCGAAGGAGTCGACCTCGACGAGGTCGCCGCGCGCGAGCGTGCCGAGTGCGGTGAGCAGGTCCAGCAGTCGGGCGTGGTCGTCGCGCAACTCGGCGACGATCTCCGCCCGTTCGCCGGGCGGGAGGTCCTGGTGGGCGGCCAGGACGTCCAGGTTGGTGCCCAGGCTCATCAGCGGGGTCCGCAGCTCGTGCGAGGCGGCGGCCGAGAAGGAGCGCGCGGTCTCCAGTGCCTGGGCGGTGCGCAGGGCCTGTTCGTCGTAGCGGGAGAGCAACAGGGCGAGGGCGGCGGCGAGTTCGTCCACCTCGGCGGTGCCGCTGCGCTCTGCGGTGAAGGGGGCGCCGCCCGCGCCGCCCGCGCCGTCCTCGGTTCCGGGCGTCCGGGGCGCCGCCGGGTCGAGCTCCGTCGCGCGGCGGCTGAGCCGGCGCAGCGGTGCGGTGGCGCGCTCGGCGAGGGCGAAGCCGATCAGCGCGGAGAGCGGCGCGGCGACCGCCGCCACGAGCAGGACCCGTCGGCGGACCGTCGCCGTCTGGTTGCCGGCCAGGCTGCCGGGTTCGCTGACCCAGAGGGTGCCGCTGCCGCCGTTCGCCCCGCCGCCGGAGACGTGGACGGTCAGCACCCGCCAGGCCGCGCCGTGGTCGTGGACGGTGGCCGGCCCGCCCGGTGTGCCGGGGAAGGCCCGGTCGTCGGCGGGCTGCGGGCCGACCGACAGCAGCACGGTGCCGTCCTGCGCGGTGACCCGCACGCCCGAGTCCAGGGCGGCGTCCACGACCTTGCGCTGCTGGTTCTGTTCGACCTTGGGCCGGCCGCGGGTGTCGGCGGCGACCAGCGCGCGCACGCTCGGCAGGACGGCGGCGGCCCGGTCGGCCAGCCGGGCGTCCTGCTGGTGGCGCAGGTCCCGGCCGACCAGCGGCAGCAGGAGGAGTCCGGCCAGCACCACCAGCAGCGGCACCACGGCGGCGGCCCACAGGGCGATCCGGGTGGAGAGCTTCACGGCGGCCGCTACCCGTTCGCGCCGGGCAGGCGCAGCACGAAGCCGACGCCCCGGACGGTGTGGATCAGCCGGGGCCGCCCGTCGGCCTCCAGCTTGCGCCGCAGGTAGCTGACGAAGGTGTCCACGGCGTCACTGCGCACCTCGAAGTCGTACCCCCAGACCCGTTCCAGCAGCAGCTCGCGGGAGAGCACGATGCCCTGGTTCCGGGCGAGCTGGGTGAGCAGCTCGAACTCCCGCCGGGTGAGGCGGAGTTCGCGTCCGTCGAGGCGGGCCTCCCGGGTGGCCGGGTCGATCGCCAGCGGCCCGGCCAGCACGCGGTCGGTGGGCAGCGGCGGGCGGCGGCGCAGCAGGGCGCGCAGCCGGAGCACCAGCTCCTCCAGGGCGAAGGGCTTCACCAGGTAGTCGTCCGCCCCGGCCTGCAGGCCGGCCACCCGGTCGGCGGGTTCGTCCAGCGCCGAGAGCATCAGGACCGGGAGGTCGTCGCCCCGGGCGCGCAGGGTCCGGCAGACCTCGGCGCCGCTGAGGCCGGGCATCGAGACGTCGAGCACCAGGACGTCCGTCGCGGCGGGCGGCGGGGTGTCCGGGGCGGCGGGCAGCAGACGGGCGAGCGCCGTCTCGCCGTCCTCGGCCAGCGCGACGGTGAACCCGCTCAGTCGCAGGCCGCGTTCCAGGGTGCGCCGGATCGCCGCGTCGTCGTCCACCACCAGGACCCGGCCGCCGCCGGCGGGGCCGTCGCCGCCCCCGGACCCGTTCCCGTTCATCGGCTCCTCCTCGTGTTCGGCCGCCGACTCTCTCACACCTCCGGATTCCGGTCTCCGCGGGGGCTGCGAGGACGTGTGCATGCCCGGCGGGGATCGGGGCACGCGGTCACCACGGGCCGCCGCCGGGCGTGGCGGGGCCGGGGAGGACGAGGAGGAGCGATGGGACGGATCGAGGAGTCGGTCGAGGTGCTGGCCCCGCTGGCCACGGTGTACGAGCAGTGGATCCGGTGCGAGGAGTTCCCGCACTTCATGCGCGGCGTGGTGAGCGTCGACCGGGACGCCCCGGGTAGCAGCAGCTGGGTGGTGAGTACGGCGGCCGGTCGGCGCGGGTTCGAGGCAGTGACCACGGAGGTGGTCGAGGGCGAGCGGGTGGCCTGGGACGGCGGGGACGGGTCGGTGAAGCACTCGGGCGTGGTCACCTTCCACCAGGTGGACGACCGGACCACCCGGGTGATGCTCCAGCTGGAGGTCGAGCCGCACGGGCTCTGGGAGCACCTGGCCGGCGCGCTCGGTTTCGTCGACCGGCGGGTCATCGACGACCTGGCCGACTTCAAGCGCCACGTCGAGGCGAGCGCCGGGCCGCCGGTCGACTGAGCCTCCGTCAGGATGCTTCCCGTGGACCGACATGCGGGCGGGTTCGCGCAACGGCCCGCCGGGACGGGAGACTCGTCACGACGTCACGCGGGAGCGGACGTACGGGGACGCGCGCGCGGAACGCCGGGCGCGGCACGGAACGCAGGGCACAGCACGGCACGGCACGGCAAGGAACGCACGGCAGGGCACGGAACGCACGGCACGGTACGGCGGCGCCCGGGGCGCCGCGACGAACGCCCGAGGAAGGGGACCCGCTCGATGGAACGTCTCACCGCCCGGATCGGCATGCGGCTGATGACCGGCGACGAACACAGCCGGGACCTGGACGTCGACTGGTCCTACCGGCCCGACGACCCTTACGCGATAGACCTGGACTTCAGCGCCTTCCAGGCGGGCACGGTGTGGACGATCTCGCGCGACCTGCTGACCGCCGGCATCCACGCACCCGTGGGCGAGGGCGACGTCCACGTCGCGCCGTTCGACGACACCCGCCTTCTCATCGCGCTCGCCGGGAGCGAGGGCGTCGCCCTGCTCGCGACCTCCGCCGCGGAGGTCGACCGGTTCGTGGGTGCCACGGCCGAGCTCGTGCCGGCGGGCTCGGAGCACACCCGGATCGACTGGGGCGACGGCCTGGAGGACCTGTTGACCTCCTGACGTGGCTGATCCACCGGCCTGCTGTCCCCTTGGCCTACTGACCTGCCGGTCCCCTGACCTGCTGTCCGCCCGTCGGCCGGGCCGCTACTCGCCGGCGAGCCGGTCGAGGAGGGTGAGGGCGTCCTCGACGGAGCCGGCCGGGTCGACGACGGGGTAGAGGACGCCCCGTACGGTGCGGGTGGCGTCGAGGACGAGGGTGAGCCGCTTGAGCCGGTCCACGCCGGCGGCCCGGAAGGTGGGCAGGCGCAGTGTGGCGGCCAACTGCAGCTCGGCGTCGGAGAGCAGCGGGAACGGGATGCGCGCGTGCTCGGCGAACGCGGCCAGTTGGTCGGGGCGTTGGGTGCTGACGCCGTAGACGCGGGCGTCGCGGGCGGTGAACTCGGCCATCCGGTCGCGGTAGGTGCTGGACTCCAGGGTGCAGCCGGCGGCGCCGGGGATGGTGCCCCAGCCGGGCGGGTAGTCGTGGCCGCCGGGCGGGTAGGCGCCGGGGTAGCAGTAGAGCACCGTCCAGGCGGAGCCGGCCGCGACCGGGTCGACGGGCTCGCCGGCGGCGGAGGCGAGTTCCAGTGGCGGCAGCCGGTGGCCGGCCAGGGCGTGGACGCGGCGGGTCTCGGCGGAGTCGGCGGAGCTGGTGGCCGAGAGTGATCCGTCGCCCAGGACGTAGCGCCCGCCCCAGTCCTGCAGGGCGACCAGGACGGGCAGCAGGCCGCGGCCGGTCGCCGTCAGGTGGTACTCGTAGCGCGGCGGGTGCGGGTGGTAGAGCCGCTTCTCCAGGATTCCGTCCTCGACGAGCGCCTTGAGCCGTTCGGTGAGCACCCGGCGGCTGATCCCGAGCGCGGTGCGCAGGCCGTCGAAGTGGTGGGTGCCGCCGGCGATGTCCCTGATCAGCAGCAGGGTCCAGGTGTCGCCGACCACGGTCAGGGCCTGGGAGATCGCGCAGTCGGGGTCAGCCGCTTCGGTGTGCCGCATGAGTATCGATTATAGTGAGTTCCAAAATGAGACTCACTCGCCGGACTGCTCGCCGGCGCACCCGCCGGGTCGGCCCTGCCGGAGCGGCGCACGGGGGCGGTCGCGGCGGGAGCGGCGGACGGGAAGGGGTGGACGTGGCGACGCGCACAGCGGTTGCGACGGGACGCGGGACGGAACGGGGGAGCGGGCACGGGCCGGAGGAGGGCAGCCGGCGCGGGGCGGAACGCGGGGGCGGGGCGGGGGTGTTCTGGCGCTACTGGAGCGCCTCGACCGTCAGCCGTTTCGGGGACGAGGTCACCCGGGTGGCCCTGCCGCTGATCGCCGTCGTCACCCTGCACGCCACGGCGCTGCAGGTCGGCCTGATCACCGGAGCGGCCTACGTCGCCTGGCTGCTGGTCGGACTGCCGGCCGGCGTCCTGGTCCACCGGCTGCCGCTGCGCGGCACCCAGGTCGCGATGGACCTGGTCCGCGCCGCGGCCGTG
Source organism: Kitasatospora sp. NPDC096140 (assembly GCF_040303045.1). Lineage (NCBI taxonomy): Bacteria > Bacillati > Actinomycetota > Actinomycetes > Kitasatosporales > Streptomycetaceae > Kitasatospora > Kitasatospora sp. NPDC096140. The sequence goes on from NZ_JBEOUW010000052.1 coordinate 32,393, forward strand.
GCCTCGGTGCCGCTGTCGGCAGCCTTCGGGGTGCTCGGCCTGCCGCAGCTCGTGGCGGTGGCACTGGTCATCGGCCTCGCCAGCGTGGTCTTCGACGTCGGCAACTCCACCTTCCTGCCCTCGATCGTCGCCAAGGAACAGCTGACCGCCCGCAACAGCCTGCTCTCCGGCACCTCCGCCGCGACCGAGCTGGCCGGCCCCTCGCTCGGCGGCGTGCTGGTCCAACTCCTCGGCGGCGCCGCCTCGATGGTGCTGGACACGGTCAGCTACCTGGTCTCGGCCGTGCTGCTGGGCAGCCTGCCCCGCGCGGAACAGCCGACCGGACGGACCCCCGGCGCGGGCATGCGCGAGCAGATCCGCGAGGGCTGGCGCTACGTCACCCGGCACCCGGTGATCGGGCCGTGCGCCGCCGACGCCACCGCCGTCAACTTCGTCTGCGGCGGCCTGATGACCCTCACTCCGGTGTTCCTGGTCCGCACCCTCGACGCGCCGGTCGCCGCAGTGGGCGCCCTGATGGCCACCGGTGGGCTGGGCAGCCTGCTCGGCGCCGCCGTCACGCCCCGGCTGGTCGCCCGGATCGGCAGCGGCGGCGCACTGCGGTGGGCGGCGCTGTTCGCCGCGCTGTTCGCCTTCCTCCTCCCGGCCGCCGGCTCCGGCTGGGCGACGCTGGTCTTCGCCGTCGGCAACGCCGGCTTCTCGGCGGGCGTCGTGGTCACCAGCATCGTCACCCGCACCCACCGTCAGACCCAGACCCCGCCCGACCTGCTCCCCAGGGTGATGGCCACCGTCCGCTTCGTCTCCTGGGGAGCCATCCCCGTCGGCGCCCTCGCCGCCGGTGCCGCCTCCACCGCCTGGGGCCCCCGCACCGCTCTGCTCCTGCTGGCCGTCGCCAGCCTGGCCAGCCCGGCGATCCTCATGGCCGGCCCGATCCGCCGCCTGCGCGAACTCGCCTGACGCGGCGGGCGGATGCGCCGGGGCGGCCGGGGGACGGGGGTCTCCGGCGGCCCCGGCCACTTCCGTCGCTCCGGCCACTTCGGCCAGTTCGGCCGCTCTGGCCACTCCGGCTACTTCGGCCGCCACGGTCGGCCCCGTGCGGCCGGTGCGGCCGCTGCGGGCCGTCGGATCAGCCCGCGCCGCCCCGCAGGTGCGCCAGCACCGCCAGGACCCGGCGGTTGCCCTCCGCCGGATCGAGGTCCAGCTTCATGAAGATGTTGCCGGCGTGCTTGACCACCGACGCCTCGGTGACGCCCAACCGGGTCCCGATCGACTGGTTGGTGAAACCCTCGGCCATCAGCCCGAGCACCTCGCGCTCGCGCGGAGTGAGCCGGCTCAACGGCCGCGCCGCCGTCTGCTGGGCTAGCAGCACCCGCACCACCTCCGGGTCGATGACGGTCTGCCCGTCGGCGACCCGGCGCAGCGTCTCCAGGAACTCGGAGACCTCGCCGACCCGGTCCTTCAACACGTAGCCGAGGCCACCCTTGTCCCGTCCGTCGCCGCCGAGCAGCTGTGTCGCGTACGCCGTCGCCACGTACTGGGAGAGCACCAGGACGGGCAACCGCTCGTGCCGGGCGCGCAGGTCGAGGGCCGCCCTGAGGCCCTCGTCGCGGAAGCCGGGCGGCATCCGGACATCGGTGATGACGACGTCCGGCCGGTGCTCCTCCACCGCCCGGGCCAGGGCCTGCGCGTCCCCGACCGCGGCGACCACCCGGTGGCCGCTGCGGTCGAGGATCTCGGTCAGGCCCGCCCTGAGCAGGACGGCGTCTTCGGCGAGCACTATGCGGAGCACGGGACCTCCACCCGGAGCTGGGTCGGACCGCCGACGGGGCTGGAGACCGTCAGCCGTCCCCGCAGGATCGCCAAGCGGTCCGCGAGGCCGGACAGGCCGGTACCGGCGCCGGGATCCGCCCCGCCCCGCCCGTCGTCGATGATCATCAGGATAAGCCGGTCGTCCACCAACCGGCCGGTGACCCCGACCCGGGAGGCCCCGCTGTGCCTGGCCGCGTTGGCCAGCGCCTCCGTCACCGTGAAGTACGCCGTCGCCTCCACCAGGGGTGGGAGGCGGCGCGGCAGGTCGATCGCGGCCTCGACCGGGATCGGTGAACGCTGCGCCACCTCCGCCACCGCGGCGGCCAGCCCGTGGTCGGTCAGCACCTGGGGGTGGATGCCCCGCACCAGGTCGCGCAGCTGCTCCAGGGCCCGGCGCGCCTCGCCCCGACCCCGGGCGACCAGCGCGGCCGCCTCCGGGGCGGAGCCCTTCAGCTCCAGCTCGGCCAGCCCCAAGGTCATGGTGAGCGCCACCAGTTGCTGCTGCGCGCCGTCGTGCAGGTCCCGCTCGATCCGGCGCCGCTCCGCCTCGAAGGCGTCCGCGAGCCGCGCCCGGGAGCGCGTCAGCTCGATCACCCGGTGGTGGTCCGGATCCCTGCGCGGCCCCAGCAGCATCCGGGCCGTCCAGACCTGGCCCGCCGTCAGCCAGCCCGCCGCGTACCCGGACAGCGCCACCCCGGCCAGACCGACGAGGCCGAACGGCAGGGCGGACAGCGGGCCGGGGACCGCCCGGCCCGGGATGATCATCACGGTCTCCGGGGCCAGCGCCCACACCACCACCGGGCTGGCGACCAGGATGCAGGAGAACGCCAGCAGCGCCAGCACGCCCAGCCCGGCTCCGGTGAAGACGATCGCCAGCAGGGCCGCGTACCCCGACTCCCGCCAGGTGGCCCGCTCCGCGAACCGGTGCCGCAGCCGACGCGGCAGACCGTTCCGCAGCCCGTCCTCGGGCACCGGCGCGTGCGGGTCGGCGAGCCGAACCGGCTCCACCAGCCGCAGCCGACGCCGCTCCAGCCGGGCGACCGGGATGCCCAGCAACGGGACGCAGGCCAGCACCAGCAGGCCCACACCCGCCACCGAGAGCAGGATCCCGACGGAGACCAGCACCGCCAGGGCGAGCAGCACGCCCAGGCCGAACAGCACGCCGCCCAGCTGGTGCAGCCAGCACCGCAGCGGCCAGGTCGAGAACAGGAAGGCCGGCGGCCGGCGGCCGAGCGCCCGCCGGACGGCGAGGTCCGGCGCCGCCGTCCCGTCGGGCGCTGTTGGCCCGTCGGGCGCCGCCGTCCCGTCGGGCCGGGCGGTGTCGTCCGGTCCGGCCGTCGTGCCGGCCTCATCCGCGAGGGACATCCCGTGCCTTCCGTCCGATGGGCGTTCGATGATCATCAAGAACCCTAGCCCGGACGGCCGTCCCCGTCGGTAGGGAAAACCCGCCCCTCCGCCCTCCGCGCAGGGTCCACTGCGTCCCGCCCCTGGCCGAGGTTCAACTCCCGTTGCCCGTAGGGGAGTCGGACCCGGCGCGGCGACCGGCCGTGCGCTCGTCGCCGGGCAGGGCAGTGCGCCGCCCCCCGGCCGTGGTCGGGGAAACCCGACCACGGATCCTCGACCTACCTGTCATGACCGTGCGCCCCCGTCCGACTGGAATGGAGCGGTGCCGAAACGACTGGTTGCAGCAGCGATGACGACGATCCGCCCCGGAAGCGCGGGAGGTGTGGCACGGGGCGGGCCCGCCGCCCGGCGCGCGCTCGGGACCGCCGGCTGGCTCGGAGCAGCAGGCTTCGCCGCCGCCCTCGCCTCCCTCTCCGCCCTGGCGCCGCACCGTGTCTGGAGTTGGTGCGCCGCCGTCGGCTACCTGACGGCGGCGCTCGCCGGCCGACTGCCCGCCCGGCTGCCCACCCGACAGCCCGCCCGGCTGCGCCACGCGCCGAGCGCCGGGTCCGCGCTGCCCGTCGGCTGCGCGCTGGTCGGTGCCGTCCTGGTGCCGCTCGCCGTCCTGCTGGCGACCGGTCGGGCCCAGAGCGAGGTCCTGGTGATCGAGCGATCCGCCGCGACCCTGCTGCACAGCGGCACGCCCTACCCGGCCGATCCGCAGGCCGTGACGGACTACAACCCGTACCTGCCCGGCATGGCCCTGTTCGGCATGCCCGCCCGGCTGTTCGGCGACGGCTCCGCCGCGCTCCGACCGGTCGGCGACCCCCGGCTGTGGTGCGCCGCCGCCCTGGTGGCCTGCCTGGCCGCCGCGCACACGGTGCTGCGGCGCGGCACGACCCCGGGAACCGCCACCCGCTCCCTCGGCGCCGGGTACGCGACCGCCGTCCTCGTCGCCTCCCCGCTCGTCGCGCTGCCGCTCTGCGTCAGCGGCATCGACCTCCCGCTCACCGGACTCCTCGCCCTCGCGCTCGCCCTCGCCGCCCGCCACCGGCCGGTCGCGGCCGGACTCGCCCTCGCCGCCGCCTGCTCCCTCAAGTGGACCGCCCTGCCCGCGGTCGCGGTCGCCGTCGCGCTCGTGGCGGCCGGCCGGGGGCGACGGGCCGCCGTCCGCTGCGCCGCCGTCTGGGCGGGCGGCACCCTCGCCCTGGTCCTGCCCGCACTGCTGGTCGCGCCCGGCCGGCTGGTCGAGCAGGTGCTCCTCTTCCCGACCGGACGCGGCGCCGTCCCGACACCCGCCGCCAGCCCGCTGCCCGGCCGAATGCTCGCCGACCTCGGGCCGGCCGGCTGGTGCGCGGCCGTCCTGCTCCTGCTGTGCGGCGGGGCGGCCGTCGCCGTCTCCCTCGTCGTCCGCCCGCCCCGGAGCCTCGCCGCCGCCGCCGACCGGCTGGCCGCCGGCCTCTGCCTCGCCTTCCTCCTCGCCCCCGCCGGGCGGTTCGGCTACTTCGCCCTGCCGCTGCTCCTCGCCCTCTGGGCCCGCCTCGCCCCGGCCGGTCCGCCCGGCCGCCCGGCGGTCCGACACCGGGTCCGGGCGGTTCACGTGCCCGGCGCCGCTCCCGTGGCCGTTGCCGTACGCGTCGGCGTTCCCCCGCTCACCGCGACCCCGCCCCGCCGGGCCCGGCCGGTCGGCCGTCGAGCGGTTTCCCCCTCGTTCACCAGCGCCGGCGCGGCCGCCGTGACCGTCCCTCCGCCCTGACCACCCCTCCATCGTGACGACCCCTGCTCCTCCACCGCACGACGCTCCGGCGCCCGCCCGGAGCCCGAGAAAGGCCGCCGCATGAGCACCACACTGATCGTCACCAACGACTTCCCGCCCCGGCAGGGCGGCATAGAGACCTTCGTGCACGCCATGGCCACCCGGGTGCCCGGGGACGACGTGGTCGTCTACACCTCCTCCGAGCCCGGCGACGCCGCGTTCGACGCGAGCCTGCCGTTCCCCGTGATCCGGGACCCCGCCCGTACCCTGCTGCCCACCCGCAGGGTCACCGAGCGCGCCGTGCGGCTGGTCCGCGAACACGGCTGCGACCGCGTCTGGTTCGGCGCGGCGGCCCCGCTCGCCGTGATGGCGCCCGCGCTGCGCCGGGCCGGTGTGCGGCGGATCGTCGCCACCACCCACGGTCACGAGATCTGGTGGGCCCGGGTGCCCGGGGCACGTCGGCTGTTGCGGCGGGTGGGCGACGGCGTCGACGCGGTCACCTACCTCGGCGAGTACACCCGCGCCCGGATCGCTCCGGCGCTGGGGCCCCGGGCCCGGCTCGCCCGGCTGGTGCCCGGGGTCGACCCGGCCGCCTTCGGGCCCGAACCGCGCGCGGAGCAGGGCCGGGAGGTCCGTGACCGGTACGGGCTGCACGGCCGCGAGGTGGTGCTGAGCGTGGCCCGGCTGGTGCCCCGCAAGGGCCAGGACGTGCTGATCCGCGCCCTTCCGCTGATCCGCCGTGCCGTGCCGGGGGCGGTGCTGCTGATCGTCGGTCAGGGCCGGGACGAGCAGCGGCTGAGGAGGCTCGCCGCCAGGCTGCCGCAGGGCTCGGTGGTGTTCGCCGGCGGCCGCAGCCACACCGAGACGCCCGCCTACTACGCGGCCGCCGACGTGTTCGCCATGCCCTGCCGCACCCGCCGGGCCGGGCTGGAGGCCGAAGGGCTCGGCATCGTCTACCTGGAGGCCGCGGCCGCCGGTCTGCCCGTCGTGGCGGGGGACTCCGGCGGCGCGCCCGACGCGGTGCTCGACGGCCGTACCGGCGTCGTCGTCGACGGCCGGGACGTCCACGCCGTCGCCGGGGCCGTGATCCGGCTGCTGACCACCCCGGAGGGCGCCGCGATGGGGCGGGAGGGTCGTCGTCGGGTCGCCCGCGAGTGGACCTGGGAGGCCTCCGCCGACCGCCTGACCCGGCTGCTCACCCCGGGACCCGGGGCACCGGAGCTCGATTCGCCGGAGCTCGATCCACCCGGCTCCGATTCGCCGGAGCCTTATTCGCAAGAAAATATCGTCCGATCATCGATCGAATGAAAATTACCCGTTCAGGGCATTGACTCGATAATTCTCTGGATTTGTCAGTGGCCATCAGTATGGTTACGGATCATCGGCGCCGGTGTCGGCTCCGGTGGGCCCAACTCGTGGACGGCAGACAGGAGAAGCCTCCGTGACCGACCTCGATCTCCTCCTGTTTCCGCACTGCGACCTGCACATGGCCCTGAGCGGCACACCGCCGCTCGTCCTGACCCTGGCCACGCGCAAGGAGGCCACGCCCGCGACGAACGGCTTCGTGGTCACCGCGGTGCCCTCCGGTCAGTGCGAGTTCGACTTCTTCGCGCCGTTCAACGCGAAGGAGCACCGATTCGAGGGGTTGCCGACGTTCGACAAGGCGACCGGGAGGGTCACGGCCACGACTCCCGGGGTCTTCCTCTTCCAGGCCCACTTCGGGAACCAGTACCTCGTCGGCCGGCTCCAGGTCCACCGGTCCGTCGTCGGCTGGTGGTTCGGCAACGACTCGGTCACCACCGCACTCGACGCCACCGTCGCGCACACCCAGCCGTCGCTGTACGCGAAGTTCAGCGACGACGCCGGCGCCGGGACGGACCTGATCGGCGACATCACCGGGCACGGATACGTCCAGCTGGTGCCGGCCGACACCCGGCAGCTCGTCGTGTCGCCGACCGGCCGGGTCCGGGGCGTGCTGCCCACCCAGCCGGGCACGCCGTGGGTGCTCTCCGGCCTGTTCCCGGGCCTGGGCGGCGCGCAACTGCTCGACGTGTGGGTGACGGACTACACCGCGCAGCACGCGCTGACGTGGGAGCTGGGCGGGGGTGACCCGGCGGCCCTCGGCGACAAGCACAACGTGCTGTTCCTCGCCGAGGGGTTCCGCGAGCAGGACCGTGCGAAGTTCGACGAGATCGTCACCCGCACCGTCCACGAGATGTTCGAGAAGCCCGCGCACGAGCCGTACGGCATGCTGCGCGCGAGTTTCAACGCCTTCAAGGCCTTCACCCCCTCCCAACAGCACACCGTCACCTGCGGGTTCCGGGTCTCGGCGGGCGAGGAGACGGTCGAGGCGGGCCGGGCGACGGGCTCCGGCTACCCGATCCCGACCAAGCGGATCGGTGGCGGCACGCTCTACACGCTGGAGGAGCTGGTCCGCCGGGTCGGGCTGCCCATGCGCGGGGACAGCCGGAGCAACCTCCCGGCGACGTGGCAGGACCAGGACCTCGACATCGATCCGCACAAGATCACCGAGGACCTCGTCAAGGCCTGGAAGGCGCACCAGTCGGTCGGCATCCTGCACGCCCGGGACACCTTCTTCGGCTTCCACCTGGGCAACCGGCTGGCCGACCGGGCCTCGGGCACGGACCCGGTGCCCAAACCCCCCGACGACGCCAGGCACTCCGCGGCGGTGACGGCCTTCGTCGCCAGGCTGCAGGAGTTCTACCGGAACGAGCCGACCCGCAACCTCACCCTCGACCCGCGCCGGCACCCGCCCGAGCTCTACCTGGACGGGTCGCACGTCAATCCCGCCAACACGCTGCTGCGCTTCGTCGGCGGCCTGAAGCCCACCGGCTCCACGGCCCCGGTCGGCGCCCAGTGGCTGCCCGACGGCTCGCGCTTCCAGCCCAGTCGGGGCCTGATCGCCCTGATCGTCAACGACGGCCTGATCGGCGGGACGAACCTCAACGGCCGCACGGTGACGGCCCAGACGATGAACAGACTCCCGCAGCTCTCCTACGTCTACGCCAACGCGACGGACAAGCGCGAGCAGCGCCGGGACCCACCGCCCGACATCGAGGTGGACTTCGACGACATCGTCCAGACCGTGGCGCACGAGTTCGGCCACAGCTTCAACCTGTCGGACGAGTACGAGGAGTTCGACGGCGACGGCACGGACGCGAAGCAGTCGGCGGACCTGTTCGGCGACAACGTGTCGGTGCTCGGCTTCCTGCGCGCGGGCGACGACCCGGACCGGCACATCGACCCGGCCAAGGTCAAATGGCTGCAGCTGCCCCGGATCCGCTCCGCCGCGGTCCTGCTGACCGACTCGGTGAACGTGACCAGCCCGGTCCAGGGCATCAAGATCACCATCGGCTCGCGCAACATCGCGGAGTGGCAGCTGGCCCAGAAGCTCTTCACCGAGGTGCGGCTGCGCAACTTCGGCATCGCGCCGTTCGGCCGGCAACTCCCGCTGGACGTCGGCGCCGCGCACTACCTGGAGGGCCTGATCGTCGGCCGGGTCCTCCCGGCGGAGGGCGCGATCATCCTCACCCGGGCCGGGACGGCGCCCTTCCCGACCTTCGTGAAGGGCTCGATCGCCTTCGTCCCGCTGAAGGACAACCAGCACCAGCCGCTCCTGGTGGTGGAGCCGGACGTGCTCAAGTACCTCCGGGACCACCGGGATCCGCTCAACCAGAACCCGGACCACGTCCAGAAGAACGACAAGGAGGACGACAACCCCGTCGACATCCCCGACTTCAGCCCGCCCTGCAAGTCCGCCCGGACGATCGGGATCTTCGAGGGCGGCGCCACCTTCGCCGGCGCCCACTACCGGCCGACCGGCCGCTGCAAGATGCGCCGGGGCTCGACGGACTTCTGCCACGTCTGCGCCTGGCTGATCGTCAACCGGGTCGACCCCACCTTCCACGCGCTCCTCGACAGGAAGTTCTACCCGGAGTCCAAGAAGGAGGCGAAGAAGCATGAGTGAGCCGGGCACCTTCGAGCGGATCCTGGCGGAGGTCGGGCAGGCGCTGCTGCCGCTGCGCGACGGGCTGGCCACCCCCGCCGCCTTCACCGCGCTGCTGCGCCGCCTGGGCTGGATCGCGACCGACGTCCCGCAGCCCTTCGTCGACCTGCGCAACGCCGTCGAGACGCTCTACGACAGCCTGCACACCCTGCTGGGCGACGGCGGGCTGAACGTCGACGGGACGGTCGGCGACGGCGGCGCCTCCGCGTCGGCCTCCTTCTCGCCGGACGACGTGAAGCGGGCGCTCGGTGCCGTCCAGGCGCTGATCAAGGGCATCCACGCGATCACCGACGCACCGCCCTCGTCCATCCCCGACGCCCTGCGCGCGGACGGCTTCCTCACCCTCTTCCCCGGCCAGCTCCTCGACTTCCTGATCGTCGGCTACCTGCAGCGCTACCACCCCGACCTCGGCTTCGCCCTGCGAAGCCTCGGCGTGATCAAGGCCGGGTACGCCCCGGCCGTCGGCAACCGCCCGCCGTACATGCACCTCGGCCTCGACCTCGGCGACCTGCCCCGGGCGCTCACCGACCCGGCGCAGGTGCTGAAGGACGCCTTCGGCTGGGGCACCGCCGACTTCGACCACCCGGCGCTGCTCTCCCAGCTCGACAACCTGCTGCGGACCATCGGCGCCGACGTCGAGACCGGGACGGTCCCGCCCTCGACGGCGCTGGCCGTCCAGGGCTCCGCTCCGGACCCGCTCGCGCCGGATCCGAAGACGCTCGCCGCCGTCCTCTTCCAACGCGTCCAGCCCACCGCCGAGATGACCGCCGCCGTCCGCCTGCTGCCGCTGCCCGCCGCCGCCGGCGCCCCGCCCGGGCTCGCGCTCATGCCCTCCTTCACCGGCCGCCAGGGCTTCCGGTTCGACCTGGGCCCGGACATCGCCGTCACCATCCGCGGCGACCTCGACCTCCAGGGCGGCGTCGCGCTGCTGGTGCGGCCCGGCCGCGGCATCGAGATGGTCCTCGGCTTCGAGTCGTCCACCGGGCCGGTCCACGCCAAGGGGGCGATCGACGTCCGGGTGGAGCGGTCGGGCCCGGCCGACGCCCCGCGGGTGCTGTTCGGCAGGGCCGACGGCACCAGGCTCCAGCTGCGCCGGATCTCCGGCGCGGGCGGGGTCCGGCTGGTCGGCGAGGCCGTCGACTTCTTCGCCGAGTTCGGCCTGGAAGGGCTGGAGTTCGTCTTCTCCCCGGCCGGCGCGGACGGCTTCGTCGGCGCCGTCCTGCCCAGCGGCGGGTTCACCCTCGGCGCGGACCTCACCGTCGGCGTCTCCTACCGGCAGGGCTTCTACTTCCGCGGCACGTCCAACCTGGAGATCCAGCTCCCGGCGCACCTGGAGCTCGGCCCGCTGGAGATCCAGGGCCTGACCATCTCCGCCTCGCCGAACGCCGACGGGCTGCCGATCGGCCTCGGCGTGTCCTTCCGCGCCCGACTGGGCCCGGTCACGGCCGTCGTGGAGCAGATCGGGCTCAACGCCGACGTGGCCCTGCGGCCCAAGGGGGACGGCAACCTCGGCCCGGTCGACCTCTCCTTCGGCTTCAAGCCGCCCAAGGGCGTGGGCCTCTCGGTGGACGCCGGGCCGGTCAAGGGCGGCGGGTACCTGTACTTCGACCCGGACCACGGCGAGTACGCGGGCGCCCTGGACCTGGAGTTCGCCGGACTGGTCGAACTCAAGGCGATCGGTCTGATCAGCACCCGGATGCCCGACGGCAGCGACGGCTTCTCGCTGCTGATCGTGATCACCACCGACTTCGGCGCCACCGGCATCCAACTGGGCTACGGGTTCACCCTGCTCGCGGTCGGCGGACTGATCGGGCTCAACCGCGCGATGAACCTGCAGGCCCTGGCGGAGGGCGTGCGCACCGGCGCGGTCGAGTCGGTGATGTTCCCGCGGGACGTCATCGCCAACGCCCCCCGGATCCTCTCCGACCTGCGCCGCTTCTTCCCGCCCGAGGAAGGCCGGTTCCTGATCGGGCCGATGGCGAAGATCGGCTGGGGGACACCCACGCTGGTCAGCGTCTCACTCGGGGTCGTCATCGAGATCCCGCCCGGGAACATCGCCGTCCTCGGCGTGCTCAAGTGCGTCCTGCCCAGCGAGGACCTGCCGCTGCTGGCACTCCAGGTCGACTTCGTGGGCGCGCTGGAGGTCGACAAGTCGAGGCTCTGGTTCTTCGCCGAACTCTTCGACTCGCACGTCCTCATGATGACCATCGACGGCGGCATGGGCCTGCTGGTCGCCTGGGGCGACTCACCGGAATTCGTCCTGACGGTCGGCGGCTTCCACCCCTCCTTCAAGCCGCCGCCGCTGCCCTTCCCGGTGCCCAAGCGGCTCTCGGTGGACATCCTCAACCGGCCGGGCCAACTGATCCGGGTCTCCGGCTACTTCGCCGTCACCAGCAACACCGTCCAGTTCGGCGCGGCGGCCGAACTGCGGCTCGGCTTCGGCGGGTTCGGCATCGAGGGCCACCTCTCCTTCGACGCACTGTTCCGCTTCTCGCCGTTCGCGTTCACCATCGCGATCTCCGCCGGGGTCACCCTGAAGGCCTTCGGCGTCGGCGTCTTCGGCATCGACCTGAACTTCGAACTGGAGGGCCCCTCGCCCTGGCGGGCGCACGGCCGCGGCTCCATCTCCCTGCTGTTCTTCGAGATCTCCGCCGACTTCGACATCTCCTGGGGCGAGGAGCACAACACCACCCTGCCCCCGGTGGCCGTGCTCCCGCTGCTGGCCGGCGAGTTCGCCAAGACCGAGGGCTGGCAGACCAGACTGCCCTCCGGCGGCGCCAACGCCCTGGTCACCCTGCGGCAGCTGCCCGACACCGACCAGCTGGTCCTCCACCCGCTCGGCACGCTCTTCGTCCGCCAGCGCGCGATCCCGCTGGACGTCCGGCTGGACCGGATCGGGGCCCAGCGGCCGGGCGACGGCCGGCGGTTCAGCATCGCCCCCGCGCCGGACAGCGGCCTGACGCGGGTCTCCGTCACCGGCGACAAGTTCGCGATGGCCCAGTTCCAGGACCTCGACGACGCGGCCAAGCTCTCCCGGCCGGCCTACGAGAACCAGGACGCCGGCCTGGAGCTGACCGCGGCCGCCGGCACCCTGCTCTCACCGCGCGTCGTCCGCCGCAGCGCCCGGTACGAACTGCACGTCATCGACAGCGGGGTGCCCGCGACCGCCGCCGACGCCCGGCGGGTCGTCCCGATGGCGGCCCGCTCCGCCGTCGCCGCACCCAAGCGCTTCCACGACGTCAGCCCCGCCGTGTTCAACCAGCTGCTCCAGGGCAGCGCCACCAGCCGTTCACCGGTCTCCCAACGGGAGGCCGGGCTGCGCCGGCCCTTCCCCGCCGACGAGACCGTACGGCTCACCGACCGGCGCTACGTCGTCGCGAACCTCCGCAACAACGTCCAGGCCCATCCGCCGACCGGCAGCCTCGCCGCGGCGACCTTCCGCAGCCGGACGACGGCGGAGGACGCCCTCGCCGACTGGATCCGCCACGACGGTAGCCTCGCCGACCGGCTGCACGTCATCCCGGAGGAGGAGGCGGTGGGCACCCCGGCCACCCCGGGGAGCTGGTCCGCCGCCGGGAGCCCGCCGACCGCCGCCCGCGGCGTCGAGGCCGTCCGGCTGACCAGCGGCAAGGTCCTGGTGGCCGGGGGAGAGGACGCCACCGGCGGCGCACTGGCCGCCGCCGCCCTGTTCGACCCGGTCTCCGCCACCTGGACGGCCGCGCCGCCGCCGGCCACCGCCCGCCGCGGGCACGGCACGACCAGGCTCGGCGACGGCCGGGTGGTCGTCACCGGCGGCCGCTCCGCCGACGGCGGGGTCCTCGGCACGGCGGAGGTCTTCGACCCCGCCCCCGGCACCTGGACGCCCACCGCGAACGCGCTGGCCACCGCCCGCCACGGTCACGCGGCGACCGCCCTGACCGACGGCAGGCTGCTGGTCACCGGCGGCACCGACGGCGCCGGCCGGGCGCTGGCCACCGTGGAACTGCTCGACCCGGTGACCCGCACCTGGTCCGCCACCGGCCCGTCGATGACCGACGCCAGGACGGGGCACCGGGCCGTCCTGCTGAAGACCGGCAAGGTCCTGGTCGTCGGCGGCGCGCTGCCGACCGGCGGCCCGGACGCCGCCCTCGCCCACTGCGAACTCCACGACCCGGCGACGGGCTCCTGGACCCCGACCGGCAGCCTGCTGACCGCCCGCAAGGGCCACCAGGCCACCCTGCTGGCCGACGGCCGCGTCCTGGTCACCGGCGGCGACGCGGTGGCCGGCCCCGACGGCCACGACCCGCGCAGCCTCGCCACCGCCGAGGTCTACGACCCGGCCACCGGCACCTGGACGGCCCTCGGCCCGATGCCCGGCGGCCGCCGCGCACACCGCTGCCTGGCCCTGCGCTCCGGCCTGGTCCTGCTCGTCGGCGGCACCGGCGGCCCGGCCGGCGAGGCGGGCCACCGCAGCGTGACCGTCCTCGACCCCGCCCTCGGCACCTGGACGGCCACCGGGCACCTGGCCACCGGCCGGTCCGACTTCGCCGCCGTGGAGCTGACGGACGGCCGGGTCCTGGTGGCCGGCGGCACCGCCCTGGCGGGCGCCGCCGCCCCCGGCCCCGACCCGGTCGAACTCGCCGCCACCGCCGAGTTGTACGTCCCCTGACGACGGAAGGTTCGACACCATGACCAGTCCCACCGTGGTGGCCGCGGCGAAGTGGACCACCGCCCACGACCTCACCGGGGCCACCGCCTGGTACGGGCAGCACGACGGACCGGTCGTGCTCAAGGGCACCACGAAGGTCCTGGTCGTCGGCGGCGCGGACGCCGGCGGGGCCGCACTCGGCCGGGCCGCCGTCTACAACCCGGCCGACGACACCTGGAAGGCCACCGCCACCCAGCCCTCGCCCCGGCGGCTGCACACCGTCACCGCCCTGGCCGACGGCAAGGTCCTGGTCACCGGCGGCATCGGCGGCTCCACCGCACCGGGCCTGGCCTCGGCCGAGGTCTACGACCCGACGGCCGACACCTGGAGCCCGGCCGGCACCATGAACCAGGCCCGCTGGGGCCACAGCGCCGTCCTGCTGCCGAACGGCAAGGTCCTGGTCGCCGGCGGCACGGCGGTCCGGGCCGGCCGGACCACCCGGGCGCTGCGCTCCGCCGAACTGTACGACCCGGCCGCCACCACCGACGCCACCCGCTGGACGACCGTCGGCGACATGACCGACGCCCGCTCCGGGCACCCCGCCGTGGCGCTCAAGGACGGCAAGGTGCTGGTCGTCGGCGGCACCGCCGCCGTCGGCACCGACCGGGACCCCGCCCTCGCCTTCTGCGAGCTCTACGACCCGGACCGCGCCACCTGGACCCCGACCGGGAACCTGCTGCGACCGCGCGCCCTGCACCAGGCCACCGCGCTGTCCGACACCACCGTGCTGGTGACCGGCGGCCGCGCACCGGGCGCCGGCGACGACGGCACCTTCGACCCGCTCAGCCGACGGACGGCGGAGACGTACGACCTCGCCACCGGCGCCTGGACCGCCGCACGGGACATGCCCGCCGGGCGCGCCCAGCACCGGGCCGTCGCCCTCGGCCCCGGCAAGGTCCTGGTGATCGGCGGCACCGGCAGCGACCCCGACGAGGCCGGCTACCGCAGCGTCGTCGCCTACGACGCGGCCTCCGACACCTGGACCACCCGGGCCGGCCTGCTCACCGGCCGCTGGGCCTTCGCCGCCGCGGTGCTCCCCGACACCAAGGTGCTCGTCACCGGCGGCGCCACCCGCTCCGGCCTGGCCGCCGCCGACCCGACGGCCACCGAACTCACCGCCGCCACCGAGCTGTTCGACGGGAGCGGCGCATGACCGCGAACGGCTACTCCTTCCTGCCCTGGCTGCGCTCCGGCCTCTCCACCCGGATCACCGGCGACCCGGGCAGCTCGTCGCGCGCCACCATCCCGGTCAAACTCCTGCTGAGCGGCGAGGCCCTGGACGGCTCCCCGCTGTCCCGGCCCGTCGAACGCCCCGTGCAGCTCTACGGGCCCGGCGACGTCGTCGGCGTCGAGGCCCGCGCGATCTCCCGGCGGGAGCCGCAACCCGGCACCACCAACGTCGAGCCGAACTACCTCGCGCACATCGAGTTCTACGACGAGGACTTCCTCTGGCGCTACAGCCCGGCCGGGCCCGACGGCTCCACCGACCGCCTCGCCCCCTGGCTGGCGCTCGTCGTCCTGGCCGCGAAGAGCGACCCGTCCGGCGCCCCCGCGGAGTTCGACGAGGGAAGCGGCGGCGCACCCCTGCCGTTCGTCACCGTCAAGGACCCGAACGCCCTGCCCCCGGCGGACCAACTCGGGGCCTGGGCACACGTCCACGTCCACGGCTCGCTGGACGACCAGGTGGCCCGGGAGCTCTCCGGCCCCGGCGACCAGGTGCTGCAGACGCTCGCCGAGGTGCTGCGCACCGACCCGGACCGCGCCTGCTCCCGGCTGGTCTGCCCGCGCCACCTCCAGCAGGACCGGACGTACGAGGCGTTCCTGGTGCCCGCCTTCGAGACCGGCCGTCTCGCCGGGCTCGGCTTCGACCCGGCCCTCGCCCCCGGCGCGCTGTACTCCGCCTGGGGCCCGCCCTACCCCGACCGCAAGGGCGAGGGCCGACTGCCCTACTACCACCGGTGGTCCTTCACCACCGGCGCCACCGGCGACTTCGAGTACCTCGTCCGGCTGCTGCAGCCGCGCCGCCCCGCCCCCGAGGTCGGCCGCCGGGACATGGACGTCCACCGACCGGCCGGTCCCGGCCTGCCGCCGATCACCACCCCGGCCTCGATCGGCGGCGTGCTGCGGCTCGGCGGCGCGCTCCAACTGCCCGAGCAGCCGGTCGACGACTGGGAGAACTGGGACAACTGGTACGACAAGCCGGCGCCCGCCGCGCCCTACCCGCACCCCTTCCAGCAGGCGCTCGCCAACCTGGTCAACCTGGCCGAGGCCTACCGGGACCGCACGCCGGCGGCCGCCCACGCCGCGCTGCCCGGCGACCAGGCGCAGGCGCTGTCCGCCGGGGTCGACCCGGTGATCACCCCGCCGTTGTACGGCCGCTGGCACGCGCTCACCTCCCGCCTGCTGGTCGACGACGCCGGCCACCCGCTGCCCTCGCCCGCCAACCGCGCCTGGGTGCACCGGCTCAACCTCGACCCGCGCTACCGGGTCGCCGCGAACTTCGGCACCCGGGTCGTCCAGGCCCGGCAGGACGAGTTCATGGACGCCGCCTGGGCCCAGATCGGCGACGTGCTGCAGGCCAACGCGCGGATCCGCGAGGCCCAGCTCGCCCGCGAGGTCGGGCACCGGCTCCAGGTCAGGCACCTGGAACCGCCCGCCGCACCGGCCGGCGCGGTGGCGCCGCCGCCCACCGGCAAGTACCTGACCCTGACGGCGCCCGCACACCCCCGGGTCACCACCCCGGCGACCACCCCGACCGGCCGGCCCGCCGGGCCGGACCGGGCGGACGCGTCGGACGGGACCGACGGGACCGACGCGGCGGAGCAGCTGGCCGTCGGCTTCCAGGTGGCGACCAGCCGGGTCGCCGCGGCACCGCTGTCCGCCCCGATGCGGCGCCTCACCCGCCCCGGCGCCCGGCTGATGCGCTCGCTCACCTTCCCGCCGGACCAGCCGCGCGAGGCACTGGTGCCGCGGATGGACGCCGCCACCGCAGCGGTCACCGCCGCCGCACCCAAGGTCAAACCCGCCGCCCTGGTGACCCCGGGCCAGCTCGACCAGGTGCTGCACCCCGTGGTCGGCGTCCGGGCGGCGGCCCCCGCCGACCCGGTCGGCTCCCTCCCGAAGAGCCCGGACTTCGTCATCAAGGAGATCGGCGACCCCGTCCCGCCGACCACCGGCGGCGACCGGGACAGCCCCGAGGCCCAGCGGTTCAAGGGCGCGCTGAACGAGCTCTACGCGGGCTGGGACGCGTCCGCCGCGGTCGGGAAGCCGGCCGTCCGGGAGCGGCTCGGCGTCGCCGGGACCACCGATGCGGTGCTGTCCCGGCTTCGCTCGGACACCACCGTCCCGAGGAGCCTGCTCGGCGCGGTCGACCTGCCCGACCGACTGCGGCCGTTCGCCGAGGAGTTCATCGAGGCGATGGCCTACCCGGTGATCGACCTGCCGATGTACCAGTCGCTGATCGACCTCTCGGTGGACGTGTTCGCGCCCAACCTGAACCTGATCCCGGCGAACTCCATCACCCTGCTCGCCAACAACCGCCGCTTCATCGAGTCCTTCCTGGTCGGCCTCAACCACGAGATGGCCCGGGAGATACTCTGGCGCGAGTACCCGACCGACCAGCGCGGCACCCCGTTCCGCCAGTTCTGGGACCCGCGCGCCGTCCTCTCACCGCCCGGCGAGACCCCCGAGCAGCGCCGCGAGCGGCTGTACGACATCCGGCCGATCCACCGCTGGGGCCCCGCCGCCCTGCTCGGCCAGAACGACAACCGGCAACAGCAGGGCACCACGCAGAAGGAGGACCTGGTGCTCGTCATCCGCGGCGAGCTGCTGAAGAAGTACCCGAACACGGCGGTCTACGCGCACAGGGCGGTCTGGCCGCTCGACGACGACGGCAACCCGGTCACCACCGGCGAACGCGTCCCCGCCCCGCTGCCCGACGAGGACCACCCGACCGCCGATCTGGTCCGGCTGCCGCTCTACGAGGCCAAGGTCGAACCCGACATCTACCTGCTCGGCTTCGACCTCGACGCGGCCGAGGCCCGCGGCAAGCCCCCCGGCGACCTCGGCTGGTTCTTCGTCCTCAAGGAACGCCCCGGCGAACCCCGCTTCGGCGTCGACGAACCCGAGGGCCCCCTGCCGCCGGTCGAGGTGTGGAACGACCTCACCTGGCAGCACGTCGATCCCGACCACCTCGGCTTCATCGAGTTCACCGACGCCACCCACGTCCCGCTCGCGCCCTTCGACGGCTCCGAGGACGACCAGGAGAAGCAGCAGCAGCGCACCGAGGACGACGCGCTGCCGCTCTGGTACTCCCGGCTGAGCTCCGCCGACATCGCCTACATCCTCTTCCAGGCGCCGGTCATGGTCGCCGTCCACGCACAGGAGATGCTCCCGGTATGGCCGACAACGACCTGAGCGACGACTACCCGGTCCTGCTGGGCCCGGTGCGGATCGAGACCAGGTTCACCGCCACCGAACTGCTGGTCCGCGTCTTCCCCGACGAGTGGTCGGTCGACTCCTTCGAACCGCGGCCCACCGAGGCCGAACTCGGCGCACTCGACGCCTACTGGACCGCCCTGTGGCGCACCGGCGGCGCCGCCGTCGGCGACCGGGCCGCCTGGCACGAACTGGTCGGCCGGATCGCCGCCGGCCGCGCCGGCTGGCTGCTGCGCGACCACCGGCCGGCCAACCCGGCCGACCGGCCGGTGCCCGTCCCCGCCGGCGCCACCGTGCTCGTCGTCCTCAGCGACACCGCCCTCCCCGCCGACGACCGCGGGCCCACCGCCGACTACTGGACGGCCGTCTGGCGCGCCCACGGCGACCGGGTCGCGCTGCGCACGGCCGACGCCGCGCTGCTCGCCGCCGTCGGCCCGACCAGGGCGGCGGCGATCCGCGCCCGCCGACCCGCCGGCATCGAGGCGGCCGCGGTCGCCACCGGCGACGCCGCCCTGGTGGCCTTCCTGGTCGTGCCCCGCCCGCCCGCCTCCGGCATCGCCCCGCAGTCCTGGACGGTCGCGGCCCGCGCAGGCCTGCTGCCCGACCACTTCCGCGTCCTCGGCTGGGCCGGCGGCCGCAAGGTCGTCGACCTCGACGGCGAACCCGTCCCGGCGAGCCTGTCGGTGAGCCCCGACCCCGGCTCCGACGACCACCTGACGGTCGACGAGACCACCGGCGTGATGACCGTCCCCGACGAACTGCGCTGGCTGACCGAGTTCGGCCGGGCCGTCACCGTCGGCATGGGCTTCCGCATCCAGCTCACCGCCGACCTCCGCGGCGGCCTCGACCGGCTGGTGGTGCTCGGCCTGCGCCGGCGGTCCACCCCGGACCAGTCCGCCGCCGACCTCACCGCCCAGCTCACCCGCCAACTCCGCAGCCCCGCCGGGCTCAGCCTGCTGCCCCAGGGCACCCCGACCAACAACACCGCCCAGGCACCCGCCGGCCTCGACCGCGCCCAGGAGGCCGACGCGGGCCTGCGCTCCGCCACCGGCCTGCGGGCTGCCGAGGCCGGCACCGACTGGACGACCCGCACCGACGGCCAGTGGTTCGCCGAACTGCTCGGCCTCGACCCGGCCGACCTCGCCGGCATGCCCAACGCCGACGGCACCGACCAGCGCGACGCCCGTGCCGCCGACACCGCCCTGTGGCCCGCGACCTGGGGCTACCACCTGCAGACCACGCTCCACCCGATCCTCAGCCGCGCCGTTGTCGACCGGACCCGGCAGTTCTACCTCCGCCACGTCTCCGGCCGCGGCCCCGTCCCCGCGGTCAGGATCGGCCGACAGCCGTACGGAATCCTGCCCACCACCGCCTTCTCCCGGCTCGCCTGGCCGGACACCGCCGCCACCGCGACCCACCGCCGAGGCCTGCACACCGTGCTCCAGGCCGCCGCCGCCGACTGGCAGACCGCCGCCGCGAAGGTCGCCCACCTCGGCGGCCGGGCCGACGACGCGCACCAGCACCTGCTGGACATCCTCGCGCTGCACCCCACCTCGGCCGAGTACTACCAGCGGTACGCGCAGAGCGTCGAGGACATCTTCAACCGGGAGAACCTCGGCGCGCTCGGCCCGACCGTCCTGACCGCCCTGGAACGGCAACTGCACATGCCCGACCCGATCCGCGCCCTGCTGACCCGCCTCGGCCACCCCGACGCCGGCCCCGCCCAGGACCCGGACCTGATCCGCCGCCTGTTCCTCGACACCCAGCACCCGCTGCTCGCCCCGGCCGTCGACGACCGCCCGCTCTCCGAGACCGACCCGGTCCGGCCGTACACCACCGACGGCGCCAACTACCTGCAGTGGCTCGCCGCCCACGCGCGCACCGACCTGGAGACCGTCCGCACCGAGGCCGGCTTCCCCGAGGACGACCGGCCCTCCGCGCTGCTCCACCTCCTGCTGCGGCACGCGCCGCTGCTCGGCTGGGCGGACGCCGCCACCGAACTGGCCATCGCCGCCGGCGTCGCCACCCCCGCCGAGATCGCCGCCGCCGACCCGGCGTTCATCCACGTCAGGATCCCGCAGCCCGGGCAGGGCATCCCGAGCGAGAGCCGGTTCCGGCGGCTCTACTCACCCGCGCCGGAGATCACCGGAAACCCGGACCGCCTGGTCGTCG
This sequence comes from Kitasatospora sp. NPDC096140, assembly GCF_040303045.1. NCBI lineage: Bacteria > Bacillati > Actinomycetota > Actinomycetes > Kitasatosporales > Streptomycetaceae > Kitasatospora > Kitasatospora sp. NPDC096140. The sequence goes on from NZ_JBEOUW010000052.1 coordinate 52,661, forward strand.
ACCACATCCCCCGGGTCCTCGGCACCGCCCCCGGCACCGCCCGCCTCGCCGAACAGGCCGACGCCCTCGACCTGCTGGCCACCCTGCCCACCGCCCGACTGGAACGCGTCCTGGCCGAGCACCTGGACTGCGCCACCTACCGGCTCGACGCCTGGCGCCTGGGCCTGGCCAACGAACGCCTCGCCGAACTGCGGTACGGCCCCGACGGCACCGCCCCCGCCGCACGCGGCCTCCACCTGGGCGCGTACGGCTGGCTGGAGGACGTCCGCCCCCGCGAGCGGCAGCTCACGGAAGTCACCCCGACCGGCCCCCTCGCCGACGTCTTCCGCGGCAGCCGGCCGCTGATGCACGACGAGAAGAACGGCGGCCACCTGCACGCCCCGTCACCCGCCCAGGCCCGCACCGCGGCCGTCCTGCGCGCCGGCTACCTCGCCAACGGCTCACCGCAGAACCCCGGGTCCTTCGCGGTCAACCTCAGCTCCGAACGGGTCCGGATCGCGCTCGGCCTGCTCGACGGCATGCGCCAGGGCCAGTCCCTGGGCGCCCTGCTCGGCTACCGGCTGGAGCGCGCCCTGCACGACAGCCACGAACGGGCCGAGGTCGACTTCGTCATCTCCGCCCTGCGCCTGAAGTTCCCCCTCCGGGCCGGCCGGATCGCCCAGACCGTCCCGCACCAGGCCGACCAGCCGGACCCGACGAAACCCCTCGCGATCGAACAGATCGAGGCCCACAACGTCATCGACGGCCTCGCCCTCGTACGCCGCGTGACCCGCGGCGACGCCCCGAACACCTACCCCTTCGGCCTGGACGGCCTGCCCGGGCTCGACGACACCCAGCAGGGCGTCGTCGACCGGGCCGTCCTGGGACTGCTGGACGTCCACGACGCCCTCGCCGACCTCGCCGTCGCCGAAGGCACCCACCAGGCGCTGCTCGGCAACCCCGAACGCGCCTCCGCGACGCTCGACGCGTACGCCAAGGAAGGCCTGCCCCCCGAACCCGCCGTCGTCGCCACACCCCGCAGCGGCACCACCCTCACCCACCGCCTCGGCCTGCGCCTGACCCCCGGCCTCCCCCCGGACGCCGGCGCACCGCCGCTGTCCCACAACACCCCCCGCGCCCAGGCCGAACCCGCCGTCAACGCCTGGCTGCCCGCCCTGCTCCCGGCCCCCGTCACCGTCGTCGCCCAGGTCACCTGGACCGACCCGCTCACCGGACAGCCCCGCAGCCGCGCCGTGACCCAGGCCGACACCGGCCTGCAGCCGATCGACCTGCTCTGGGCGCTGCGCCCGGTCGGCGAAGGCGCCATGACCGACCTCGACGACCGCATCGTCGGCGTCGTCCTCGCCACGGACAACCCCCGGCCCGACGCCGAACTCACCATCCGCTACACCGACCGGGTCGCCGGCCGGATCACCTTCTTCGAACTCTCCCCGCTGATCGCCGCGTTGCGCTCACTGCTGACCACCGCCCGACCGCTGCGCCCCAGCGACCTGGTGCCCGCCTCCGGCCCCGCCCCCGCCGGCCGGGCCGCCGACACGGCCGTCTCGCTGCCCCGGGAGCGCCCCGCCGCGGTCCGCGCCTCCCTGGACGCCCTGCGCAAGAACGTCGAGAACTACCTCGCCACGCTGGCACCGCTCTACCCGGCCGACGCCCAGCCCCAGCGCGACCGGATCCTCGCCGCCGTCGACACCCTGCTCACCGGATACGCCGGACTGGTCACCACGGCCTCCGGCTTCGGCATGGTCCGCAGCGGCTGGGGCGAACTCGCGATGTGGCGCCGCGGCGTCTTCACCGACGTCCTGGCCGCCGTGGCCGTGGCCGCGGACCGCATGACCGGGGCGCTGACCAGGGCCGACGCGCTGCTCGCCGGCTACGACGCGCTGCCGGCCGCCACCTCCGCCGCCGAACGGTTCCGGCTGCTCCAACAGGCGGAACGCCTGGTCGCCACCAAGCCCACCGCACCGCTGCCCGCCCAGCCGGCCACCATGCGCGCCGTCGTCGCCAACCGGCGGCAGGCCTTCAACGCCAAGCTGCAGTCGCTCAGGTCCGAGGCCAGGACCATCCGGACGACCCTCAGCGGCCTGCTCGCCGAAGTCGCCGCCAAGCTCCCGCTGACCGACTTCGACCCGACCGACCTCAGCCTCCGGCCCTTCCAGGACCGGGTCGTCCTGCTGGGGCGTGACCTGCTGGACCGCGCGACCGCGCTGCGCACCGAGGTCCTCGCCCGGCTCGCCGCCGCGGACACGGCCCTCGCCGCCCACGACGCGGCCGTCACCGGGCCGGACCGGGTTGGGGCGGCGACCGACGCACTCAAGGCCCTCCTCGGCCAGGACGTCCTCGCCGTACCGGAGTTCACCCCCGACCCGCAGCTCGCCGCGGACTGGACGAAGGCCCGCGCCGACAGCGGCAAGCTCGTCCAGCACCTCACCCAGCCGCCGTTCGGCCGGGACTTCCCCGTCGACGACTGGGCGCACGGCATCGCCCGGGTCCGCGAGAAGCCCCGCCTGTGGGAGAAGGCCGTCGTGCTGAGCGACGCCCTGCGCGGGCCCGGCGGGATCCTCGGCGACCTGCTGCAGTCCGCCGAACCGCAGCTGGTGCCGATCCAGCTCCCGTACCGGCCGGACGACCACTGGCTGGCCATGGAGTTCAAGCCCGGCACGGCCATCACCGAGGACAAGGTGCTGTTCACCGCCCACTACGCGTCGGACCCGCTGATCCCCCCGCCCACCCAGGTCGGCCTGCTGCTCGACGAGTGGACGGAGGTCATCCCCGCCGAGCGCGAGACCACCGGGATCGCGCTGCACTACGACGGACCGGACTCCGAACCGCCGCAGGCGATGCTGCTGGTCGTGCCGCCGGTGCGCACCGGCACCTGGAACACCGACGACCTGATCGCCGCGATCGGGGAGACCCTCGACCTGGCCAAGTCCCGGGGCGTCGAACCCGAGCACCTCGACGGCACGGCCTACGCCCAACTGCTCCCGGCCACCGTCATGTCCGCCACCCGGCAGCCGATCACGATCTCCACCGACCTCGCGATCGCCAACCAGCGCTGGAAGGCCGCCCATGCCTGAGCCCCGCATCGACAACCTGGCCGAGGCGCTCGCCGCCCGGGACCGTCCGGCCGTCGGGGTGTGGAACCGGCTGGAGGGCCGGCCGCGCACCACCGACTTCGAGCGGGCGCTGCGCGCCGAAGTGCGGGACCCGCTCTGGCTGCTGACCAGGCAGTGGCAGCTCGGCGAGTTCCGCGGCAGCGACGGCGGTTCGCCGGTCACCGCGACCTACTCGATCGCCGTCGCCCGGCCCAGCCGCTTCCGCCCGGCCGGCGGGACGCCCGAACCGCTGCCGCCGGACCGGCCGTTGGAGGCGCTGGCCGAACGGCGTCCGGTGCCGTTCGTGGCGGGCGCCGACCGGATCGCCTTCGACCTGCGGCTGGCGATCGGCCGGCGGTGGCTCAAGCTGCTGGGCCGCTCCCCGGTGCTGGGCAGCGTGGCCTTCGACTTCCGCGGCCAGTACGTCCGGCTGTACCCGATCGCGCTGCCCGACCCCGCCACGGACGCCGACGCCCCCCGGGTCGCCGACCCGGAGGTCTGGTCGACCCTGCAGGCCGTCGCCGGGCGCCGGATGGACGGCTACCTGCTCTACCGCCACCTCAAGGACGGCGGTCACGCATCGGACGGCATCAGCGACCTGCTGCACCTGCACCGCCCCGCGCTCGACGCGCTCGGTGACCGCCTGGTCGCCTGGTTCGACGACCTGATCGACCAGCCGGACGCCGACGGCGCCTGGGACCCGCGCCGGCTGGAGCACCGCTTCTCGGTGGCCGGCTCCGCCCCGGGCGGCGGCGAGAAGGTCCTCACCGCGCAGGAGTACCCGGGCGGCGAACTGGACTGGCACGCCTTCTCGCTCGACCCGGCCGCCCCGGTCGGCGGCACCGAGCCGCCGCTGCCGCCGATCAACCGCACGGTGTTCCCGGCGCCGCTCCGGTACGCGGGCATGCCGCTGCCGCGCTGGTGGGCGGTGGAGGACGGCGCCACCAACTTCGCCGCGGTGTCGCCGGACAGCACGGACCTGGCCCGGCTGGTCTTCCTGGAGTTCGCGCTGGTCTACAGCAACGACTGGTTCCAACTCCCGTGCGAGCTGCCGGTCGGCACCGTGGCGACGATCCAGGGCCTCGCCGTCACCGACGTGTTCGGCGAGCGGCTGTGGATCACCCCGGCGGGCACCGGGCTCGACGACGACTGGCAGCGCTGGTCGATGTTCACCCTCGACACGATCGACAGCGCCCCCGGCGCGGCCGCCGACACCGGCCTGTTCCTGCCCGCCAGCGTGCCGAAGGTCGCCGACGGCCCGGCGCTGGAGGAGGTGTCGCTGATCCGCGACGAGAACGCGAACCTGGTGTGGGGCATCGAACTGACCGTCCCGCGGGCCACCGGCGAGGGACGCCGGGGCAGCGAGGTCGCCGCCGGGATCCAGGCCCGGCACCTGCGGCTGCACCCGCCCACCGCGCCGGGCGGCCCGCTCGCGCCGATCGCGTACGAGGCGATGAACTCCGTCCCGGAGCACTGGATCCCGTTCATCCCGGTGCACGTCCCCGGGGACAACCGCACCATCCAGCTCCAGCGTGCGGCGATGCCGAACGTCGTCGACGTGCTGCCGCCCGTCCAACCGCGGACCTCGCTGCTGCGCGAGGGCCTGGACGCGACGCCGCCGCAGTCGTACTTCGTCAACCAGGAGGAGGTCCCGCAGTCCGGCACCCGGCTCGCCGTCGCCTACAACCGGACCCGTTGGCGGGACGGGCGGGTCTGCGTCTGGCTCAGCGCCAAACGCGGCACCGGCCGCGGCGAGGGCTCCAGCGGCCTCGCCTTCGACCTCCTCGTCGACACCCCGGCGACGGCGCACTGACGCGGCTGCCCCGGCCGGGGCGCCCCCGATGCGCTCCGGCCGGAGTGCCGCGATGTGCTCCGGCCAGGGGGCCCGATGCGCTCCGGCCGGGGCGCAACGGGGCACGGCGCCGCGGTCAGCCGTAGATCCGGGCGTAGAGGTCCTGGATCTGCTCGGCGGTCGGGACGACGGGGTTGTTGGCGGGGGAGCCGGACGCCAGGGCCTGCTCGGCCATGAGGGGCGTCAGCCGCTTCCAGGCGGCCTCGTCGACGCCGTACACACGGGGCGTGGGGACCTCCAGGTCCCGGCAGAGGACGCGGAGCGCGTCCACGAGCTTGTCGGCGGCCGCGTCGTCGGAGTCCGCGGCGGTCGCCGCGCCCAGCGCGCGGGCGCAGTCGGCGTACCGGCCGGGCGCCGCGGACACGGAGAAGGCGGTCACTGCGGGGAACAGCATCGCGTTGGACAGGCCGTGCGCGACGTGGAAGTGGGCGCCGATCGGGCGGCTCATGCCGTGCACGAGGGCGACGCTGGAGTTCGAGAAGGCGATGCCGGCCTGGGTCGCGGCGAGCATCATGGCCTCGCGGGCCACGGCGTCGGACCCGTCCGCGTAGGCGCGGCGCAGGTGGCGGCCGATGGTGCCGATCGCCGTGAGGGCGAGGCTGTCGGAGAAGGGGTTGGCCTTGCGGCTCACGTACGCCTCGACGGCGTGGGTGAGGGCGTCGATGCCGGTGTCGGCGGTCAGCCGGGGCGGCATCGACATGGTCAGCTCCACGTCGACCACCGCGGCGAGCGGCAGGAACGCCGGGCCCAGGCAGAGCATCTTCTCGTCGGTGGCGCTGTCGGTGATGATGGTGAACTGGGTCGCCTCCGATCCGCTGCCGGCCGTGGTGGGGACGGCGATCACCGGCAGCGCCGGCCCGACGTTGACGCGCGGCGCCTTGAAGTCGCGCATGTGGCCGCCCTGGACTCCGAGCAGGGCGAGGGCCTTGGCGGTGTCCATGGGGCTGCCGCCGCCGAAGCCGATGACCGAGTCCGCCTCGTGCTCGTCGAGCGCCTTCACCCCCGCGGCCAGGGAGGCGGTCGTCGGGTCGGGCACGGTGTCGGAGAACACCCGCGGGTGCAGACCGGCCTTGTGCAGAGTGGCCGTCAGGCGCTCCGCCGCGCCCGTCCCGACCAGGAACGCGTCCGTGACGACGAGGGGGCGGTTCAGCCCCAGCCCGAGGATGACGTCGCCCAACTCCTCGGCGGCGCCCGGCCCGACGCGCAGGATCCGGGGCAGGGAAAGGCTGGCAACCATGGAGGACCTCTCGACGGTGGGGGAGGGTGGGTGGGCGCTCCGCCCGGCGCGGGTTCGACTGTGACGCCCGCGCGTTGTGCGTTCAATCGTCAATCGCGCAGACCTGGTGTGCAGAAATGCAGATACGCTGGCCGGGTGCACCCCCGTTCCGGCCCGGTCGGCGAGGATCCGGCCCCACCGCCGCAGCCAGACCGCGGCGGGATCGACCCGCGCAGGCTCCGCGCGGACGACCTCCGCTACCTGCTGGCCGTCGCCCGCACCGGGCGCCTGGTGGCGGCGGCCGACGCGCTCGGCGTGGACCACACCACGGTGTCCCGCCGCATCACCGCGCTGGAGCGCAGCCTCGGCGTGCGGCTGATGGAACGCGGCACCGAGGGCTGGGCCCTGACGGAGGCCGGAAAGGCCGTCGCCCAGGGCGCCCGCGCGATCGAGGACGCCCTCGTCCACGTCGTCGACGCGGTGTCCGGTCAGGACGCGCCGTCCCTCCACGGCACCGTCCGGGTGAGCGCCCCGGACGGCTTCGGCACCCTCGTCGTCACCCCGGCACTGGCCCGGCTGCGCCGGCACCACCCCGGACTTCAGGTCGAACTCATCACGGCCACACGGCAGTTGACCCTGCGCCCGGCCGGTTTCGACCTCGCCCTGGCGATCGGCAGGCCGCCCAGGAGCCGGTTGGTGACCGAGCACCTCACCGACTACGCGCTGGGCCTGTACGCCAGCGAGGAGTACCTCGCGCGTTGCGGGTCCCCCGGGACGGTCGCCGACCTGCGGGACCACGCGCTGGTGTTCTACATCGAGTCGATGCTGCAGGTCGGCGACCTCGACATCGAACGCCATCTGCCGGGTGTCACCCCCGCGTTCTCCTCCACGAACGTCTTCGCACAGCTCGAAGCCACCCGCCTGGGGTCCGGCATCGGCGTGCTGCCGGCCTTCCTCACCGGTCGGGTTGGGCTGCGGCGGCTGCTGGCCGACGAGGTCGACATCCGCCTGCCGATCACGCTGGCCGTCCGGCGGGAGGCGGTCACCCACCCCGCTGTACGGGCGGTGCGCGACGCCCTGCACCAGGAGGTCGCCGACCGCCGCGCCGAACTGCTCCCGGAGTAGCCGGGCCCGGCCGCCCCCGCCCCCGCCCCCGCCCCCGCCCCCGCCCCCGCCCCCGCCCCCGGTGCCGGTTGTCGGGCGGTCGGTCGGACGGCGTCGGGGGCCGCGGCGTGCGCAC
>NZ_JBEOUW010000053.1:0-56094 GCF_040303045.1 Kitasatospora sp. NPDC096140
GCGGGTACTTCATCGGTGCAGCCATGGCAGAGGCTCCCTTCTCATGGCCCATCAGGCCATCTCCGGCAACCTTCCGCACGTCGGGGGAACCTCAGTCCGCGGCCTGGGCGACCCCGACCGCGCCACGCTCGGCGACGGCCTGGTCCACCTCACCTGGCCCAACCACCTGGGCGTCCAGGAGCTCCAGCAAGGCGGCCGCCCGGTCGGCTGGATCGAGGAGTACGACGTCCAGCGCGGCATCTGGACCGCCCTAATCGACAGCAGCCTCGTCGCCAACGCCGCCAGCGGCGAACCCCTTCGGGTGCAGTTCCCTTGAAGGGAAAGGCCCGTGCAGGGCTGCGCCTGGCTATGAAGCGTCGGCGTAGGCGAGGTGGGTGCCGCAGACGGTGCAGCGGAAGAGCATCGCGCTTGCGCCCTGCCCGAGGTGGGTCAGGAAGCTCTCGTGCTGGGATGCGTCGTGCCAGCCGCTGATCCGTAGGTCGGTTCGAAGCTGGTCGAGTGCCTCGGGGTGGGCTGTGAGTTCGGTGTATCCGACCTCGCCGATAAAGGCGGCCGCGTCGTTGCAGTGGACGAGCCAGTGCGGGTCCTGCCAGGCGTGGAAGCCCGGGGTGCGGCGAGTGACGTGCTCCAGGGTCTCCTCGCTGACGCCGTCGAGTCCGTATGAGTCGGTGAATTCACCTTCGAATCGTTCGGCGGCGCTCCCGTCGGCGATGCACCAGGGGCAGAATCTCCCGCTGACGTCCTGCGCCGTATAGAAGGTAGCGGTGTAGATCCAGCCCGTGGCGCGCTCGCAGCAGGCACAGGTCTCGGCGCTCTCGCGGATGGATCCGCTGGCGACGGGATCAGGGTGGTAGCGGAAGGCGGGCAGGCTGGCGCTCACTGCTGGGCCTGCCCGTGCAAGGAGGGGGCCGCGTCGACGTGGGTGGTCTGCGCGTCGGTGGGCACGCCTGTGAACCTCATGGGTCGCAGTCTGTCCGCAAGCAGTCCCGTGATCAAGCGGCGAGGTGCAACCGCCGCTGGTCCGGGGTGGGGTAGAGGCGTTCGTGTTCGCGGGCGGCGTGGCCGGCCAGGATCGCGGTCAGGTGGTCGGCGGCCCAGGTCTCGGCCTCGGTGGTGCCGGGTTCGTGGAAGGCATGGGCGGCGGCCCAGACGTATTCGGCGACGTGTACGAAGTCCAGCAGGACGTGGACCGTGACGCCGCGTCGGCCGGTCTCCGCTGTGATCGGGTTGAGCTGGTGGGCGGGCCCCGTCGACCAGGACGATCCACGGCCGCAGGTGTTTCGGGTCGCGTGCCTGGGCCTGGTCGAAGGCGTCGGCGATGACCTGCTCGGGCGAACGCGCCAGCGAGGCAGTGCACCACTTGTTCTCCGCTCTCGGCCCCGGACGGGCGGGGCGTTCGCCGCTTCGGCCGCCGGGCGCGTGGATCACATCGTGCGGGGGCCTGGGCGCCGGACGGGTGTCGAAGACGCAGGCCACGGTCGCCATCCGCTTCCGGTTCGGCTTCTCGCCGGGCGCGAGTCTGCCGCGATGGCCGGTCGCGACCTTCTCGGCGGCCCGGCGGGTGGCCTCCCGCAGGGCCTCCGGGCGCCTCACCACGCCCTTGCCGTCCACCTGGACCACCAGCGGCATCTCGCGGCTGCACGGGACCGGGATCACGGTCCGGTAGAAGTCGTCGACGTCGACCGCGGCCGCGACCACGAGCTCTTCCAATCTGCGCTTGCCGAGCAGGTTCCCGCAGCGGCGCTCGACTGCGTCGTGGGCCTGGTCGAAGGAGCCGCGAACGGCCTCGGTGACAGCGAGCCGCCGTAGTCCCGTCGAGTGCCGGCCTGCAGGCAGGGACAGCGCCTGGTCGGCGGGGTGGACGTTACCCGTGCCCGGCCCCCGGTGGGCGACCCGGGTGACTCGGACCATCCCGAACACGGTGGCCAGCCACCGCGAGTGCCCGGTCTCCCGCCAGGGCCGCACCCGCCCCTCCGGCCCGGTCACCGCCGGGCCGGCACCGGCGCGAACTTGGTGGTCTTCCTGCCAGGCCCGCAGGTCCAGGTGGTCCTGCAGCAGCAGGCGAAGCAGTTCTCGCCCGGCCGCATCGAGGTGTTCCTCCAGTTCGGCGTGGGTCCAGGTGGTCGCCGGATTTCCTGACAGCGTGTGCATCAGCGTCTCGAAGGCGCTGAGGGAGTGTGCAAAGAGGTCAGTGGTGCATCGGGTGTCGTACGGTGTCATCTCCAGGGCTCTTCCCGTCCAGCATCGATTGGGCCGCACCTTCGAATGCAGGCGCGGAAGATCCCTGCTGTTAACGGGAGTTGGGCGATTTGGCCGTCCGACGGCGAGCCAGGGTAAACATCCCTGGGGTGTCCTCCCGCCGCTCGGCGCCCGCATAGGCCGACGCCACCGGCCCACCCACAGTCGCCCCGTCAGCATCGACCGCGACCGCTGGCCTCTCCGAGGTCAACTCCGCGAGCACTTCCCCGACCGTCTCCCGCGCGATCCGCAACCGCTCCAGGCTCTCCCGCGCCAGATCCAGTCTTCCGGACAACTCGGCGAGCTCGGCTTCGAGCTCCTCCGCCCGCCCCCGGGCAGCCACCTCGCGCGCTTCCAACTCCTCGAACAACGAGCCCATCTGCTATCCCTCCTCCACCACCAAGGTAGAGACGGGCAGCCCCGAGCACAGTCCCGCGCAGCCGTCCTCCAGTTCAACCCTTCCCTTGAGAGGAACCGCACCCAACCCCTTCCCTGCCCCGACGCCGAAGGCGCCCTTGCCCTGCTGCGCCGGGCCCTGGGCGAGCATCTCACCCGCTGGTAGACCGGGCCGGCCGACGCGGCCGCGCGCCGGCCCGCGTGCGATGGACAGCTCCAGCAGCGCGCGGCGCGCCTGTGGACAGGCCGCGCGGGTTTTGCGCGCCGACCGCGCCGACCCGGCCGGGGTGCACCACCGGGTCAGCCGCCCGCAGGTGGGGAATCGGGGCGAGCAGGTCTGGCGAACTGCAGAGCGCAGGGTGGCCGTTTTTCGGGAGCTTCATCACGTGGCCACTACCCTGCCGTTGTTGGAGGCCACTGAGCGCGAGCAGGACGCCGGCCGGGCCGTGGCCTTCGGGCTACTTCCTCTCGAAGAGCGGATCCGTCTCTTCGTGGAGCACGCCCCCGACCACCGGCATCCTGGTCCTGGGATCCCCTGGCGGCAACGTCGCGACGACCTGAGGCATTGAGATCCTGGGCACCGTGTTGCCTGGTTGTGCCATAAGGAACTCAAGCGAGGTCCCGTAGGCCACGCCGGCCACGCGCGCAAAGACAGCACACGTCGCGCACATAGGGCATGGCTCGGCCGTCGTCACCAAGACGGTCGTGGAGGCGGCAGTAAAGCTCCCTTTGCTGATGCTGTATCCCCGGAGCGCATTGAGCTCCGCATGCGCCGACGGGTCGGCGCCGCCGGTATTCGCCGCGCTCCAGACGATCTCACCATTGCCCACGTCGACAAGTACGGCGCCGTAGCCGAATGAATGAGCCGCCCGCTTCGCAACGTCGATCGCTGCGCGCATTGCTGTCTCTAGGTTCCTGCGCACGGGCTCCGGCAATGCGTCGGGCGGTGAGGTGGGGAACTCGGGCTGGAGTGGCAGCTTCGTGGGTGGTGTGCACTGCTGGATGGGTGAGTCCTGCGCGTCTGCACGCGCCTCGCCCAAGAGCGACAGTGCCCCAACAGCACCAATGACGATCGCGCCCTGACGCAGCGCCTGGCGGCGATCGAGCGAGTGTGGCATCGACGTCGTCATCGGACATCTGACCCATATAGACCAAAAGGCTGCGGTGCGGGTGCTCCCGGACATGCCGCAAGCCCCCTTGCATCCGACTTCGCGCAGCGCTTGCCGCCCTCGACGACGAGATCACGGTATTCCACGATCATCCTTCGCTTCTCGGTTCTCGACTATGACTGCTCATGAGATCCGGGGTTGACTCGGGAAAAATACGACTACAGGCTTCAAGCCTTTATCCTCGGCCCTCGGGCGCCCGGAGAATGGGAATACGTCGCAGGGGTCAGGCGCAGCCACGATGCCCGCCATACCGGGGTGCGGGGCGCAAGTCCGGACTCGATCCGGAGGCCTGTCCGGAAGATCCTTCAGTGACACCGCCGGCCCCCGATGCCGGCGAGGTCGCGCCCGGTGCAAGGTCACATAAAGAGCGGATCCGTCTCTTCGTGTAGCACGCCCCCGACCACCGGCATGTTCGGCAAGGGGCCGGTCGCGACGACCTGAGGCATCGAGATCCGGACCGGCATGCGGGTGGGTGGATGTCCGATGAGGAACTCGAGCGAGGTTCCGTACGCCACTCCGGCCACTCGCGAGAAGATGGCACACGTCGCGCACATAGGGCATGGCTCGGCCGTCGTCACCAAAACGGTCTTCTGCAAGGCATCCCCATCGGGGTGCAAGAGGCCGAAGTTCCGGATCACATTGAGTTCTGCATGATTCGTTCCAGGGCCGTCGCCCCCCTTCGCTTCTGCGACGATCCGACCATCATCCACGTTGACCAGTACGGCGCCGAATCCGCGGAACCGCGGCGCCGGCGACACCACCTTGATTGCTGCGCGCATTGCTGTCTCTAGGTTCCTGCGCACGGGCTCCGGCAATGCGTCGGGCGGCGAGGTGGGGAACTCGGGCTGGAGTGGCAGCTTCGTGGGTGGTGTGCACTGCTGGATGGGTGAGTCCTGCGCGTCTGCACGCGCCTCGCCCAAGAGCGACAGTGCCCCAACAGCACCAATGACGATCGCGCCCTGACGCAGCGCCTGGCGGCGATCGAGCGAGTGTGGCATCGACGTCGTCATCGGACATCTGACCCATATAGACCAAAAGGCTGCGGTGCGGGTGCTCCCGGACATGCCGCAAGCCCCCTTGCATCCGACGTCGCGTAGCGCTTGCCGCCCTCGACGACGAGATCACGGTATTCCACGATCATCCCTTCTCAATCCCCACCCATGCCGGGGTTGTGTTTGATTCGGCGGGCCGTGGTGCTCAACGTATCGGTGGTTCAGTAGTGCGACTTAAGTGTCGGGCCCGGGTTCCACTCGTTCAGCCGGACGGCGTCCAGCGGCGCGGCCCACGAGGTCCGGCCCGATTCCAGGGTGACGACCCATGAGTAGGGCCAGCCCGGGATCATCAGGTGCTTGTTCTCACCACGGCCGTAGGTGTGGCACAACGACCAGGCGCCGCCGTCGCCGCCGTCCCGCCGCGCCCACCCGGCTCGCTCCCGCCGCCCCGGTCCGCGCGGGGTGGCCGCCAGCCCCGGTGAGGCTGGGAGGCACCGGCTGCTGCCGGACCTGGTCGAGTGAGCACCTGGTCCCGGGCGGGGTGGTCGTCTGCACGACCTGGCACGAGCCCGCCTGCCCGGCCTGGCCCCGGCGACCACCAGCACGGCGGCCGGGCGCTCGGACGGCGGCGCGTCTGACTTCGGACGCGGGATCGCGGGTGCCATCGGCCAGGACGGCCAGGGTTGCCGGGGGATACCCTGCGCCGAAGACGGTACTGAGGGTGCCCGTCGCGTAGGCGCGTACCCGCGGGTCCGGGTCAGACGCCGGGCTGGTGACCGTCCCGACGTACCGCGTCGCGTCGAGGGCAGTGACGCACAGGCCCCAGAGGCCGACCATCCGGGCCCTGGGGTCGCGCGAGGAAACAAAAGTCCAGGGTCAGCCTGAGAGACTCCTCGGGCCGGGCGAGGAACAGCTCAAGGACAACCACCTCCAGCGCATCCCCGTCCTCGTTGCGGTCACTCATCCGCGCGCGCATCAGGACCGGCAAGGGCCGCCGCACCACAGGCACCCGCCAGGACATGGGCGATCTGGTCTCGCGCGAAGGAATCGTCCGCGGCGACGTAACGGGCAAGTCGCTGTTCCAGCTCCGGTCGCAGGAACGCGGCAGCCGGCGCCCGCAGTTCCTCCACCAAAGGCTCGAACCGACGGTGGGTGTCGGGCCCGCGCTCCGCACTGCTGGCGAGCCGTGTGCCCCACTCGCTCAACGCGTGTTCCAGCGCCGCACGCTCTGTCGCTGCGTCTTCGGCCCCACCAGTACTGGCCACGCGGCTCACCCTACGGAGGGTGCTATCGGCCTGCTGCTCTCCGGGGCCAGGGGCAACAACCTGCCCCAAGGGCACAGAGCCGCGTTGGCGGCCCCTCTCCCGGTCGACCGAGCCGGAAACCGTCTCGCGCCCCGAATTATCAAGCAGCTACTGCGAGTTGAGAGGGGAATGCGATGCGCTCGTCGAACAGTCGGCGGTTCTGGAGGCAGTGGTAGAGCTGGCCGAGCATGCGGTTGAACAGGTTGCGGTGAGCGCCCGGCGAACACCGGACGCCCCAGGGGGCCCGTCGGGCCGCTCCGGCTGCTGACCCGCTCGCCGCTGGGTGCCTGCCCGGCCCGGCTGGACCTGTCGACGCCGACCGGACCCGGCGCCGCTCGACACGAAGCTGTCAGTGGAGCGAGTCCCGGTAGCGCGAGGACCAGAACGGACGTCAGTGCCCGACGCCGTTACTGACGTTTCGGTGTCGTCCGACAGGACGCTCCCGGGCCGCTTGGCCCTTTCTCGTTGCGTCCGGCGGGGCCGGCCGCGCGCCCGCTCACAAGCGGGCTGGGGTGGTGGTGGGGCGGGGGGCGCGCTGGGCGGGAACGGGCTTGGCGGCTGTCAGGAACTCGCCTGGTGCCGGCCGGATATCTCTCGAAGGCAACGCCCGACCAGGACCACCGAAAGACGCCCGTGAGCACCCGTGAGCACCCGTCAGCGCCCCGCCGAGCCCGACGACAACGACGACCAGGGCGACCAAGGCGACCAGGGCGACACCGTCGAACCATCGACACCGTCCCGGCCGCCTCGTCGCCGTCCCCTCCGCGCCCCCGGCGCGGCGCCCGGCCCGCTCCCGCCGCGGACCGCGAGGACAGACCGGGCGCTCAGGCAGGACGGCTACGCGGGGCGGCGGATCCTGTCGGCGGACGGCTCCCGCGCGGAACGAGGGCGAGGCCGAGCAGACACCCCGCCACCAGGCCGACACCGTGGTTGTTCTGCATGAGGCACAGCAGCGTTCCTGCCGCAGGGACGAGGAGCAGGTACCAGATGTTCTTGAACGGCCGGGGCGGGGCGGTCGCGCCCAGCAGGCAGCTGACGGCCAGGGCGCCCAACAGCGCGCAGATCGCCACCGAGTCGCCGCCGCCGCGGGTCGACCAGCCGGCCAGGCTGACCACGTGCGCCGACACGCCGCCGACGAGGAAGACGGCCAGGGTCCGCCACCGGCCGAGGACCGCCTCGGCGACCGCGCCGATCACGAGCAGGGCCGGCAGGTTGAACGCGATCTGTCCGATGCCCGAGGACTGCACCAGGAGTGCGGTCACGGCGCGCCACCACTGTCCGTCCGACAGGGCGTCCGGCTGGCGGGCCAGATCCCCGATGACGGAGGGCGCCAGGTACTGGACCACCGCCATCACCGCCATCACCGCGAACAACCCGAGGGTGACCCAGGGGCGCCGGGCCAGGCCCTCCCGGACCACCGCGAGCACCTCGCCCGGGCCGCCGCCACCGGCTGGGACCCCGCCGGCCCCGGCGGCATTCGCGGGGCCGGCCAGCACCAGCGCCCGCAGTCCCACGCCGACCACCACGGCAGCGCTCGCGTACAACCCGATCTCGTGCGGCGACATCGCCGACCCCCGTCCGAACAGCCCCCGGGGCGGTCCCGCCCCCCGATGCGGCCCATCATCGCCGCCGGGCGGCGGCGCCCGCCAGCGTGGATGATCACAAAATGATCATGACAGTCGTCACACTGCCCGGCCGCTCCCGACGTTCGCCGGACGGCCGACGGGTCGGGCGGGGCTGCGATTCAGCCGTCAGTGGACCCGCCAGCCCGGGGGTCGCTGCTGGACCTGCCGCCCGGAACGCAACGAGCGGCTGGAACGGGAGGTCGAAGAGCAGTTGGAGGCCGCCCGGGCCGCGAACGCCGCGCTGCGTCCGTGCTGGTCGTGCCGGGGCTCGATCGGTGGAGGGTGGGCTCGGTGCTTGGAGCTGCAGGAGGAGGCCGGCCTGGACCGGCTGGAGTGCCCGCGGTGCGTCAGCGACCGGGAGAGGAAGGGAACCGGGCCCGCTGGTGCTCCCCGCCCCGGCCAAGCGCGAGCAGATGGCTGCCCTGGTCTCTGCCCCGGACGATCCGTGGTGGGAGGACCGGGCGCTCCACCGAGCGCCCCGGGACAGTCGTCCCGACGGCCGTCGACGCTCGCCGGCGGCTCCGGGAGGCTACCGGCTGTCCCTGGACGCCCACCGAGGGGCCGCAGGCCCCGCTCAGCGGCCACCCACGGGCCCGCAGGGCCCTACCAAGGCGGTGCCGCAGGCGCGCCCAAGCCGCCGCCCGCTGGGCTCGGCGACGTCCTGGCCGACATCCTCGCCCTCGCCCTGGCCTGGCCTGCTCGCTGCCGGCTGCGCCCGGGCCGTCCTCTCGCCGACCGCGGCCGCCTGCCTGCCGTGCCCCGCTTCGGTGTCCGGGCTGCAGTCCTCGACGAGGCACCCGGCGCCAGTGGCACCCACGCAGCCGCGCCAACGGCACCGGGTGACCGGGCGAAAGGCCCGCCGGGTCCACCGCGAGCTGATGCGAACCTTGGCCTGCGCCGACTGCGGCCGGCTTCCGAAGGAGGAGAGCACCGGGGAGTACGGCCCCGAAGGACAGGTGGAGTGGACCCGCCGCCGCGGCGGCCGCTGCTGGGCCTGCCACCAGGACACGACGAACGACTGGAACGGGAGGCCGAAGAGCAACTGGAGGCCGCCCGGGCGGCGAACGCCGCGCTCGCCCGTGCTGGACGTGCGGGGGCTCTTTCGGCGGCAAGGCGGGCTCCGTGCTGGAGCTCACGGAGAAGGCCGAGCCGGATCGGCTGCCGGAGGCGACGGGGGCCCGGCCGTCGGCCTTGCGATTGTCGGGATGCGCGTCTGGTCCGGGGCTCATGACCGTCTCGTTGCCGTTCTTCGCCCGGGCGGTCGTGCTGGTAGGCCTCCTGATCGGGACTGGTGCCCGTGGGGTGGGCCGTGAGCTTGTGCCCTGTCCGGGCGCGAGGGCGCCGTCCGGATGCCATCGTCGTTGGCCTGGGTCATTGGCCTGATGGGTGCCGTGCTGCCCGGCGCCGTCCAGGCCGCGCCGCCGCCGTCGCGGGCCTGCTTGCCGGCCGTCGTCCCGGGTTGCCGGGTTCGCACTGCCGGGTATCCCTTTCCTAGCCCGCCGCCAGGACGGCTGAGGGCGGATCCTAGGGTGATCCCATGGACGTGGGGGCGGTACTGATTGCGATGACCGGGGTGGCGGGGACGTTGGGCGGCGCGCTGCTGACCCAGCGCGGCGCGGACCGGGTCAAGAAGCGTGAGCTGGAGATGAGCCACGCCATCCAGGAACGTCGCGAGAACCGCGAACTGCGGCGGCGGTGCTACACCGAACTCCATCGGGACGCCCGACAGTTCGCCACGGCGCTGAGCCGCCACCTGTACGTCATGCGGGACCGCGCGCCCGGGGAGGAGGATGTCCAGGCGCTGGAAAGGGCGAAGGACGCCCACCGGGACCGCTGGTCCGAGACCTTGATGGTCGCCCCGGACACCGTGATCGTTCCGGCCAACAAATTGAACGACGCACTGACCCGGGTGTACGGGCAGATCAAGCGCATCGAACAGGGGAACCCCCGGCTCGGCGAGACGCTACGGTCGGCCGCCGAGGGTCAACAGGCGCTCTGGCCCCTGATCCGCGCCACCCGCGAGGCGATGCGCGTCGACTTGGGCGTCACGGGCGCCGCCTCCTGGCCCGAGTCCACCTCGGCCGACGACCCGGCCATGATCGGCGACTTCGAGGAGACGGACGGCGAAACCTCCTAGCTTTGGCCTGTGTGATGTCGTGATCAGCCAGTGGTCGGCAGGAGATCATCGATCCAGATCATTGAGGTCGGAGGTATCCCATGCGCGTCCGCGCAGACTTCTCGCCCCGCCCGCGTCGGCTGTCTCGCCCTGGCCGGGGCGGTCTCCGCCACCCCGGTCCGGGGCGACCTGGCTCCGCCCGCTGCCCGTACGCGGCGTCCAGTACTGCGCCGGCGTGCTCGGGCACGTCCCGGGCGCGGACACGGTCTCACCGGTCCTCGGCCGGGCCTGCTCACCGGGCTCCCACGCCGACGCGGTCGCCCAGCACAGCTGAGGCCTGTCAGCGCAGTCCGCCGTACGCCGCCATGACGATCTCCATGCCGCGGTTGTCCTCCTGCCGGCCCCGGTCGATCATCCGGTTCATGACGTAGGCCACCGTCATCCGTGCGTCGGGGTCGCTCGCGACCAGGGAGCCGCCCCAGCCGCCCCAGCCGAAGGTGCTGCCGAACCTGCCGAAGCCGGCCGTCCAGCACATCGGTGTTCCCAGGACGCGGTCCTCGCCGCGGAACACTTCCTGCCACGCGGGCTCGCAGCCCTGCGGGGACAGCAGCCGCACGCCGCCGGCGGCTCCCCGGCTCGCCAGTACCGACTGGACGAGGGCGACGGACCGGGCGTTGCCGAAGCCGTTCACCGCGGGGATCTGCGCACGGCGCCAGGCCGCCGAGTTGACGTCCCTGACCCGGATCGCAGCGCCGGTGGTCTCCGGCGGTGCGCCGTCCGGTCCGAGCGGTGCGGCGGCGACGTACTCGTCGGTCAACGACGGCGGTGGGATGAGCGGTGCGACGCGGTGGTCGTGCGCGGCGGAGAGCCCGATGTGGAAGTCCGCGCCCAGCGGCTCGGCCACCTCCTCGGCGAAGAACTCGCCGAGGCTGCGGCCGGTGATGCGGCGGACGACCTCGCCGATCAGGAACCCGAAGGTGAGCGCGTGATAGCCGGCGGCCGTCCCGGGTTCCCAGTCGGGGGCCTGCGCGGCCAGCCCCGCCGTCACGTTCTCCCAGTCGTAGAGGTCCTCGACCGCCGCCGGCCCGGTCAGGGTCGGCAGCCCGGCGGTGTGGGACAGCACGTGCCGCACCAGCATGCTCTCCTTGCCGGCCGCGGCGAACTCGGGCCAGTAGTCGGCGACTGGCGCGGACAGGTCGAGCCGGCCCCGGTCGGCCAGGATCAGCGCGCTCAGGGCGGTCATGGTCTTGGTCGTGGAGTTCACGCAGGTGAGGGTGGAGCGCTCCCAGCCGACCGAGCGGTCCGCATCGGCGTAGCCGCCCCAGATGTCGACCACCGGCTCGCCGTCGAGGTAGACGGCGACAGAGGCGCCCACGTCGTCCTTGTCGAGCGACGCCGCGAGGGCCGCACGGACTGCGGCGAAGCGGGGCTCGCACGCTCCCTTGATATCGGTCATGGTGTAAGCCTCGGGCGACGGAGGGGCTCGCTGCCTGACACTTCCCGCACCGGTTCGGTCGGGCGTCGCGATCGGATGAAGGGCGGACACGCGTGCTGGAGCCGCTCAATCAGGCGCTGGACCATCTGGAGGCCCACCTCGACCGGGAGGTCGACATCGCCGAGGCGGCCCGGATCGCCGCGATGTCCGAGTACCACTTCCGGCGGCTGTTCTCCACGCTCGCCGGGATGCCGCTCACGGTCTACGTACGGCGCCGGCGGATGACGCTCGCCGGCGCCGAGGTGCTGTCCGGGGAGTTGACGCTGCTCGACGTCGCGGTGCGCTACGGGTACGGCTCGGGCGAGGCGTTCGCCCGGGCGTTCCGGTCGGTGCACGGCATCGGGCCGGGCGAGGCCCGGCGCACGGGTGCGGTGCTCACGGCGCAGCCGCGCATGTCCTTCCGCGTCGTCGTCGAAGGGAGCACGACGATGCGGTACCGGATCGTCGAGAAGGAGCGGTTCCGGATCGTCGGTAGGAAGGCCCGGGTCCCGCTCGTGCACGAGGGGGTCAACGCGGCCGCCGCGGCGCATCTGGAGAGCCTGGACGAGCGGGCGGTCGCCCGGATGAAGGAGCTGTCCGACCGGGAGCCGGAAGGAGTCCTGTCGGCGGCGGTTCACCTGACCGACAGCCGGGAGGACGGCGCGGAGGCGGACTACTGGATCGGCGTGGTGACCGGTCCCGAGGCGACTGCCGAGGATCTCGACGCCCTTGACGTACCGGCCGGGACCTGGGCGGTCTTCGACAATCGCGGGCCCTATCCGCGTGCCCTCCAGGAACTGTGGCGGGACGTGTTCACCCAGTGGTTCCCCTCGAACCCCTACGCGAGCCGGCCGGGTCCGGAGCTGCTCCGGACGCGCCCCGTGGAGATCGGCGCGGAGGCCGACTCCCAGCTGTGGATCCCGGTCGAACTGAGCGGCTGGAGCGCCGGGTCGTCCCCCTCGTGACCGCTACGCGCCGGAGTCGGACACCCCTTCGTGCCCGCGGGGGCAGGAGGGCACAGGGGTGCCGGCGGCCAGGGTGAACCACCCGGTGACCGGTCCGCAGCACGTCTGGGTCGTGTGACGTCGCCCCGATGTGCCTCGCCGAGGAGGACGAGCGGAGCGCCCGCCTCACCCGGCTCGACCTGTTCTTCCTGCTCGGCGGCCACGCACCCGCCGGGCCACGGGCCGCACCGCGCGAACTGACCGAGCTGGTGTCCGCCCACCCGGACGCCCGCCTCACCGCCGCCCATGGGGAGCAGTTGCGGGCGCGCGTCGTCGGCAGTGCCCGCTACCAGGAGGGCGAGGAGCCGGCCGAGAACGCGGCGGAGGTCCTGGCCCAGGCCGGGGAGGTGCCGGATGAGCTGGAGAGGCTGATCCGTCAGATCAACCGGACCAACTCCACCGTGCTCATCGAGGGTGGCGGCACTCTTACCGACGCCCTCGCCCGCCGGGACGTCCTGCGGCTGCGCCACTCGGTGACCACGGCGGCCGCCGACGCCGCCTCCGGACGCGACCAGCGCGGAGCCGTACGGCAGCTGCGGTCCGAACTCAGGATCCTCTCCGCGCTGCCGGTCGCCGAGCTCCGCGCCCAGGCGGATGCCCTGGCCAAGGAGATCCGCGAGGTGGACACCTTCCTCCGGCCGGTGGCCTGATCGCAGGTCGGCAGCCGGTCAGATCCCGGTGAGACGGTAACTGTCTCTTCGGCCATCCTGTTGTCACCGAGATCGGACTCAGCGTCCTCGTCGCACTCCGAGCTGTCCTGTCGCACAGGGGCTGACGAACTCTCACCGGATCTCATCCGTGTTGTCGGAATCTCACCGTTTCACTCCAGGCGATGATGTGGCGCCGGTCCTGCGAGTTCGTGTGGACGGGGCAGAGGACAGTGCTCCCGGGTAGCCGGACGGCCCGATTCCAACCGGCGGGTTGGTTGCTTCGTATGCTGGGTGCATGGCATGGGACACCGCGAAGACCAAGAGGCTGTTGCTCGACGCCGCCGTGGACGAGTTCGCCACGCACGGGCCCGAGGGTGCCCGGATCGACCGCATCGCGGCCGCAGCCGGGGTCAACAAGGAGCGGATCTACCCCTACTTCGGCGGCAAGGGGCAGTTGTTCGCCGCAGCGCTCCAGCGCGAGCTGGAACAGCTCGCCGCCGCCGTGCCGATGGAGGAGGCGGACGGGCGGACGGTAGACCTTCCGGAGTATGCGGGCCGGGTGTTCGACTACCACCTCGACCATCCGCACCTGCTGCGCCTGCTGCAGTGGGAGGCCCTGTACGGCGATGCCGCTGCTCCGGTCGCGGGCGAGGAGCGGCGGGCCGCCCAGTACGCCGAGAAGCTTGCCGCGGTCTCCCGCGCGCGCCGGGGAGAAGTGGATTCCGCGCAGGCCGGGGCACCGCTCGCGCCCGAGGAGTTGTTGTACGCCGTCGTGGCACTGGCCGGCTGGCAGTTCGCCGCGCCGCAGCTCGCCCGGATGATCCTCGGCGGTGCGGTCGACGAGGATCCGGCCACCCGACGGGCCGCCGTCGTGGACATGGTGCGCAGGCTCGCGCTCTGACCCGCCCGGACCCTCATTTCCAACTGTCGGGTTGGAAGTGAGGGTCCGCTAGCGCTAGTGTCCAACTCATCAGTTGGAAATTTTCCGGACAAGGAGCCCGACCATGACGGTCATGTCCGCACGCCCGAACGCCGCCCTCGTCCTCATCGAGTTCCAGCGCGAGTGGCTCGACCCCGATCACGGCCGCCTCAACCACCTCGTCGAGGACCGCGGCCTGCTCGACACCGCCGTGCGCGGCGCAGCCGCCGCACTGGCCGCCGCCCGCGCGCACGGCGTCCCCGTCGTGCACGTGCCACTCGTCCTCACCCCCGGCGCACCGGAACTGGAGAGCTGGACCCCGGCGCGACTCGGCCTGCGCGCGGCGATCCCCAAGGCCGGCACCTGGATCCAGGGCAGCGCCGGCGTCGAATTCGCCGAGGCATTCCAGCCCGCTCTCGGCGAACCGGTCGTGCGCGGCCGCGCCGGCGCCAGCGCCTTCGCCGGTTCCTCCGACTTCGACCTGATCCTGCGCCGACTCGGGGTGACCGACCTGTACCTGGCGGGCTTCGCCACCCACGTATGCGTCGAATCCACCCTGCGCGAAGCCCACGACCGCGGATACACCACCCACGTCATCCACGACGCCTGCGCGGCCTTCACCCGCGCCCAGCAGCAACACGTCCGCGAATACGTGATCCACCACTTCGGCGCCGAAACCGACGCAGCCGCATTCACCGCCTCACTCGACACCGTGACCACCGCACGATGACAGTGAGGAGTACGCCGCCGCCGAAGCCGGTCTGACGGGAGAACGCGGATTCCTCGCCCCGTCTCGGCCGGCCATCCCGGGAAACCGCAGGACCGCCTGGACCATGGCGCGTTTCCGGGGGTTCGGGCCTGGTGGCGTTCGAGGTGGAGCCGGCCCTTGAAGGTGTCGTTGACCGGCTCGATGACCTGCCGCAACGGCCTGAACAGCTGCGATCCGGCCCGCTCGGGCCCGCCCTTTCGGCCGGAATTCAAACGAGGCAACCGAGATCACCGCAAGGAAATTCAACCATTCACAGAGACTGGGAAACCCGCGTCACGGGCACGTGGACCAAGCCCTCACCACCGGACTCGACCCTCTCCGCCAAGACCTCCAACACCCGCTCCGGAGACACCCCCAACTCAGCCGCCAGCACCGCCAGGCGCCGCTCCGCCGTGGCGGACAGCTCCACTGCCAGCCGCCGTCCGGCCTCCCCCCGGGGCATCCGGTGAACCGGCCGCGTCTCCTCCTGCTGCGCCGCGACGAGGTCCCGGTACTCCGCGATCCAGACCTGAGCCTGCTCGTCGCGTGCGACGTCGTAGGTCTCCCACCCCTGGACGCGGACGAGCTCGGCGATCCGCTCCCACTCGTCGGCCTCCTGCGCAGCGGAAGGGCCGTAGCTCAGCAGGTCGGCCTCCCGCTTCGACCAGCGCGCCTGCTCCGACTGGTTGGCGAGATACCCGGACGATTCTCCCTGCGCTTTATGCTGCACAGCGGATCGGGAGAGGTAGATTCCGTAGGAGTCGTCATGCACCGCGCGTCCCTTCACCCTGCTGCGCCGTTGTGGCAATCCATTCTGTCCCTGCCGAAGCCGAGCCAGTACGACCTGCGCGTGGTGACTACGACGGCGACATGCTCCCCTACGGCCGCCGAGTCGCCGCCGACCTCACCACCGCAGGGTCGGCAACCCATACCAGGCACACCCCTGCGCACCCGGTGGTCCACGGCCCCGCCGGCCTCGGACGCCGGCGTGTCGGCCACCGCGGCGACGGTCGCCAGGTCGAACTCCGCTCCGGCCACCGCCGCCGCCCGCAGCACGTCGTGGGCCCGCGCCGAGAGGGTGTCCAGCTCGCCGCGGATCTCCGGACCGGGCGACCACTCCGGCGCGTCGGCGATCGCCCGGGGGTCCCCCGCGGCCAGCCCGCCGACCAGCGCGGCCGGCAGCGGGGCCAGCTCGTGCAGCTGACGGGGGACGCCCGCGCTCGCCCGGGCGAGCCGTCGCCGGTGCTCCGACGAGGCCTGCGGCACCAGGCCGGCCACCTGGTCGGGGGTCAGCGGGCCGAGCGTGATCCGGAGGGCGGCGGCATCCGTCAGGGCCCGCTCCAGCCCGGGCGGACAGCCGCCGCGCCGGTACGCCAGGACGCAGCCGAGCCGCCCGTCCGACGGGCCCCCCACCAGCCGGTCCAGGAGCGGCAGCGACTCGTCGTCCGCCCACTGCAGGTCGTCCAGCAGGAGCAGCGTCCGGCCAGTGGCGGCGGGCGCGCTCCCGGCCGGCCCAGTGAGGGCGTCCAGGAGGCGGCCGTGCCAGCGGTGGCGTCCCAACGGACCGGGCCGCGCCGCCTCGAACTCGGCGGTGAACTCGTCCAGCAGCTGCCGTGCCCCGGCTGCCCACAGCAGGTTCAGCAGGAGCCCGTACGGCGTCTCCCGCTCGGCGGCCGAGGCCCGCGCCGCGACCGCCCGATGCCCGGCGGCGAGGGCCCGCCCCCGCAGCTCGTCCAGCAACCGGCTCTTGCCGATGCCGGGCATGCCCTCCACCACGGCGACGGCCGGCCCGCCCGGCGCACCGTCGGCCACCCGCCCCAGCAACTCCAACTCCCGCCCGCGCCCCACCAGCACGCCCGCGCCGCCCTTCCCCGACCCCACCACTGCGCCTCCCCGGTCCGTCCACCGCGCCGCCGTTGGTGGTGGACATGCCGTCAGCTTGGTGCAACCGGGCGGCCGCTGACAATGCGGCCCCGGCCCGGCGTCAGGCCCTGACCCGCCGCTGGGCTTGTTCGTCCCGGCCGTCGCTCCGTCGCCGATCGCGAACACCATCGCCGAAGAGATCATGAGTGGCGTCGCCGACGTCGACCTCGCACTGCCGCCGCGCGAGCGGACCGCCGAACTCGCCCGACGGCCTCGACCGCCGCACGGGCGCCTGATCGCCGACCAGCGGCCGGGGCCCCTCTCGGCACTGCCGCCCATCCGCTTCTGGCGCACCATCGAACAGCCTGGAAGCCATCGTCCGGGCGGCCGTGACTTCCGACGGGCTCATCCTGACAGGGCCTCACGCCGGAGGTCGGAGGCCCCAGCACCAAGACGAAGTCGGCTTGGGTAAGGCGCAGTTAAAATCCGCGCCCGGACCGCGAGCCCGCCCGCCGGCACCGGCGGCTTCGGTGCGTGGGCGACCGGGCCGGGCGGGGGCGGGCGCGGCGGCGTAGCGGGGCACGGCTGGGCGGCGTGCCGCAGCCGCGCGGGCGCCGGCGGGCGCCGTGCGCGGGACCTTGTGCGCGCGGGTAAGTGAAATATCATATGGCGCATTGCACAGCGGTGCCCGGGTGAGACCCGGTTCCCCGTCCTCCGCCGCGACCCGCTGGCGACCAGTCAGCTCCGCATGCGCGCCGCACCGTGCGTCCCCCACCCTCACGCCACGAGAGACGGAAGCCGACCTGTGTCCAGATTCCGATCCCGCCTGTCCGAACGCGCCCGGCACGGTCGGCGAACCGCCCTGGTGGCGCTCGCGGCCGCGCTGGCCGGCGCCGGGCTGAGCGCCCCGCTGTCCGCCATGGCGGACAGCCACCCGCCGCAGGCCGTCACCGCGGTGGCCCAGCCGGGCACCCCGAAGACGGCCGCCGCCCCGCACAAGCCCGGCCCGCACCGGGCCAAGACCGCCCGCACCGGCCCGGTCGCCGCAGCGAGCACCGACGGCAAGAAGGCCCCCGAACTGGTCGACGGCGCCGACCCGGGCACCGGCAGCAACGGCGACGGCAACGTCGCCAACGAGTACGACCTCCAGGTCACCTACAAGGGCGGCCAGGAGTCGACCGGCGTGGTGATCGGCGCACCCAAGGTCTACCTGGTGCTCTGGGGTTCCCAGTGGGGCACCCCGTCGACGAACCCGGCCGGCGACGTCACGGCGAGCGGCGACCCGGACCAGGCCGCCCCCTACCAGCAGGACTTCTTCAAAGGCCTCGGCAGCGCCGGCGACGGCTGGAGCGCCGTGCTGACCCAGTACTGCGAGGGCATCGCCGCCGGCTCCGTCCAGTGCCCGGCCGGGTCCGCCCACATCCCCTACCCGCAGGCGGGCAGCGTGCTCGCCGGCGTCTGGGTGGACAACGCCGCCCCCGCGCCGCAGGCCGCCACCGAGCCGCAGATCGGCGCCGAGGCGGTGGCCGCCGCCAAGCACTTCGGCAACCTGACCGAGGCGCAGAACCGCAACGTCCAGTACGTCATCGACTCGCCGCAGGGCACCGACCCGGACAAGTGGAAGGAACTGGGCTACTGCGCCTGGCACGACTTCCAGCGCTCACAGTACGGCCGGCTCGCGTACACCAACATGCCGTACCTGACGGACGCGGCCGGTTGCGGCACCAACTGGTTCGGCGAGAACACCCCGCGGGGCCGGCTGGACGGCTACGGGATCATCGGCGGCCACGAGTACGCGGAGACGGTGACCGACCCGAACACCCCGGGCGGCTGGACCGACGCCACCGGCCAGGAGATCGGCGACAAGTGCGCCTGGATCCCGAAGGGCGCCAACGGTGGGCTGTTCTTCGAGAACCTGTCCACGGGCAGCTTCCCGCTGCAGACCCTGTGGTCCAACTCCGACCACCTGTGCGTCGATTCGGACCCCGTCGTGTCGAGCCCGCCGGTCTCGGTGAGCACGATGTGCGACCGCACCGACAAGGCCGGACAGCCGCTGTCGATCCCGGCGGTGGGCGTGTCGAGCACCGGCGCGGCCCTCGCCTACAGCGCCACCGGGCTGCCGCAGGGGCTGGCCATCGACGCGCACAGCGGAGTGATCTCCGGCACCGCCGCCGCGACGGGCAACTACCAGCGGATCACCGTGACGGCGACGGACGGCGTGGGCAACACGGCCTCCACCGGCTTCTGGGAGAACGTCAGCACCTCGGGCGGGACGGGCTGCGGCTCCATCGAGCAGCTGACCGACGCCGGCTTCGAGAACGGCTCGGCGAACGTCAACCACACGGTGATGACGGACACCTGGAACCCGTCCGGGTACAACATCGTCACCCCCTCCAGCCTGCACGCGCCGCACTCCGGCTCGTGGTACGCCTGGCTCGGCCAGAACACCGGGACGGACGACTCCATCACCACCTACCTGAACACCTACCCCGGCTACGGGCAGGCCCAGTTCTCCTTCTGGCTGGACGTCGAGTCCACCAACACCTCCGCCTCCGCACCCGACACCCTCTCCCTGGTCGCCGTCAACCAGTACACCGGGCAGCCGATCGGCACGCTCAGGACCTGGACCAGCCAGACGCCGACCCACGGATACCAGTACCAGGCGGTCGACCTCTCCCCGGTCATCGCCCAGGCCGGCTGGGGCACCACGATCGGTCTCAAACTCGTCTCCCACGAGACCGGAACGACCCCCGCCACCGCCTTCCTGATTGACGACACCTCCGCCCACGAGAGCTGACCCCCCGCGAACGACGGCCCCGGCACCGCAGCCTGCGGCGCCGGGGCCGACGCACGGCCCAGGGCGGGCCCCGCACGGAGCGGTCCCGGCGAGGCAGCCCGGGAGGCGAACGCCGTGCTACGCCCGTGCCGGACGTGCCGGGGCTCGATCGGCGGGAAGGAGGCGCCTCGCCGGAGCTCACGGAGAAGGCCGGGCCGGACCGGCTGCCGAAAGCGACGGGGGCCCGACCGTCGGCCTTGCGATGTTCGAGATCAGTGTCCGGTCCGGGGCTCATGACCGTCTCGTGGCCGTTCTTCGCCCGGACGCGCGGCGAACCGATCGTGATTACGAGTGGGTCGGCCCGGCCAGAAGCACAGAGACAGGCCAGGTCGTGGTTCGGCCCGCGTCGCACCGTGCCGCACCTGCGGCGCACACCGGTTCGGCCGGCTCGGCCGACGGGTTCCGGCAGGGCGTCCGGCATCGCGGCGCGGCAACCGTCCGACCAGAAGAGGCACGGGCCGAGGGAGCACCTGATGAAGATCACCACCAAGATCGCTCTCGGGATCGGGGTCCTCATCGGATACGTCCTGGGGCGACTGAAGAAGGGACGGTGGGCCCTGTCCGTGGCGAGGTTCTTCGCCGGACGGAGCCTCGACCCGCGAGCGCTCGCCATCGAAGCGCTGCAGAAGCTGGGCGAGGAGAGGACCGACACCGCGTAGTGACGGGGTGAGGCCGGCGGCCACGGCGTCGAGGTCCTGACGGCGGCCCGGGTCAGTCGGCCTGACCGCAGGGGAAGACGGCGCGGACGACGGCACCGACGGGGGCGTTACCTGCGGTGAAGGTGCCGCCGAGCTCTTCGACGCGCTCGGCCATGGAACGGAGGCCGACCCCGGACGTGGAGGCACCGATGGGGAAGCCGGTGCCGTTGTCGGCGACCTCGACGGTGACCCGGTCGGGGAGGGCGTGCAGGCTGAGCCGGACGGCCGTGGCACCCGCGTGGCGGACCACGTTGTTCAGGGCCTCACCGCTGATCCGGTACACGGCGACCTCGACCGCGGCAGAGAACACGGGCAGCGGGTCCGGGCACAGGTCGAGGGTGACGTCGAGCGACCGGCTCCCGAGGGTGTCCGCGAGCCGACGGAGCGCGTCGGCCAGACCCTTGCCGTCGAGGGGACCGGGACCCAGACCGTGGGTGATCTGCCGGAGCTCGGTGATCGCGTCGCCGATGCCGACGGAGGCCGCGGTAAGCGAGTCAGCGGCTTCGGAGTCATCGGGCAGGTCGGCACTGGCGGCATCGATCCTCAGGCGCAGGCCGGAGAGGGCGGGGCCGAGACCGTCGTGGAGGTCGTGGCGCAGCCGGCGGCGTTCCTCCTCGCGGGCCTGTACGAGTTGCTCGCGGCTCGCTTGGAGGTCTTCGTACAGGCCGAGCGAGGCGATCGCCGGCGAGGCCTGGTCGGCGAGCAGGCGCAGCACCTCGCGGTCCTGTCGGTCCAGCTCGGACTGCCCGGGGCGGGGCGGCACCAGCAGTTCGCCGATCTCGGCGCCCTCGTAGGTGAGCGGGAATCGCACGCCGGTCGGGTCGGGTGCCCCGATTCGGGCCAGCTCGCGCGGCCCGCTGCGGGTCCGGACCCGGACCGCGGCGGCGGGCAGTCCGAGGGCCTGCACCACGGTCCGGCAGAGCAGCGGCGGCGCGTCCGCCGGGTTGACGGCGTGGCTCATCCGCTCCGCCAGCTGCCGGATCAGCTGGTACGGGTGGGCCCGCTCGCCGTAGTAGTAGCGGTCCACGGCATGCCCCACCGCGTGGGCGGCCGGGCGCAGGAGCGCGCCCAGGACCGCCGCCGTCGCCACCTGCCACCAGCGCGCGTCGGGCCCGGTGTCGGGTAGCAGCCGGTGCGTCAGGTAGGCAGCGAGCAGGGCGCCGACGAACAGCAGCGCGCAGAACACGAACGCGACCAGGTATCGCCGGGTGGCCCGGTCCAGGGAGAATCGGCGGTCGCGCCGGAAGGCGGCGATCGGCACCAGCATCCAGGCGGCCTCGCCCGCCACGACAACCGCGTACGGCAGCCACCCGGGGGAGTCGGTGACGAAGTGCGGGACGGCGGCCAGCGCGGCCCACACCACGTAGGCGGTCATCACCGCCCACAGGTACGGGTGCGCCCCGGGCAGGCGCCACCAGCGGACCGCCGCCACCGTCAGCGTGAGCACCAGGCTCGCGGCGAACAGGTCGAAGGTGTACGGGCTGAGCCACCCGTCCAGCCAGCCGTACAGCGCGGTGTGGTGGAGCGGGTTCGGCAGGCCGTACCACTCGGGCACCCGGGCGGTGTTGGCGAAGGCGAGCAGGACGCTCCACCCGCCCACCAGCACGGTGACCGAGCGCCAGGCTCCACCGGGTAGCCGGGCGTCCGGGAGCCAGAGCGGGAAGCCCACCACCACGAAGGCGTTGGTGATGTCCGCGGCCAGCACCACGACCGCGATGACCCCGACGACCGTCGGCCCGGCCCCGGCCAGCCCGGCTGCCAGTAGCAGCACCATGCGCAGCGACTGCAGGACACCGGCGGCCAGCAATAGTGCCCCCAGGGCCTGGCCGTTCCGGTTGACCACCAGGAACAGGCCGGCGAGCGTGAACGTCAGGCCGACCGCGACCCAGAGGCCGTCGTAGAAGTAGTGCTCGCTGACATCCGCCACGGCGGGGTGGGTGAGCGCGAGGAGCGACCACACCGCCGCGCACAGCAGTGTGGTCCCGGCTGCCGCGAGAGCCGTGGCGACACCGGCACCGCCGACCTTGAACCCTTTCATGCGCCACCACCTGCCTGACCCGTTCCATGCTGCTCGCCCCGTCGTCCCGGCCGCACGGGCCACCGGTCCCGTCCCCCGCCGGGGCGCGGCGGGTGGGCGTACAGCGCTGCGGCCGTCCACCGCGCCCGCCCTGCAACTGAACGCCACCACCCCGCTCCAACGGACTCGGCGCGCCGCGACCACCCTCACGAACGGGCTTCGCGGGGGAGAGCCACATGGGATGCTTCTGGAGCCCTTTGACACCTCGACAACCCACGTGCCTCGTGGAAGCCGCGCCGGCGGCGCGCCAGCATGCAAAGAAACAGCAAAGCCCCCGCATCGCCCCTGGTCGCCGAAGGGTCCTCCCCGCGGGCGCCGGTCCCGCCCGGCGCAGGCCGGCCTCGCCTGTGCTCCCCGCCGCGCGGCGGATCCGGTTGCTCAGTCCTCCGATCCGGCGGCGACCGTCTCGTAGGCGTATCCGTCCCGGCGAAGTGCCTGCACGATGGCTTCGACTTCGACGGCGGTTCCGAGGGGTTCCCCGGCCTTCGCCGCCTTCAGCCTGCCGATCGCCTCGGCCGGGCTGCAGTCGAGGATCTCCCGCAGGTGGCGGGCCGCCGCGACGGTCTCGTCCCGGCCCTCCACGAGCCGGGGCCGGAATCCTCCGAACCTCGCCAGCAGTCCTTGCCTGACGTCCTCCGGCCCGGGCCCGTCGCCGTAGTCGCAACTGACCAGACCGCAGTTCTCGCACTGCCATTCGTCGAACCAACCGAACTCCTCGGCCACGATCTGCTGGCCCTGCGAGCCCGTCACGTCATGACCGCACTTGCTGCAGGTCAGCCGGTAGTCGAGTGCGCGGTAGATCATTTCCTCTTCCCGCTCCCGTTCCGACCCACGCATGTTCACGTACCTCTGGACAATCTCATAGAACTCGTCCGTCTGGGCGAGGTGGGCGGCGTTCCGGGCCTGCGACGGCTTGGGGTGGTGCTTCCCGCGCCGCGCCGGCGGGAAGCTGACCGACCAGCAGACCGCGCTCCTGGATGCGCTCCACCGGCACGCCGAGACCGTCGCCGGCTGACCCGCCCTGCAAGACCCCGCCGTCCCGGCCCGCCCTGATCGCCGTCCTCGGGGTGGCACGGCGGCCGTCCTGCCGGCCGGCCGCGCCGGTGACGTCACGTGGTCGTCCGTGGCGGCCCTCCGCTCGTCGTCCTGCTCGCGGACCTGCTCTCCGCCGGCGCCATTGACCACTGGCTGTGGACCCGCCGGGCCGTCGCGGCCTGACGGAGCCCTACGATCGCGCGTATGGCGAACTGGAGCGTCACCGTCATCGACCGGCAGCGCAAGCGCGGCATGGCCCCGGTCCACCGGGCGCCCCAGGAGCCGTTCGCCGAGCGCGACGGACTGGCCATCGGCGGCCGTACAGGCGAGATCACGTGCACCGACGCCGCGGGGCACGTCCGGTGGACCCGCCCCGTCCCCGGTACGCCCAACACGGCGCACATCTCCTCCGGACGCGTCCTCGTCACCACCAGCTCGATCGACTACCACGCGTGGGGCCACCTCGGCCCCGCCTACCTGCTCGACCTGGCGGACGGCGCGCCGGTCGCCGAACTCCGCGGGGAGCGCGGTGCTGCGCTCGGCGCCGGCCGGTTCGTGCTCGGGCTTGTGGGCTACGACCGCTTCCACACCTGGCAGTACGACCGCGACGGCAACTGCACCGACACCTGGCGCGGTTACGGCCACTACGTCGTCGGCACCGGCCTGCGCGTCGTCGAGGTCGACCGGCCGACCAGGAGCCGCGTCGTGCGGCTCCTGCCCGGCGGCGTGATCGAGCGCAGCGCCCTGCCGCTCACCGGATCCCGGCCGTGCGAGCCGGTCGTCCTGCACGACGGCACGATCCTGGTCCTCGACGCGGGCATGCTGCGCGCCGTCGGCCGCGACCTCTCCGGCGCCACCCTCGCCGAACTCCTCCCGGTGCCCGGCGAGGAGGACTGGCGGTTCGTCGCCACCCTGGAACGGACGGCCGCCGACCGGCTCACGGCCGTCATCGAGGAGCGCGACCCCGAGCGGGGCACGTACGTCACCCACACCTGGACGCTCGCTCTGCACGCGCCGCGGTGACGTTCAGGCCGTCGCATCCCAGCGGCCTTTCTCCGGGCGGGCTTCGAAGTCCGTCCCGGGCCACGGCGGCATCGTGACGGCCACGACGCGCAGCGGCCGGCGCTGACGGCGCTGGTAGCGCGGATGACGGACGCCTGGGCTTCCTTCGCCCGCACCGCTGACCCCGGCTGGCCCCCGTACACGGCGGAGAGCCGGGCCACCCGGATCTGGGACCTCGAACCGGGCGTGCGCCACGGAGGCTGGCTGCCCGCGGGTCCCGGCGCGGCCTCGGCACGCGTCGTCCGGGCCGGCGTCCCGACCGAACCCGGCGGGCCCCTGCGGTTCGTCGGCTCCGTCGGCACCGGATTCGCCGGACCGCACCGACGGGCCCTGGCCGCCGTACTGCGCCGAATCGACACGCCGGCGTCGCCGTTCACCGCAGGCGCCGGGCTGGGTCTGCCACCCGGCACCGTGGTCCGGTTCGTCCGACCCGGCCTGCGCGCCGAGGTCGAGTTCTGCACCGGCTCACGGCCGACGTCCGGGCCTGGTCCGGTCCTGCGGGATCGAGTTCGGCGAGCGCCCGCTGCGGCCCCACCTGACGCCGGCGCGCTCCCGCCGCGACGACTCCACCAGCGTGCCGCAGGCCGCGGCCGGGCTCGCCGACTTCGTGGGCCGGCGGTGGCCGGCGGAGCGGCTCCACCTGGTCGGCAGCACCATCGGCCGCGGGCCCGGGCCGATCCGCTACCGTGACATCGAGGCGTGGCGGTTCGGCGTCGGGGTCCGGGCCGGGGGCGACGGTGCCGGGCAGTGACGGGCCGCGCCCGCCCGACGTCGGCAGGCGGTCGGGCGGGTGGCCGGCGGCCCGGGTCAGACGACGCAGCGGCCGTAGTCGCCCCGCAGGAAGACCAGCGGCGGGCCGGTCCGCTGGACGGCGAGGTCGCGGACGGTGGCGGTGACGAACCAGTGGTCGCCCGCCGCCACCTCGCCCGCCGGCTCGCAGTCCAGCCAGGCGAGCGCGTCGACCAGCGCGGGGCAGCCGGCCGGGGTCAGCCGGTACGGCACCTCCCAGCGGGCCGGGTCGCGGGCCGCGAACCCCCGGCACACCTGCTGCTGGTCCGCGGCCAGCACGTTGACGCAGAACCGGCCGGCCGCGCGGATCCGCGGCCAGCTGGTCGAGGACTTGGCGGGCAGGAAGCCCACCAGGCGCGGGTCCAGTGACACCGAGGTGAAGGTGCCGACGATCATCGCGGGCGGTGGCTGCGCCGGGGCCGGCGGCGGTGCGGTCACCAGCACCACCCCGGTGGGGTAGTGGCTGAGCACCGACCGGAACCGGTCGGCGCAGACCGGTGCTCCGCTCAGGGTGGAATCGGACATGGCAGCAGTGCTCCTTCCCTCCCGGGTCGCCGCGGGGACGTGCCGACCGGCTCGTCCCCGCGGCCCCGCCTCACCCCGCCCGTGCCCGCGGCCGGTGCGGTGCGTCAGGCCACGGCCAGCGGTGCGGGCCGGTCCGCGAAGGCGACCCCGGGGAAGGACCGGGCCAGGTCCCGGACGTCGGCGGCCACCGACCGGGACTGCTCGCCGCGCAGCAGCAGCCGGGCGAGCAGCTCGGCCACCGTGGTCATGTCGTCCTCCGTCATGCCCCAGCGGGTCAACTCCTGGGTGCCGAGCCGCAGTCCGGAGCGGGCGGTGCTGGGCAGCACCACCGTGGTGGTGCGGATGTCGGTCGCGGTGAGCAGCCGGCCCCACTCGTGCGGGGTGTTGCCCTCGGGGTGGTGCACCCAGACCTGGTGGGTGTCGGTGAAGCCGAACGCCTCGCCTGCCACGTCGAAGCCGCGGGCCGCCAGCTGCCGGGCCAGTTCGCGCGCGTTGGCGATCACCTGGCGTGCGTAGTCCCCCCGGTGCGGCAGCAGCTCCTCCAGGGTGATCGCCAGGCTGCCGACGCTCGCCGAGTGGGAGCTCGACGCGGTGAACGGGATCCTGGCGCCCACCTGTTCGGCGATGGCGTCGCTGTTGGTGACCAGCAGGCCCTTCTGCGGGCCGGGCAGGGTCTTGTGGGTGCTGCCGGAGATGCTGTCGAACCCGCCGTCCAGCACGAGGGTCCCGGGCGCGGCGGGCAGCAGGCCCAGCAGGTGCGAGGCGTCCAGGCAGAGCACCGCGCCGGGGGCGGCGGCGCGCAGCGCCCGGGCGTCCGGCATCCGCAGCACGGTGGACGCGTCCAGGTAGATGACGTCGGCGGGGTGTTCGGCCGTCCGCTCGGCCAGCGCGGTGTAGTCGATCTCCAGGTTCTGCCGGTCGAACGGCACGTACTCGACCCGGTAGCCGAAGCCCTGGCAGATCGTCACGGTGGCGTAGTGGCCGCCGTCCTCCGGGGCGATCACCATGACCCTGCCGCCGGGGGGTGTGACCGCGGTGAGCACGGTGTGCATGGTGTGCAGGCCGGAGAGGAACTGCACGTAGGCGTGCCGGGCGCCGTAGAACTCCTTGGTGAGGGAGACGCAGTGGTCGTACACCGCGTTCAGGTCGCTGACGTCGCCGTAGACGGCCACGTCGGTCTCGGAGTACGGGTACCGGTTGACCGCGTCGCTGGCCAGCGCCGCGGCGGCTCGTGGCGACAGCCGGTTCTCGATCGGGAACAGGTTCAGGCTGTGCTTGCGTTCCAGGGTGGCCAGGACGTCCATGATGCTCCTCGGGCGGTGCGGTGGGCGGGTGCGGTGCACCGGGGGGACGGTGCACGCGGCGGTGCATGCGGTACGGGGAAGCGGGCGCGTCCGGGCTCAGAGCCAGGGGTAGCGGGCGGTGTCCCCGCCGGCGTAGTCGGGGTCCAGGTAGATGAAGGCGCGGTGGATCAGGTGGTCGCGGACCTCGAAGACGCCGCAGAACCGGCCGGCGCCCCACTCGGGCTGCCCGACCCGCCAGGGGCCGTCCCGGTGCTCGCCGTGCGTGGTGCCCTCCACCGCGAGGAGGTCCGTTCCGGAGAGGACCCAGGTGAAGGCCCAGGTGTGGTGGCGGACCGACGTGATGGAGCCGCCGAGGTCGCCGAACATCTTCGCGATCTCCGGCTTGCCGTGCGCCAGGCCCCACTTGGGGAAGAAGAAGTCGGCGTCCTCGGCGAAGAAGTCGAGCACCGGGGTGCCGTCGTGGCCGGTGCCGCCGTTGTCGAAGGCCTTGAGGTAGGCGGTGACGAGCGCCTTGCGCTGCTCGTCCGTCATGTCCGTGGCTGCCGTGGGCATGGAGGGTCCTCCGTGAGTCCGGGCCCGCAGGGCTGGTGCCCGTCGAGGGGGGTGGACGCCCGCCGGGGGGACGGGCCCGGCCCGTGACGGCCGTCGAGCGGGCCGCCGCCGGCCTGGTCCCACCGTGGCAGCGCCTGCTTGGACCATCCTTGGCGTCCGGCCGTCCAGCGCTTTTCAAGTGCCGTTCCACCGGGCCCGGCGCGGCTCAGTTCCCGGTCATGGCCAGCAGGTTCGGTGCGTAGCGCGCCCCGTGGACCGGTACGGCCGCCGCCTCGGCCACCTCGGCGAGGTCCTGCTCGGTGAGCTCGACCGCGGCGACCGCCAGGTTCTCCGCGAGGTGGGTGCGCCGCCCGGTGCCCGGGATGGCGACCACGTCCCGGCCGCGGTGCTGCACCCAGGCCAGGGCCAGCTGGGCGAGGGTGAGCCCGAGCCGGTCGGCGACCGGCTGTAGCCGGTGCAGCAGCGGCCGGTTGCCGGCCAGGCCCTCGGGGCTGAACCGCGGCTGGGAGCGGCGGAAATCCTCGGAGGCCAGGTCGGCGGTGGTGCGGATCGTGCCGGTCAGGAAGCCGCGGCCGAGCGGGGCGTAGGCGACCACGCCGATGCCCAGGTCGCGGCAGACGGGCAGCACTTCGGCTTCCAGGTCGCGGGTCCACAGGCTCCACTCGCTCTGCACCGCCGTCACCGGGAACACCGCGTCGGCCCGCCGGAGGGTCGCCGCCGACGGCTCGGAGAGGCCGAAGTGCCGGACCTTGCCCTCCGCTACCAGGTCGGCCACCGCGCCGACGGTCTCCTCCACCGGCACGGCCGGGTCGATCCAGTGCTGGTAGTAGAGGTCGATGTGGTCGGCGCCCAGCCGCCGCAGCGAGCGCTCGCACGCGGCGCGGACGTAGGCCCGGTCCCCCCGCAGGCCCCGGAAGGCGCCGTCCGGGGAGCGCACCATGCCGAACTTGGTCGCCAGCACCACCTCGTCGCGGCGGCCCGCGAGCGCTCGGCCGAGCAACTCCTCGCCGGCGCCCAGCCCCTGGACGTCGGCGGTGTCGAGCAGTGTGACGCCGGCATCGAGGGCGGCCCGGATCGTGGCGACGGCCTCCTTCTCGTCGGGCCGCCCGTAGAACGCGGTAGTGGGCAGGCAGCCCAGCCCCAGCGCGGACACCCGCAGACCGCGCAGGTCGCGCGCCGGCAGACCGGCCGGCGACGGGCCCGCGGGCGGCGGGAGGGCGGAACCCGGCGGCGGGACGGCGGAACCGGGCGCGGGCACGGCTGACGGCATGGCTGACCTCCGGTGAAGGGGAGACGCACGGGTACGGGCGGGCCCCGGGCGGCAAGGGCGACCCGGGCCATCGGGGCCATCGGGGCGATCGAGGCGTGGGCGCGCGAGCCCCGCCGGCGCGCGGCAGGCCCGACCCCAGCACGGTAGCGCCGTCCCCCGGGCGTCACAACAGCCGCCCCGCAGGCCGCTTGACGATTCGCTGACCACCCGCCGTCCGGCCCGGCGGGCAGCGGGTGCCGCAGCGCCAAGGCGATCGTCCATGCGCCTGCAAGCCCCCGGCCGCAGAGTCGAGACGCGGCGTCCCGGCCGGCCGAGTCCCGGCGGCGCGCCGCCTTCCGGCGCCGGCCCTCCGGCGCCCGCACCGATACCCCCCTTCGTGCCTGAGGAGCTGCCATGTCCCGTGTGTCCAAGAGCCCGAGCACCAACCCGACGACCGCCCACGCGCTGCTGCAGCGGCTGCGCGACCACGGGGTGCAGACGGTCTTCGGCGTGGTCGGCCGCGAGGCCGCCTCGATCCTCTTCGACGAGGTCGAGGGCGTCGACTTCGTGCTGACCCGCCACGAGTTCACGGCCGGGGTGGCGGCCGACGTCCTGGCCCGGATCTCCGGCCGGCCGCAGGCCTGCTGGGCCACCCTGGGGCCGGGCATGACCAACCTGTCCACCGGGGTGGCCACCTCGGTCCTCGACCGTTCCCCGGTGATCGCGCTGGCGGCGCAGTCCGAGTCGCACGACATCTTCCCCAACGACACCCACCAGTGCCTGGACTCGGTCGCGGTGATGCGCCCGATGACCAAGTACGCGGTGGAGCTCCAGCGGCCCGACGACATCACCGACCTGGTCGACTCCGCGGTCGCCGCCGCGATGACCGAGCCGGTCGGCCCGAGCTTCATCTCGCTGCCCGTCGACCTGCTCGGCAGCGACATCGACACCACGGTGGTCCACCCCGCCGCTCGGACCCCCGCCAAGCCGGTCGGCGCGGTGCAGGACGGCTGGCAGGACGCCGCCGAGCAGGCGGCGGAGCTGGTCGCGTCGGCGCAGCACCCGGTGCTGGTGGTCGGCGCCGCCGCGATCCGCTCCGGTGCCGTCCCGGCCGTCCGCGCGCTCGCCGAGCGGCTGAACATCCCGGTCATCACCACGTACATCGCCAAGGGAGTGCTGCCGCACGGCCATGCCCTCAACTACGGCGCCGTCACCGGCTACATGGACGGCATCCTGTCGTTCCCGGCGCTGGAGACGCTGTTCGGCCCGGCCGACGTCATCCTCACCCTCGGCTACGACTACGCGGAGGACCTGCGTCCGTCGATGTGGCAGCGCGGCGGCGCCAAGACCACCGTGCGGGTGTCGCCCACCGTCAACCCGATCCCGCGGGTCTACCGGCCGGACGTCGACGTCGTCACCGACGTGCTCGCCTTCGTGCAGCACCTGGAGGAGCGGACAGCCGACGTCCCGGCGAAGACCCCGCACGACATCACCCCGCTGCGCGAGCGGATCGCGGAGTTCCTCGCCGACACCGAGCGCTACCAGGACGGCATGCGCGTCCACCAGGTGATCGACTCGATGAACACCGTGATGGCGGAGACCGCCGAGCCGGGCGAGGGCACGATCGTCTCCGACATCGGCTTCTTCCGGCACTACGGTGTGCTGTTCGCCCGCGCGGACCAGCCGTTCGGCTTCCTCACCTCGGCGGGCTGCTCCAGCTTCGGCTACGGCATCCCGGCGGCGATGGGCGCCCAGCTCGCCCGCCCCGGGCAGCCCACCTTCC
The DNA here is from genome assembly GCF_040303045.1 of Kitasatospora sp. NPDC096140. Taxonomy (NCBI): domain Bacteria; kingdom Bacillati; phylum Actinomycetota; class Actinomycetes; order Kitasatosporales; family Streptomycetaceae; genus Kitasatospora; species Kitasatospora sp. NPDC096140. The sequence continues at coordinate 30,409 of NZ_JBEOUW010000053.1, forward strand.
TGATCGCCGGCGACGGCGGCTTCCACTCCAACAGCGCCGACCTGGAGACCGTCGCCCGGCTCAACCTGCCGATCGTCACCGTCGTCGTCAACAACGACACCAACGGCCTGATCGAGCTGTACCAGAACCTGGGCCACCGCCGCTCGCACGACCCGGTGGTCAAGTTCACCGGCGTCGACTTCGTCGACCTCGCCCGCGCCAACGGCGTGGAGGCCGTCAAGGCGACCACCCGGGAGGAGCTGCTCGCCGCGCTGCGCAAGGGCGCCGCGCTCGGCCGGCCGTTCCTGATCGAGGTGCCGGTGAACTACGACTTCACGACCGGCGGCTTCGGCGCGCTGAGCATCTGACGATGGCGTCGACACTGCCCGCCGTCACCGGGTTCCTGGCCGCCGTCCAGTGCGACGGCGGCCGGTCCCCCGGGGCGTTCACCGCCCCCCGGGGAGCGGACCCCGCCGCCCCCGGGACGGTGTTCGCCTCCGCCGGCCCGCGCGCCGTCCTCCGGGCCCGGCCCGGCGGACCGGGCCTGGACGCCGTCCTGCTGCACTCCGGCGCACCCGACGCCGCCCACGCCCACCGGCAGGGCCGCACGGTGCTGCTCGCCGGGGAGCTCTACAACCGGGACGAGCTGCTCACCCTGCTCGGCGCGCAGGCCGGGCCGGTCACCGACGCGGACCTGCTGCTCGCCCTCGTCGACACCTACGACCTGCACGCGTTCCGGCTGCTCAACGGGCGGTTCGCGGCCGTGGTCGCGGACGGCGGCCGGGTGCTGCTGGCCACCGACCACGCCGGCTCCGTGCCGCTGTACGTGAGCGCCGTCCCCGGGACCGTCCTCGCGGCGACCGAGGCGAAGGCCCTGCGGACCGCGCCGGTCGGCCGGCGGATCACGGCCGCGCGCCGGGTCCGCCGGCTGCCCGGCACCCACCAGGTGCCCGCCGGGACCGTCCTGGAGATCGGGGTGGCCACCGCGGACTGCACCGACCACCGCACCTGGGCGCCCACGCCGGCCCGCCGGATCATGGCCGAACAGGAGGCCACCGAGGCCGTTCGGCTCGCCCTGGACCGCGCCGTCCGCGCCCGCACCGGCCCGGACACCCCGCTGGTGGTGCTCTCCGGCGGCATCGACTCCTCCAGCGTCGCCGCACTGACCGCCCGCCACCGGACCGGGCCCGTCGACACCGTGTCGATGGGCACCGACCTCGCCGACGAGTTCCCGCAGGCCAGGGTGGTCGCCGAACACCTCGGCTCCGCCCACCGGGAGCTGACCGTCCACACCGACGACCTGCTGCGCCGGCTCCCGCACGCGGTCTGGGCCGCCGAGTCGCTCGACCCGGACATCATCGAGTACCTGTTGCCGCTGACCGCCCTGTACCTGCGCCTGGAGGGCCCCGGGCGGCGCATCCTCACCGGCTACGGCGCCGACATCCCGCTCGGCGGCATGCACCGGGAGAACCGGCTCCCGGCCCTGGACACCGCCCTCGCCCACGACATGGCCACCTTCGACGGCCTGAACGAGATGACGCCGGTGCTGTCCGGGATCGCCGGGCACTGGTCGACCCACCCGTTCTGGGACCGCGAGGTGCTGGACCTGCTGGTGTCGCTGGAGTCCGGGCTCAAGCGGCGCCACGGCCGGGACAAGTGGGTGCTGCGCGAGGCCATGACGGACCTGCTCCCGCACGAGACCGTCACCCGCCCCAAGCTCGGCGTGCACGAGGGCTCGGGCACCACCAGCTCGTTCAGCCGGCTGCTGACCGACGCCGGGGTGCCCGGGGACCGGGTGCACCGGGCCAAGGAGCTCGTCGTCCAGCACCTGTTCGACCGGGTCATCGTCGACGGCCGGCACCCCGACGAGGTGGCCACCGCCGACGTGGTGCAGCTGGTCGCCGACGCCCTGGAGCACGACGCACTGCCGGCCCACCCGTGACGCCCGCCCGCCGCAGGCCCGGCCGGGCCACCGGACGCACCAGCGGCACCCCCGGCGCCGACCGCATCAGCACGACCGACCGCAGCAGCACGACAGAGAGGAGCGAGAACCGCGTGGAGCGCATCGACATCAAGGTCTCCCCCCGGTACGCGCAGATCCCCACCTTCATGCGCCTGCCGCACGACCCCGACCCGCACGGCCGGGACGTCGTGGTCATCGGCGCACCGTACGACGGCGGCACCAGCTACCGCCCCGGTGCCCGCTTCGGGCCCCGCGCGATCCGCAACGAGTCCGGGCTCATCCACGGCGTCGGCATCGACCGCGGGCCCGGCACCTTCGACCTGATCAGCTGCGTGGACGCGGGGGACATCGACCTCACCCCGTTCAACATGCACATCGCCATGGAGCACGCCCAGCTGCGGCTGACCGAACTGCTGGACGACAACGGCGCCTTCCTGATGCTCGGCGGCGACCACTCGCTGACGCTCGCCGCACTGCGCGCCGTCGCCGCCAAGCACGGGCCGGTCGCCGTCCTGCACCTGGACGCGCACTCGGACACCAACCCGGCGTTCTACGGCGGCGAGTACCACCACGGCACGCCGTTCCGGCACGCCATCGAGGAGAAGCTCGTCGACCCGCAGCGCATGGTCCAGATCGGGATCCGGGGCCACAACCCGCAGCCCGACTCGCTGGACTACGCCCGCGGCCACGGCGTGCGGATCGTCACCTCCGACGACTTCTGCGAACGCGGCCCCGCCGCGACCGCCCGCCTGGTACGCGAACTCGTCGGCGACGCGCCCCTGTACGTCTCCGTCGACGTCGACGTGGTCGACCCGGCCTTCGCCCCCGGCACCGGCACCCCCGCCCCGGGCGGCCCGACCTCCCGCGAGGTGCTGGCGCTGCTGCGCGGGATCGGCGACCTCTCACCCGTCGGCTTCGACGTCATGGAGGTCTCCCCGCTCTACGACCACGGCGGCATCACCTCCGTCCTGGCCACCGAAATCGGCGCGGAACTCCTGTACCAGTACGCCCGCGCCCACACCCGAGAGAGGACCACCCCGTGACCGTCCTGGACTGCTCCGAGCACGCGGCCGCCCTGCGGACGCTCGCCGCCCGGCTGCCGCGGATCCCGCGCGCGGACCTGCCCGCCTTCCTCGACACCGCGCACGCCGCGGCCGCCGACCTCCCCGCCGGCCTGGCCGCGGCACTGGACGACTTCAACAGCCGCGGCAGCACCGACGGCTACCTCCTGCTGCGCGGCCTGCCGGTGGACGCCGACGACGCGCTGCCCGCCACCCCGAGCAGCACCCCCGCGCCCGCAGACCGCCCCCTGCTGCTCATGGAGGCCATGCTCGGCATCGTCGGGCGCCGGCTCGGCCTGCACACCGGCTACCGGGAGCTGCGCTCCGCCACCGTCTACCACGACGTGTACCCGTCGCCCGGCGCCCACCACCTGTCCTCGGAGACCTCCGAGACGCTGCTGGAGTTCCACACCGAGATGGCGTACCACGTGCAGCAGCCCGACTACGTGATGCTCGCCTGCTCCCGGGCCGACCACGAGCGCAAGGCCGCCACCCTGGTCGGCTCGATCCGCAACGCGCTGCCGCTGGTGCCCACCCGGTTCCGCGCCCACCTGTACGACCGGCCGGTGCCCTGCTGCGTGGACGTGTCCTTCCGCGGCGGCGTGGAGGACCCGGGCGCGATCGCCAACGTCCGCCCGCTGTACGGGGACCCGGCCGACCCGTTCCTCGGCTACGACCGCGAACTGCTCGCGCCCGAGGACCCCCGGGACGTCGAGGCCGTCGCCGCGCTCTCCAAGGCGCTGGACGAGGTCACGGAGGCGGTGCACCTCGTCCCCGGGGACGTCCTGGTCATCGACAACTTCCGGACCACCCACGCCCGGACGCCGTTCACCCCGCGCTGGGACGGCAAGGACCGCTGGCTGCACCGGGTCTACATCCGCACCGACCGCGGCGGCGCCCTGTCAGGCGGCGAACGGGCCGGTGACGTCGTCGACTTCACCCCGCGCCCCTGACCCGCCGCGCCCCTGACCCGCCGTTCGGCCCGGAGGGCCCGCAGGACCGACCGTCGTCGGCCGCCTGCGGGCCCTCCGGCCGTACGCCCGCCCGGCGCGGACGAGTTGGCCGGGCATCGCCGGTCGGCACCGTGCCGACTCGACCTGACAGACCGCACATGATGGGATCGACCGGACACCGCACCGGCGTGTCGGCACGCCGGTGCACCTGGCCTCTCGGGAGACGATGGACCATGACCGAAATCGCAGCGGACGAGCCACGGGGGTTCGCGGTGCACACCGCGCCGGTCGGACTGGGTGACGACGGGCGGGACGACTTCACCGTCCTGGTCTCGACCCGACCGGCCGTGGTCAGCGCGGTCTTCACCCGTTCCCGCTTCGCCGGCCCCAGCGTCACCCTCAGCCGGGCCGCCGCCGCGGACCGCAGCGCCCGGGGCGTCGTCGTGCTGGCCCGCAACGCGAACGTCGCCACCGGCGCCCAGGGCGAGGCGAACGCCCGCGAGGTCCGAGCCGCCACGGCGCGGGCGCTCGGCCTCGCCGAGGACGAACTGCTGATCGCATCCACCGGTGTGATCGGCCGTCAGTACCCGATGGCCGGGATCCTCGACCACATCGGGACGATGGCCGGCCCGCTGCCCGAGGGCGGCTTCGACCGCGCCGCGCGGTCCATCATGACCACCGACACCCGGCCCAAGACCGCCCGCGCCCGGGTCGGCGACGCCGTGGTGATCGGCATCGCCAAGGGCGTCGGGATGATCGAGCCCGACATGGCCACCCTGCTGACCTTCTTCGCCACCGACGCGCTGCTCGACCCCGAGGAGCAGGACCGGATCTTCCGCCGGGTGATGGACCGGACGTTCAACGCGGTCAGCATCGACACCGACACCTCCACCAGCGACACCGCCGCGCTGTTCGCCAACGGCCTGGCCGGCGCCGTCGACCCGGCCGCCTTCGAACAGGCGCTGTACGACGTGGCGCTCGCCCTGGTCAAGGACATCGCGAGCGACGGCGAGGGCGCCGGCAAGCTCATCGAGGTCCAGGTCTCGGGCGCGCGGGACACCGCACAGGCCAAGCGGATCGGCAAGGCCGTGGTCAACTCCCCGCTGGTGAAGACCGCCGTGCACGGCGGCGACCCGAACTGGGGCCGGGTCGCGATGGCGATCGGCAAGTGCTCCGACGACACGGACGTCGACCAGGAGAAGGTCACCATCCGCTTCGGCGACGTCGAGGTCTACCCGCCGAGCGGGCGCGGCGCCGAGGGGGAGGGCGAGCTGCGCGCCGCCGTCGCCAAGCAGATGCAGGGCCCCGAGGTGGTCATCGGGATCGACCTCGGCATCGCCGCCGGTGCCTTCACCGTCTACGGCTGCGACCTGACCGAGGGCTACGTGCGGCTCAACGCCGACTACTCGACCTGATCCGCCCCGGCTGGCCCGCGGCGCGACGTCACCAGCCGTGCCGTGAGTGACGTGACCGGGCCGTCGGCGGTCCGGCATCCACGGCGGCGCCCCCGGGAGGTCCGCCTCCCGGGGGCGCCGCCGTGCACGGGGCCGGCTGCCTCAGACGGCCGCGGGCTGCGTCGCCAGCAGGGCGGTGATCGCCTCGCCGATGAACGCCCGGTCGGCGGCGGTCGCCCCCGCACCGGCCAGGTGGCCCCACACGCCCGGGATCACCCGCAGGGAGGCCCGGGGCATCAGGGCGGCCGCCCTCGCCTCGTCCTCCACCGCGAAGCACAGATCACGGGCGCCCGGCAGGAGCACCGCCTCGGCGGTGACCGAGCCCAGTGCGGCCTCCGTCCGGCCGTCGAAGCCCGGCGTCGCCCCGACGTCGGCCCGGGCCCATGTGTCGATCATGGTCAGCAGGTCCTCGGTGGACGGCCCGGCGACGAAGAACTCCTCCCAGAAGCCGGTGAGGTACTCCTCCCGGGAGGCGAAGCCCAGCTCGCGGTAGCCGCCCTGGGCCCAGAACGGGTGCGAGGCCGCCCACCCGGCGAAGACCCGGCCCGCCGCCCGCCGGCCCCGGTCGGCGCCCCCGTCGGGGCCCCCGTCGGCGCCCCCGTCCGCGCTCCCAGCGGCGCGCAGCGCGGCGGCCAGCGCCGCCAGGAACACCCGGTTGTGCTCGCTGGTCGCCGCGGACCCGCAGAACGGGGCGATCCGGCGGACCATCCGCGGGTACGACACCGCCCACTGGTAGGCGTGCGCCGCGCCCATCGACCAGCCGGTCACCAGCGCCAGTTCGGTCACCCCCAGCTCCTCGGTGAGCAGCCGGTACTGGGCGTCGACGTTGTCCCGCGGGCTGATCCGGGGGAAGGCCGCCCCCAGCGGGTGGTTGCTCGGCGAGCTGGAGACGCCGTTGCCGAACAGGCCGACGGTGACGACGCAGTACCGCCGGGTGTCCAGCGGCCTGCCCTCCCCGATCAGCCAGTCGTACGCGGTGTGGTCGCCGCCGAAGTAGGACGGGCACAGGACGGCGTTGCGGCCGTCGGCGTCGAGCGTCCCGTGGACGGCGTAGGCGATCCCGGCCGAGGGCAGGGTCCCCCCGTCGGCCAGCGGGAGGCTGTCCAGTGTGAAGACGCGGTGGTCCACCGGCTTCTCCTCCGTGATGAGCGGCCCGCGGGGGCCGGACGGTCGGTCGGTGTCGTGCATGACGTGCCAGGACGTGACGTGCCCGGATGTACCCGGATGTACCCGGACGTACCCGGACGTGCCCGGACGTGCCCGGACGTGCCGTGCCGGGACGGGACCGTGCCGCGGCGGGGTGCCGGGCCGCCCCGCCGGTCTCACAGCCAGTTGGGCGCGATCTCCGTCGCCCAGAGCTCCAGGCTGCGCATCTGCACGTCGTGCGGGATCAGGCCGGAGTACTGGCACTGCAGCAGGTACTCGGGGTCGTGCTGGGTCACCAGCTTCTCGATCTTGCGGTTGATGTCGTCGGGGGTGCCGACCCATTCGAGGCCGCGCTCGACCAGGGTCCGGTAGTCCGCGCCGATCGGGCCGGTCTCCCCGACCCGGCGCAGGCTCTCGGTGAAGCCCATCGGGCCGAACCAGTTCTCGAAGACGAAGCCGCCGCCGCGGGCCGCCCAGTGGTGGGCCTCGTCGGCGTCCCTGGCCACCAGCACGTCCTTCATCACCCCGATCCGCTCGCCGCGCCGCAGCTCGCCGTGCCCGGCGGCCGCGGCCTCCTCCCGGTAGAGGTCCATCAGCCGGCTCACGATCCGGTCGTCGGTGTTCATCAGGATCGGCACCACGCCCTCGCGGGCACAGAACCGGAAGGTGTCCTCGCTGAAGCTGAACGGCTGGAACACCGGCGGGTGCGGGTGCTGGTAGGGCTTCGGGGCGATGCCGACCTCCTGCACCACGCCGTTCTCGTCGAGGCCGCGGCCGAAGCTGCGGACGGCGTCGTAGGGGAACTCCAGGCCCTTGGGCGGGATCGTCCACTGGGCGCCGCTGTGCGAGAAGGTCTCGGTGGTCCAGGCCTTCTTGAGGATCTCCCAGTGCTCCTCGAACAGCGCCCGGTTGCGCCGGTCGTTGGCGCCGGCGTCGGAGAGCGTCCCGCCGACCCCGAACGGCTGGCCCATGATCTCGGCCCACCGCTTCTGGAAGCCGCGCGCGATCCCGACGAAGGTCCGGCCCCGGGTCATGTGGTCGAGCATCGCCAGGTCCTCGGCGAGCCGCAGGGGGTTGTGGAAGGGCAGCACGTTGGCCATCTGGCCGACCCTGATCTCCTTGGTCTGCATGGCCAGGTACAGGCCCAGCATGATCGGGTTGTTGGACACCTCGAAGCCCTCGACGTGGAAGTGGTGCTCGGTGAACGAGAGCCCCCAGTAGCCGAGTTCGTCGGCCGCCCGGGCCTGCTCGGTGAGCTGCCAGAGCATGTTCCGGTAGTTCTGCCGGTTCACCCCGGACATGCCCTTGAGCACCTGGTCGTGGCTGCCGACCGTCGGCAGGTAGAAGAGGATGGACTTCACGGGTCGTCCTTTCGTGCCGTGCGGCGACGCCACGGCTGGAAGCGGAGGAGGGTGCGGTCGACGGTGGCACCCGGCTCTTGCGAATCGTTTGACGCGCCGCCTCCGCCGGTCCGGAATGGCCGGGCGGCGGCGCGGAGCGGGACGTCCAACGGACGCCAAGGGGTCGCTGACAGCGTGGTGGCGGGCCTCACCCGATCCTTAGGAGCTCGCCTTGAACCCAGCAACTGCCACCGCCCCCGGTGCGACCGGCACGGGGCTCGCGGCCGCGGACCGCGCGACGCTCATCCACCCCACGCTGCCGGCGCACCGGACCGACCGCACCGTCCTGGTCTCCGGCTCGGGCTGCCGGGTCACCGACGCGGCCGGCCGCGAGTACCTGGACGCCTCCGCCGTCCTCGGCGTGACCCAGGTGGGCCACGGCCGCGCCGAGCTCGCCCGGGCCGCCGCCGAGCAGATGACCCGGCTGGAGTACTTCCACACCTGGGGCACCGTGACCAACGACCGGGCGGTGGAACTCGCCACCCGGCTCGCCGGGTTGGCCCCGGGAGGGCTGCGCCGGACGTACTTCACCAGCGGCGGCGCGGAGGGCAACGAGATCGCGCTGCGGATGGCCCGCCTCCACCACCACCGGCGCGGCGAGCCGCAGCGCACCTGGATCCTGGCCCGCACGATGGGCTACCACGGCATCGGCTACGGCAGCGGCGGCGTGTCCGGATTCCCGGTCTACCACACCGGGTTCGGCCCCAGCATGCCGGACGTGCACTTCCTGACGCCGCCGCACCCCTACCGCCGGGAGCTGTTCTCCGGCGCCGACGTCACCGAGTTCTGCCTGGCCGAACTGCGGGAGTCGATCGAGCGGATCGGGCCGGAGCGGATCGCCGCGATGATCGGCGAGCCGGTGATGGGCGGCATCGGCGCGGTCGTCCCGCCGGCCGACTACTGGCCGCGGGTCGCGGAACTGCTGCGCTCCTACGGCATCCTGCTGATCCTGGACGAGGTGGTCACCGGGTACGGCCGCACCGGGCACTGGTTCGCCGCCGAGCACGTCGGGGTGGTGCCCGACATCCTGGTCACCGCCAAGGGCCTCACCTCGGGGTACCTCCCGCACGGGGCGGTGCTGGTCTCCGACGAGGTCGCCGACACCGTGACCGGCGAGCAGGGTTTTCCGGTGGGCTACACCTACACCGGGCACCCGACCGCGTGCGCGGTCGCCCTGGCCAACCTGGACATCATCGAGCGCGAGGGGCTGGCGGCCAACGCGGCCGCCGTCGGCGCACACCTGAAGGACGGGCTGACGCGGTTGCTGGACCTGCCCGTGGTGGCGGAGGTCCGCGGGGTCGGGCTGATGCTGGCCGTCGAGCTGACCTCGGACAAGGAGGCCCGGCGGCCGCTGCCGCAGGGCACCACCGAGGTGGCGGACGCGCTGCGCGAGCAGGCGGGCATCATCCTGCGGACCAACCCGTACGCGCTGGTGATCAACCCGCCGCTGGTGTTCACCCGGCAGGACGGGGACCTGCTCGTCGACGGCCTGCGCTCGGTGCTCTCGCGGGTCGGCCCCGACGGCCACGTGCGCTGACCCGTCGGCGGGCCGGGCCCGGGGCCGCGGCACGGCAGCGCCGCCGTGCCGCCGCCCCGGGCTACCGCGCCGCCCCGGGCTACCGCGCCGCCCCGGCGAGCACGGCCGCGAACGGCCACTGCGGCCGCCGCAGCACGTGCTCGCCGCGCAGCTCGATCTCGTCGGCCATGGTCCGCGCCGTCGCGCGGGCCAGGTCCGGCTGTCCGGCGTGCTGCTCCGCCTCGGCGAGCAGCCCCAGGTGCAGCGCCCGCCGGAAGACCGTGCCGGAGCGGGCCGCGGTGTCCAGGGCCCAGCGCATCCGCCGCAGTCCGACGCCGGGTCGGCCGCGGCGCACCTCGGCCCAGCCGAGCAGCACGGACAGCATGTTCTGCCAGTGGCCCAGCTGGCAGCGGACGGTGAGGTCGACCCCGGCGGTGGAGGCCTGCCAGGCCCGTTCCACGTCCCCGTCGAGGACGGCCAGCAGGGCGTCGGCGTAGAGGGCGAAGGTGCGGTCCCACGGCCGGTCGCAGCTGTCCGACTCGGAGAGCTGCAGCAGCTCCTCGCGGTAGCGCTCGGCGGCGGCGGTGTCGCCGAGCAGGACGTGGCTGACGGCCAGGTGGACGCGGTAGTTGATCCTGGGGTCGCTGCGGGACAGACCCATGAACCGGTCCGGCCGCTCCTCCGCGCCCTGCGCGTCGACCAGCGGGAGCCCGCGTTCCAGTTCGGCGACGGCCTCCTCCAGCCGGTCGGCGGTGAACCACAGCACGCCCTTGCCGTAGCAGGCGGCCGTCCGGGCCTCGGTCCCGCCGCCGTGCTCGGCCGACTCGTCCAGCAGCGCGACGATCCCGGACACCCGGGGCAGGTCGCCGCCGGCCAGGTGCATGATGACCCGGGAGGCCAACAGCGCGGTGGGCCGGCTGTTGTCGAGGGTCTTCTGCAGCACCTCGACCCGGGTGCAGGCGTCGGTGACCGCCGGGGACCCGTAGCCGAGGGTCATCGACAGCAGCCACACGACCCGCTTCTGCAGTTCCAGCTCGGCCGCGACGGACCGGTTCCGGGGCTGGCCGCGCAGTACGTCGATGGCCTGCGACAGCCAGGCGTGCGCCTCGGAGTGCAGCCGCCGGCGCTCGGCGAGGTCGCCCATGCCGACCAGGGGCTGCACCGCCTCGCGCAGGTCGAGTTCCTGTGCCGCCCGGCCGCAGTGGTAGCCGATGGTCTCGGCGCAGTCGGTGCGGGCCCTGCCGACGGCGCCGTCGGCCAGCGCGACCGCCACCCGGTGGTGCAGCCGGGCGCGGTGGACCGGGTCGAGGTCGGCGAGCAGCATGTCCCGCACCAGCCCCTGCGCGAACCGGAAGCCGTGCGGGTCGACCGGGTCGGGGCGCAGCAGCCCGCTGTGCAGCGCGTCGTGGACCAGGCCCGGTGGCTCGCCCAGTCCGGTGAGGACGTCGGTGAGCAGCCGGCGGTCCACGGCCGGGCCGATCACCGCGCAGGTCTGCAGTACCCGGATGACGCCCTCCGGGCACTCGGCCAGGCGGGCGCCCAGCACCAGCCGCAGGTCGAAGGAGAGCGGGGCGGCCGGTTCGGCGGGGCCGGTCACGGCGGTGGCGGTCGGCCGCAGCTTGGTGAGCAGGTAGGGGTTGCCGCCGGTGGCGCGGTGGGCGGCCGACACCAGGTCCCAGGTGGGCGGCTCGTCCCCGGTGCGGTTGATCAGGGCCCTGGTCTCGGCGAGCGAGAGCACGTCGAGGTGCAGGTACTCGGCGGCGACCTCCTGGAGCAGGTCGGCGACCGCTCCGCCGAGTTCGGGGCGCTGGGCGAGCCGGTGCTCCCGGACGGTCGCGACCACCAGCAGGTCGCTGTCGCCGAGCTCCTTGGTGAGCAGTTGGAGGAGGGCCAGGGTGCCGGTGTCGGCGAGGTGCAGGTCCTCCAGGAAGAGCACCAGCGGGCGGCGGGCGGCGGTCAGCAGGGCCTGGCAGACGGCGTCCTGGAAGGCCAGGTGCCGGGCGGGGGAGAGCGGCGCCTCGGCGCCCGCGGGGCCCGGCGCGCGGTCCGGGCGCAGCATGCCGAGGGTGTCCAGGACGGGCTCGGGCAGGGTGGCCAGTTCGGCGGCCCTGGTGCGGCGGAGCTTGCGGACGACCCGGGTCCACAGCCAGTACTCGGGGAGTTCCGGGCCGGCGGCGCAGTGCGCCCAGACGGCGTCCAGTCCGGCGGCCGGCAGTCCGCCGGCCAGTTCCTGGAGCAGCCGGGTCTTGCCGACGCCCTGTTCGCCGATCACCAGGACGGTGCGGCCGCGGCGTCCGGGTGCGGTGAGTGCCCGCAGGGTGGCCAGTTCCCGGGTGCGGCCGATCAGCCGTCCGGCGGGCGGGGCGGCTGGTGCGACGGCCGGGGCGACGGCCGCCGGGGTGGGGGAGGGTGCCGACGCCGGTGCGGGGCGCGGCGGTTGGGGCACGGCGGCGGGGGCGGGGGTGAGCGCCGGGGCGGGGCCCGGGACCGCCGGGCCCGGGGTGGGCGGGCGCAGCGCGTCGACGTCGGCGACCAGGGTGAGGCGGGGGCGCAGGCCGGCCGGGGAGGCGGGCGGACCGCCCGCGTGCACGAGGTCCTGACGCAGGATCGCGCCGTGCAGCTCCTGGAGTTCCTTGCTGGTGTCGGCGCCCAGTTCCTCGGCGAGGTGGGCCCGGATCCGTTCGAAGGTCAGCAGTGCCTCGGCGGGCTGGCCGCAGTGGTACTGCGCCAGCATGAGCTGGCAGCCCAGCCGTTCCAGCATCGGGTTGCGCCGGACCTCGTCGTCGAGTTCGCGCACCACCTCGTCGTACCGGGCCAGGCCGAGGCTGGCGTCGGCCCAGGTCTGCAGGCCGACCAGGCGCAGCTGTTCGAGCCGGGCGGACTCCAGTTGGGCGAAGTCGTAGGCGGCCAGTTCCCCGTACGGGGTGCCGTGCCAGAGGCCGAGCGCCTCGTCGACGGTGCCGCGGGCCGCGGCCAGGTCCCCATGGGCGAACTGCGCGCGCCCGGCCTCGACGGCGGACTGGAACCGGCTGGCGTCGATGCAGTCCCGGTCGACCTCCAGGACGTAGCCGGGGGCCTGGTACCGCAGGGCCAGCAGCCTGTCCTTGGAGGGGACGGGCGAGTGGCCGTCGATCGCCTTGCGCAGCCGGGAGACGTACGACTGGAGGGTGCCGACGACGGCCTGCGGCGGTGAGGAGCCCCAGATGGCGCTGACGATCCCGGAGACCGACACCACCCGGCCCGCGTTGATCAACAGTAGGGCCAGCAGGGCCCGTTGACGCGGCGGGCCCAGGTCGAGTGCCCGTCGGCCGGCCAGCACGGACATCTGTCCCAGCACCCTGATCGGTGCGGGGCTCCGTAACACGAGATCGGAAGCGGCGTTGTCGACTCGGCTCATCTCATCACATCCCGTCAGGCAAGACAGCTGGTGCACCCGCCGTGACCGCCGGGGTGAGCCGGGGCACGGCGTGATTCGGGTCATGTCCGAACATGGCCGGGGATGTTGCGGCGCCGGCCGTCCGGGGGCATCGACGGCGGGGCCTCGGGGGAGTCGCCGGTTCCGTGGGGTCGCCGTTCCCTGCCGTCACCGACGGTTGCCGGTTCGGCGGTGCTGGGGGGAGCTGGGGAGGGCGCGGGAACCGTCGACGGGTGTGTCTCGGGCGCAATCAGGCCGGGCGTCTGGACGGGGCGCTGCGCGGACGGCGTGGAGTGGTGATGGCGGAGCCTCCCTTGGTGTGACCAGCCGCGATCCGTCTGCGTCCGAGGCAACGGCACAGCGCTTTGCTGGTCATGTCACTGTCATGTGAATCATGAATGCTGGCAGGCTACCCCGGATCGGGCGACGGTGAAACCCGCCGTCGGACCGGGAGGTTCCCCTCCGGACGACTACGGAAGGTGACGGCGGGTGGGCGTGCGTCGGCTCCCCCCGCGCGGTCGTCCACGGGAGGAGCCGACAGGCCGTCGGAAGCGCGGCCCCGCAACCGGTCGGGGCGGCGGCCGGAGCCGGATCAGGAGTGCGTGACGCTTGCCCTCTCGCCGGGGACGGCCTCGGCCCGGCGCTCCCCGCGCAGCCGGGCCAGCAGCAGGTGGCAGCCCGCGCAGACCACGGCCAGGCACAGGCAGGCGCCCCACACCGCCGTGGTGCCGGACGCCTCGATCACCCGCGCGCTGAGCACCGGGGCCAGGGCCACCGACACGCTCCAGACCGACAGGAACCAGCCCTGGTAGCCGCCCTGCCGGTCGGGGGGCGACAGTGCGGCCACCAGCGCCATGCACGTCGGCCAGACGACGATCTCGCCGAGGCTCCACAGCACGACGGTCGCCCCGTACCCGACGGTGCCGTGCACGGTGGCCGTCAGCCCCATGCCGAGACCGGTCACCAGGGTTGCCACAGCCAGCGCGTGTTCCGGTCGGAGCCGCCCGGCCAGCCGGGTCAGCGGGAGCTGGAGCACCGCGATGACGAGACCGTTCATCATCATCGCCGCGCCGTAGTCGGCGGCCGAGAGACCCTCCCCCGTCATTGTCAACGGCATTGCCACCAGAGGCTGTTGGAACATCAGGCCGAGCATCAGCACCGAACCCAGCAGGACCGGGAAGCCCGGCGCGCGGTGCGGCGGGCGCTGCGCACCGGCCGCGTCCGTCACCCCGGCGCTCCCCGGCGGCGGGCGGGTCTCCGGCACCCGCAGGTACACCATGACGCCGGCGAGCAGATTGGCCACCGCGTTGACCAGGAACAGCAGCAGGAATCCGTGGGAGGCGGCGAGCCCGGCCGTCACGGCGGCCACCGAGAAGCCCAGGTTGGTGGCCCAGTAGATCAGCGAGTACGCCCGCGGCAGGTCCTCCGGGGCCACCAGGTCGGCGACGGCCGCCGCGCGGGCCGGGCGGGTGGCGTTCAGGCCGACCCCCACCGTGAGGGTGAACAGCAGGACCGGCACCCGGCCGTGGGCCAGGCCCAGCCCCACCATGCCCGCGACGGTGAGGACCTCGCTCGCCAGCAGCACCGTCCGCCGCCCCACCCGGTCCGCCAGGATGCCGCCGAACAGCGAGGCGATCCCGCTGCCCACCCCGAACGTGGTCAGGGTCACGCCGGTGAAGAAGACCGAGTAGCCGCGCACCGTGGTGAGGTAGATCGCCATGAACGGCACCACGAAGCCGCCCGCCGAGGTGACCAGCGTTCCGCCCCAGAGCCACCAGAACGGCCCCGGCAGCCTCCCCGGTGCCCCGGCCGACCGGAGCGGCACCTCAGCTCCGCCCGTCGTACTCGACCCTGAGGGTCCGTGCCAGGTGGTCGCGGAACTCCACCGCCGCGGCGTCCGACGCGTGGTGCGACAGCACGATCGCCGGGTACCCGGACCAGTCCGGGTACGGCCGCAGCAGCGCGCCGGGGCCGACCGTCCGCACCACGTGGTCCACGCACGGCTCCTCGCGCACCTCGTCCAGCCCGTGCACCCGGGCGATCCGGCCGCCGCCGCCCACCGGCACCAGGTATGCCGCCGCGTGCCCGGTGCCCACCGGCTCGGTGCTCCAGCACTCGGGCTCCCGGCCGAGGTGGATGCGGACCGCCTCCGCCGCGAGGTCGATCCCGCTGCTGACGTGCACCAGGTGGTGCATGAACCCGCCGCCGCCGATCCGCGCCCCCATCTCCAGCAGTACCGGCCGGGTGCCCGAGACCAGACGCAGCTCGGTGTGGGTGGTGCCCTCGGTGACGCCGAAGGCGTGGTGCGCACCGACCACCTCCCGCTCGACGGCCGCCAGGACGTCCGCCGGGAGCCGGGCGGGCGCCCGAAGCGTGGTCTCCTCGAAGTACGGGCCGTTCAGCTCCCCCTTGTAGCTGACGGCACAGACCCGGACCCGGCCGTTGTGCACCAGCGACTCGGCGGAGATCTCGGGGCCGTCCAGGTACTCCTCGACCAGCACCCCGGTGCCGTCGGCCGCCGCGTCGTCGTACCCCAGGTGGGTGTCGCACAGCGCCCAGGTGGTGCGCACCGCCCGCTCCAGCTCCCCGGCGGAGTCGACCCGGATCACGCCCAGGCTGGAGTAGCCGTCGGCCGGCTTGACCACGACCGGGAAGCGCAGGCCCGCCGCGTCCGCCCAGTCGTCCGGGTGGCCGACGGCGACGAACCCGGGCACGGCCAGACCGGCGGCGGCGAGCAGCCGGCGCATGCTGCGCTTGTCCCGGACGACCGCCGCGGCCTCCTCGGTCAGGCCGGTCAGCCCGAGCACCCGCGCGGCCCGGGCGACGAAGGGGACGACCTTCTCGTTGCCCGCCATGATCCCGTCGAACGGCTGGCGGGCGAACCGCTCCGCCAGCGCGGCCACCGCCGCGTCGGGATCCCCGTCGACGTCCAGCGGCAGGAGTTCGACCACCCCGGGGGCCTTGCGGGCCCGCTCGGGGTCGTCGTCGCCCCGGGGCGCCAGGATCAGATCGACACCGGCGCGCTCCGCGCCTTCGAACACCCAGGGAAGAGCGGAGAACTGGCCGACCAGAACGAGTTTCGGACGCTGCCGCATAGGGATCTCCGTACGAGAGTGTGGGATGTGTCGGTGCCCGGTGACCGGGCTCCCGCCACGGCCGCTCGACGGCCCGGGTCGCGGGCCGCGTCCGGGCGGCCGCGCGGAACCCGACCAGCCTTTCCCGGCGCTCTTGGCGGATCCTTGCAAACGGTTTGACGCCCGCCACCAGGATCCGGGCCACGGCACGCTGTGGGGCATCGGGCCCGGGCATGGGCTCCTGCACGTCCTCGGTCATGAGTCCGTGTCGTGCTCCGTTCCTGGTGCGCGGTCCGCGCGTCGTGCTTCTGTCAAAATACCCCAGGGGGTATTTTCGGGTGGTCGCCCCGGGGCGCCCGTAGGCCGGTGCCCGTCGATCCGCGGGATTTCGGCATGCCCGGACTATTGTCAGGAAACTTTACTTTTCACTAGGCTCTCGGCGGCGGCTCGGCGCGGCGCCCCCTCGACCGGGGCGTGACGCGCTCAGCGAGAGCTCTGACCCGGCCGCCGCAGTGGTGAGGGAACCACCGCTCGACCGGCGGGGATCGCGTGCGGGCCCCGCCGGAGTCCAGCTCTCGCCGTCGTTCGAGGTCAGGGAGTTCAGGGATGCGTCCCCAAGTCTCGGTAAGGCCTGTTCACATCGGAGTGTTCGCCGCGGTGCTCGTGCTGGTCGGCGGAGTGTTGCTCGGCTGGTCCGGGCGGGCGGGAGCGGCGGCCGATCCGCTGCTCTCGCGGGGCAAGGCCGCCACGGCCTCGTCCACGGAGAGCTCGTCCTACACGGCGGGCAAGGCGTTCGACGGGAACACCGGTACCCGGTGGGCGAGCGCGGAGGGCAAGGACCCGCAGTGGTTGCGGGTCGACCTCGGGGTGAACGCCACCGTCTCGCGGATCAAGCTCTCCTGGGAGGCCGCGTACGCGAAGGCGTACCGGCTGGAGGTGTCGGCGGACGGGGCGACCTGGATCACCGTCGCCGAGGAGAAGGCCGGCAACGGCGGCACGGACGACTGGGCCGGGCTGACCGGCAAGGGCCGGTACGTCCGGATGTACGGCACGGCCCGCGGTACGTCCTACGGGTACTCGCTGTTCGAGATGGAGGTCTACGGGGTCACGGACACCACGCCCTCGCCGACCGCCACGCCCTCGCCGACCGCCACGCCGTCGCCGACCGTCACGCCGTCGCCGACCGTTACGCCGTCGCCGACCGCGACCGCCCCGGGCGGGGCGTTCACCGTCGTCGCGGCCGGTGACATCGCGGCGCAGTGCACCGCCTCGGACAGCGCCTGCGCGCACCCGAAGACCGCCGCCCTCGCCCAGAAGATCGACCCGAAGTTCTATCTGACGATGGGTGACAACCAGTACGACGACGCCCGGCTGTCGGACTTCCGCGCCTACTACGACAAGAGCTGGGGCGCGTTCAAGGCGAAGACCCACCCCGTCCCCGGCAACCACGAGACCTACGACCCGGCCGGCTCGCTCTCCGGATACAAGGCGTACTTCGGCAGCATCGCCTACCCGCAGGGCAAGAGCTGGTACAGCTTCGACGAGGGGAACTGGCACTTCGTCGCCCTCGACTCCAACGCCTTCGACCAGAGCGCCCAGATCGACTGGCTCAAGGCCGACCTCGCGGCCAACACCCGCAAGTGCGTCGCCGCCTACTGGCACCACCCGCTGTACTCCTCCGGCGGGCACGGCAACGACCCGGTCTCCCGGCCGGTGTGGCGGATCCTCTACGACGCCCGGGCGGACCTGGTGCTCAACGGGCACGACCACCACTACGAGCGGTTCGCCCCGCAGGACCCTGACGGGAAGGCCACCGCCGACGGGATCGTCGAGATCGTCGGCGGGATGGGCGGCGCCGAGCCGTACCCGATCGAGCAGGTCCAGCCGAACAGCCAGAAGCGGATCAGCGGCGACTACGGCGTGCTGAAGCTGGACCTCACCGACTCCGGGTACGGCTGGAGCTTCGTCGGGACGGACGGCAAGGCCAAGGACACCAGCCCGACCTACAGCTGCCACTGATGATGTACCTGGCCACCACGGGCCGTCGTCCGGACGCGCCGCCCCACCCGGCCGGGGTGGGGCGGCGCGTCCCGGGCACGGTCGTCGCGCTCGGCGCGGTCAGCCTGGTCACGGACGTCTCCTCGGAGATGGTCACCGCCGTGCTGCCGCTCTACCTGGTCCTGGGTCTCGGCCTCTCACCCCTCCAGTTCGGCTTCCTCGACGGACTGTTCAACGGAGCCACGGCACTGGTCCGGCTCCTCGGCGGGCGGCTCGCCGATCGCGGCTCCGGCCGGCACCGGACCGTCGCCGGGGCCGGATACCTGCTGTCGGCACTCTCCCGGCTGGGCCTGCTGATGGCCGGCGGGGCCGCCGGCGGCATCGCCGCCGCGCTGGCCGCGGACCGGCTCGGCAAGGGCGTACGCACCGCACCCCGGGACGCGATGATCACGCTCAGCGCACCGCCGGAGACCCTCGGCCGGGCGTTCGGCGTGCACCGGGCGATGGACACGACCGGGGCGCTGCTCGGCCCGCTGGTCGCCTTCGTGGTGCTGTGGGCGACCGCGGACGCGTACGACGCGGTGTTCGTGGTCAGCTTCGCCACCGGCTTGCTCGGTGTCGTGGTGCTGGGCCTCTTCGTCCCGGCCGACCCGTCGGCACCGCCGCCGCGGGCCGCATCGACCCGCCCGGTCCCGTCCGCGCTCCCGGCCGCGGGGCCGAACGCCGCACCCGGCCCGACCGGCACGGCCGCCCGGTCGACTGCCGACCCCGCCTTCCGGCGGGTGGTCGCGGCCGCCGCGCTGCTGGGCACCGCGACCGTCGGCGACTCCTTCCTCTACCTCCTGCTCCAACGCGGCCTCGACCTGTCGGCCGCGCTCTTCCCCCTGCTGCCACTCGGCGCGGCGGCCTGCTACCTGCTGCTCGCCGTCCCCGCCGGGCGGATCGCGGACCGCGCCGGACGGCGGATCCCGTTCCTCCTCGGCCACGGCGCGCTGCTCGCCGCCTACCTGACGCTCCTGGCCCCGCCGAGCCTGCCGACCGCCGTGCTGATCCTGGTCCTCCTCGGCGTCTTCTACGCCGCCACCGACGGCGTGCTGATGGCGCTGGCGGCGCCCGCGCTCCCGGCCGCCGGACGCGCGAGCGGCCTCGCCGTCCTGCAGACCGGACAGGCCCTGGCCCGCCTGGTCGGCGCGGCCGGGTTCGGCGCGGCCTGGACGTGGTGGGGGCCGCGCCCGGCCCTCGTCGCGGCCACCCTCGCCCTGGCCACCGCACTCACCGCCGCCTGGCGGATCCTCCCGGGAAGGAAGGCGCGCCGATGAAGTCGCGAACGGTCCTGCTGGTCCTCGCCGCCCTCGTCCTCCTAGGCGGCTCCCTCGGCTACGTGGTGCACGCCCGCCAACGCGACGGCGGACCGCAACTCGTCGCCGCGAACGACTCGTTCACGCTCGATCAGCCCGGTCTCTACTACCGCGACAACGCCACCGGCCGCGTCGCCCGCAGCCCGGGCGGCGAGCCCGGCGGCCCGTCCTGCGCCCGCTTCTACGCCGCGAACGACCACGCCCTGTGCCTGCGCGCCCTGCCGGGCACCCCTGCCCGGACCCAGGCGGTGGTCTACGACCGGCGGTTCACCGAACTCCGGTCGGTGATCGTCCCCGGGATCCCCAACCGGGCCCGGGTCTCGCCCTCCGGCCAGGTGCTCTCCTGGACCACCTTCGCCGTCGGCGACTCCTACGCGGCGGACCGCTTCTCCACCCGCACGTCGATCCTCGACCTGCGCACCGGCTACCTGATCAAGTCCGTCGAGG
The DNA here is from genome assembly GCF_040303045.1 of Kitasatospora sp. NPDC096140. Taxonomy (NCBI): domain Bacteria; kingdom Bacillati; phylum Actinomycetota; class Actinomycetes; order Kitasatosporales; family Streptomycetaceae; genus Kitasatospora; species Kitasatospora sp. NPDC096140. The sequence continues at coordinate 50,173 of NZ_JBEOUW010000053.1, forward strand.
AGATCCCGCTGACGATCGGCGGCACCCGCTACCACGCCGCCGACGTCAACTACTGGGGCGTCAACTTCGCCGCCGACGACAACCGCTTCTACGCCACCGTCTCCACCGCCGGCCGCACCCACCTGGTCGAGGGCGACCTCAAGGCCTGGTCGGCCCGCACCCTGCGGGAGAACGTGGAATGCCCCTCGCTCTCCCCGGACGGTACCCGGATCGCCTTCAAGAAGAAGGTCTCCGCCGATCCCGCCGCGCCCTGGCGCCTCCACGTCCTCGACCTGGCCGACCTCCACGAACACCCGCTGGCCGAGACCCGCAGCGTCGACGACCAGGCCGCCTGGCTCGACGACGCCACCCTCGCCTACGCCCTCCCGGCCCGGGCGGGCAAGGCCACCGACGTCTGGGCCACCCCCGCCGACGGCACCGGCACGCCCCGCCTCCTCCTCCCCGGTGCCTCCTCCCCGGTCGCCCTCCCGCCCCCCCGCCGGCCTGACACCCCGCCGGCCCGCCGCACCGGCCCGGGACGGTGGGCCGCGCCGCCGAGATGACCGGTACCACACCCGGCTTCCTGCGCTCCCCGGGCGACCACGGCCTCATCACCCCGCTGCGCTCCGAGGGCGGCCACCGTCGCTACTCCCGCTACCGACTGCCATCGCGATTCGCGCCCGCGACCTCGTCGACCAGGGCACCGCCATCGACGCCGCCTGCCGCATCGTCATCCTCGAAGACCAATCGAGGAAGCCCTGCGCATCAACGAACGACTCCGCCGCTCCCAGCCCGGCCGGCAATCCGCCGCCGACACCTGACCGAGGGCAGAGCCCGTTGCCACGGGCACCCGCCGGAGTCCGGCCGCTCAGACCGGCGAAGCACCCGCACTCATCACACTCACCGCCCCGGGCGGCACCCGGACGTCGACGTGTTCTAGCCTTTGGTGCCATGTCGAACCCAGACGGGCTGCTCGTCGACATCGCCGCGATGGTCGAGTCCGAGCACAGCAACCAGATGTCCCTGACCGTGGTCGTCCCCGGCGCGGTGATCACCGGCCGGCTCGCCCCGGTGGCCCTGTGGTGGGAACGGGTGGCGGAGGTCCTCCAGGCCTCGGACCACCTGAAGCCCTTCGCCGCTCTCTTCACCCTGCGCGCCGAAGGAACGCCCGCGCGGCCCACCCACCTCCACCTGCACCGGGCGAAGATCCTGCAGGGCGACTTCGGACTGCCCCACACCGGCGGCATGTACCGCATCGCCATCGAAGACATCAGCGCCTGGACCGTCGGGGACCTCAGCTACTCCGACACCTGACGCCCCCGCACCAGGCCCAAGGTCCCAGATGCCCCCTTCGGCCGAGCCGACCGGGACGGTAGACGGCTCAAACTCAGCCGTCGCCATGCGCCGAACCGGGGCGCTGGGGGCATGCACCGCCGCTCTACCGCAGCCGTTTGAATGGTGCCCATGGACCACACCGCATCGCTGCCGACACCGCAAGTCCGTCGCACGCGCCGGACCCTGTTCGGCGGCCTGGCGCTGCTCGCTGCGGCATTCGTCGGCTTCTACGTGCAGCGGCCGCTCCGCCACCACGGCAACCAGCTGCACTCCTACTTCGACACGATCAACGGGATCGTCTTCCTCACCGTGCTCGCGCTGCCCCTGGCGGCGCTGGCGACGTGGCTGCTGACCCGCCGTCGCACGGCCGCCGGCTCCGCGCCGGCGTGGGCACGACGTGCCTCGCTGGCGGAGGTCTGCATCGTCCACGGGACGCTGCCGTGGGTGTGGATGACCATGCTGCCGGGCGACCAGGCCGGCCCGAACGCCCCGACACAGGTGAGCCTGGTGCCGCTGCGGGACCTGATCGCGACCGTCGAGGCCGGTCCGGGGTCCGCGATCGTCCAGGTCGGCGGGAACCTGCTGGTCTTCGCGGCGCTGGGATTCTTCGGCCCGGTACGGTTCGCGGCGCTGGCCTCTCCGCGGCGGGTCGCGGCGCTCGCGGCAGCCTGCTCGACGGCGATCGAGGTCCTGCAGTACGTGCTCCAGCTGGACCGGGTGTCCTCGGTGGACGACGTGCTGGTCAATACCGTGGGCGCGGTGCTGGCTGCCTCGGCCTCGCGCCGCTGGTGGCGCGGTACGCCGCATACCTGCTGAGGTCCGTCGAGCCTCTGCCCGGAGAGCAGCCCATGTCGGTCGGCGAGCATGCGGTGACGTTCCGGCGCTGCCTTTCGTGACCGTCGAGACTCACTGCCGCCGTTTTCGGCCGTGTTGCCACGACCGAGGGCGGTGCCGTGATCGACTCAGCTTCCTCCCAGTGACCTATTACTGCTCCGGGCCGCGCGTGCTTTCGGTCGCCGGGAGCAACTGAAACCGCCAGAGGCGCAGTACACGCGCTGGCCGGCCCCAGTAGTCCTCGGGAATCAGTCGGGCGAGGACGGCAGGGGGCTTCCAGCGGGGCGTAGACCAGAGCTCGGCCGGAGCAATCGTCAAGGCTTGTGGATCACGGGGCAGCGATCGGACCATAGACGGAGCTGGGCACGTTGGGGTGACTCGACCCGAGGGGGACAACTTTGAGCGCGCGGCCGTATCCCTTCCATGAGGGGAAGAACGTCGCATGGGACCTTGTGGTCTGGCGCGGCGACTTCGAGCGGGTCGTGGTTGCCGTACTGGGCCGAGAGGACATCGTTCAGGTCCGCGGAGGTTTTGACCGAGGCGACGACGTGTGGATGTACAACGTCTACCCTGTTCCAGATGCAGTCCTGCCAACGATTGCTGATCTTGTGCCGGGGGTCCAGCTCGACCGCGAGGTTGAGTACTTCATAGAGGCTCGCCAGGATATGCCGGGCGGAGAACTCTGGTTCCCCGAGCGTGGCGAGCTTCCACCCGGTCACGTGCCGCCTCGGTGAGGACAATCGTCGAGGGTTCTCGATGACCGATGCGACGTGGTCAGGCGGCAGCGGTCTCCTCGCACTCGACCATGACGCCGTTCTCGAACCGTGCGCCTGAGCGGACGAGGGCGACGAGGTGGGCGCCGGTGATCGCGCGCCAGCAGACCTGTGCGGACTCGACCAGCTTGAACACCATCGCGAGTGCGGCGGCCGGGCGGCCGGCTCCGCGGGTGACCTTGGTCCGCAGCTTGACCGTGGAGAACGTCGACTCGATCGGGTTCGTGGTCCGCAGGTGGATCCAGTGCTCGGCTGGGAAGTCGTAGAACGCCAGCAACTCGTCCCGGTCGTCGGTGATTTTGGCGACGGCCTTGGGCCACTTGGCGCCGTAGGTCTTCGCGAACGCCTCGATCGCCTTCTCGGCGTGCGCGCGGTCCTCGGCGTTGTAGATCTCCTGCATCGCCTTCGTCACGCCAGGCTGTGCGGACTTCGGCAAGGCGTTCGTCACATCCCGGGCCTTGTGGACCCAGCACCTCTGGTGCCGGGCGGCGGAGAACACTTCCCGCAGCGCGGGGAGACCCCGGTGTGCCAGACCAGCCGGCCGATCACGGACGGTTGACCCCCGCTGGCGCGGGGACGAGGGTCCTTGAGGTCGTTGCAGTAGCGCTCGACGAGGCGACCGCCTGCTCCTACTCCGCCCTCGCTCTCGCCCTCGCCGCTTGACCATCCAGCTCACGGGTGGGGTCGTTCCTCCTGTCGCGCACGAGTTGAGGCAGCCTCGGCACAGTCACAGTGGTGTACCGGATCGTCGTTACCTGGTCCAGGGCATCTCCGTCGAGCCGGTGGGCCGGTACCAGGAGATGCCCCACTCCGCGCCCCAGTCCTTGCCGGTCCAGTCGTAGGCGGGTGTCCAGAGTGGTCGGACCGGTTGAGATCCCCACTCTTCCGGGTCCGGGCGCACCAGCAACTCATCCTCATGGGCGTAGGCGCCGGTGAGTACGGTCGCCACGAACTCAGCGAAGCCGCCGTCGAAACGGGCGAGTTCACCGTCGGCGATGCCGTCGAAGTCGCAGAACACGGCCACCGGCCACTGCTCCGGGTCCGGGCCGGTGGTCAGCCAGCAGCAGTAGTTGTGATTGCTGTTCATGCCCCAGGGCAGCAGCCCGCCCGGGTCCGGAAAGACAGGGGTGTGTTCCTGGTCCCAGAACTCGTCCTCACCCTCAACCTGCTCCCGGAACTCGGTGTCGGTCTCAAAGCGCCACCCAGCCAGGCCGCCCGGAGAGTCGGCTATGCGGGAATGCTTCGTCGGTGATCGCACGCCCCACTCGCCGTTCAGGTTCACCGCGCCGTACAAGTCGACGAACGCCCGGTAGTCCGACGGCAGCTGGACCCCGAGTTCGGCCGGTGCCAGCTCCCACGGCACTCGCGCCGGGATGTAGACCGGCTCGCCCATGATCGCCCGGAGCCGGTCCCACGCCTCGGTCATCGCCCAGCCCCTCTCCGGCCGTCAGCCCGTCAGAGGCTGCACTCTAGGCCACGGGCTCCGACAAGCCACTGACCTGACCGGAAGAACGTCGGCTGGCGAGCCCCGCTCGATCCGAGGAGCTATGGGCATCGGCCAGGTCGAGCAGCTTCGCCGGCTGACCCCCGCGCGTGCGGGGACGCGCTTCGCCCGCTGTCGCTTCCTGGCTGGTTTCGGCCGATGGGGCGAATGGATCTGGAGGGGTTGTCGGGATCGCCCGGGTGCGGCGCGCCCGCTGGATCGTAACGGAAAGCGCATCCATGAATACGTGCAGTTGCATTCTGTTCGTCCCGTCACGGATCCGACGAAAGGGCACCGCCATGCCTTCAGCCACGCGCACCACGGCGACCGCCTCGCGGGCCCGGATGGCCGCTGTCACTGTCGCGCTGGGCAGCTGCCTGGCGCTCGCCCTCCCGGCGGCTGCCGCCGGCGCGGCGGACGCTCAGCCGGTGCCGACGGTGTTCTTCGGCGACTCCTACACCTCGAACTACGGCATCGCCACCTACGGCAACCGCCACACCCTCTGCTTCCAGGCCGATGAGAACTACCCCACCGTCGCCACCCGGACCCTTGGCGGCCAAGGGCGTCACGCTCAACGTCCAAGCGGACGTCTCCTGTTTGGGCGCGCTGATCGACAACTTCTGGCAGAAGCAGAGCCTGGGGTTCTTCCAGTCGGTTTCGGCGCAGGAGAACGCCCTCAACGCCGACACCCGCCTGGCCGTAGGCAGTCTGGGCGGCAACACGCTGGGATTCATCCGCATCCTCAAGCAGTGCTCCGACAATCTCCGGGGCGCGGCCGGAGTGCCCGGGGAACCGGTGGACGCCTCCTCCCCGTCCGCGGAGTGCGGGGCCTTCTTCACGTCGGGAGACGGCAAGACGTGGCTGGAAGGCCGACTCACACAGGTCGGCAGCGACCTGGCCACGATGTTCCAGCACATGGCCTCGCGCTCCCCCGACGCCAAGCGCGTGCTGGTCGGATACCCCCGCCTGGTGCCCAGGACGCCACCAAGTGTCTGACGGCGGCCCCTGGCCAGAAGAGCCTGCCGTTCTCCGACGTCCCCCAGGACGCCCTGCCCGTTCTGGACCAGGCCCAAAAGCGCCTCGACGACACCATGGAGAAGGCCGCCGCCGACGCCGGCGCCGACTTCGTCGACCTCTACGACACTACCGGCGCCAACACGGCGTGCGACGGCGCCGAGCGCGGCATCGGCGGCATCTTCGAGCCCTCCCAGGTCACAATCCTCGGCCAGCCGATCCCCTTCTACGCACACCCCAATGAGAAGGGCCGCGACCTCCAGGCCTCGCGGGTCGCCGCCCGGATCCAGGAGATCCTCAACTCCTGACCCTGAGTACCGCCCGATCTGCCAGATGCAGGCCGGCTCCGGGGACCGTAGCACCTTCCGGGCCTCGGGTCCGTCGCGACCGTAGTCCGGGCTGCAGCCAGTGAGCTCTTTCAGCGTTGAAGCTCCAGGGTGAGGACGGCTTTGGCTGCTGACGTAAGCCAGTTCGGGCTGCACCGGGCGTGGCGGAAGATCCGCC
>NZ_JBEOUW010000054.1:0-28785 GCF_040303045.1 Kitasatospora sp. NPDC096140
GTGGGACCTCATCGTCGTGGACACCCCGCCGTCGCGCTCGGCGCTGGACTTCCTGGACGCGCCCAACCGGCTCGGGTCCTTCCTGGACGGCCGGGGACCGCCGGGCGTCTCCCGGCGGTCGGCGGCCGAGGCAGGCCGAGGCCAAGGCGGCCGAGGCGCCCAGCCGGCCGAGGCGCTCAGGCAGCCAAGCAGGCAGGCAGACGGTCGAGGCAGACCGGCGGGCCCGGCCCGCTACTCCTCCACCAGCAGCACCACGCGGTCGCCCGGTCGCTCCGCCGTGCGGGTCAGGCCGTCCGCCCCGGCGAGCGCGTCGGCGAGGGTGTCCGGTGCGCAGGCCCGCCCGAGGACCGGCGAGGCCGCGTCCGCGCCCGGAACGTGCCCGAGCACGGCGGCGCAGTAGCGGCCGTCGGGTACGGGCAGCGGGCGGAGTTGGGCCGAGCCGGCCGGGGTGGCGGCGACGGCCCCGGCGAGGGCGAGGGAGCCGGCGAGAGCGGGGGCGGCGAGCCTGCGCGGGATGCGCACGGGATACCTCCGGTACGGGTGGGGACAGCGGCGGCCGTGGACTCGGCCGCCGCGCCCATTCGACGGGCGGCCGCCGCCCACGGCCCGGCCGACACACCGCGAGCCGCACTAGTCGTACGTTCGCCACCGGCCCGACGGGCACCGCGTCCTCGACGGCCCGCTCACCGCCCGCTCACCGCCCGGGACCGTCCTCCCACAGCTCGGCACCGCAGGCGGCGACCAGCGCGCCGATCCGGGCCCACGCCTCCTCCGCCGGCAGCGGCTCCAGCCGCCGGCCGTCCCGAAGCCGCAGCGCGCCCCGGTCGTCCACGGCCTCCTTGGCGCCGATCACCGCCTGGTACGGCACCAGCCTGGCCTCCCGGATCCGGGCACCGAGGGTTCCGTGCTCGGGCCCGGCGACCTCGGCCCGCAGCCCGAGGTCGAGGCAGCGCTGCCGGAGCCGTTCGGCCTGCGGCAGTTCGGCGTCGGAGATCGGCAGCAGCACGACCTGGACGGGCGCCAGCCAGGCCGGGAACGCGCCGCCGTACAGCTCGATCAGGTGGGCGACCACCCGTTCGACGCTGCCGATCACGCTGCGGTGGACCATCACCGGGCGGTGCTTGGCGCCGTCCGGGCCGATGTAGTGCAGGTTGAACCGCTCGGGCTGGTGGAAGTCGATCTGGACGGTGGAGAGGGTGAACTCGCGCCCGGCGCCGTCGGCGATCTGCACGTCGATCTTGGGCCCGTAGAACGCGGCCTCGCCCTCCGCCGCCTCGAACGGCACTCCGGACCGCTCCAGCACGTCGGTGAGCAGCGCGGTGGCACGCTCCCAGAGCGCCGGATCGGCAACGTACTTGCCGCCCGCACCGGGCAGCGAGAGGCGGTAGCGGACCGGCACGATGCCGAGCGCCCGGTGCGCCTCGCGGATCAACTCCAGTGCGGCGACGGCCTCGTCGGCGGCCTGCTCCGGGGTGCAGAACACATGGGCGTCGTTCAGCTGGATCGCCCGGACCCTGGTCAGCCCGCCCAGCACCCCGGACGGCTCGGAGCGGTACATCCCGCCCAACTCGGCCATCCGCAACGGTAGTTCCCGGTAGCTGTGGGCACGGGAGCGGTAGATCAGGGCATGGTGCGGGCAGAGGCTGGGCCGCAGCACCACCTCCTCCGAGCCCAGCTCCATGGGCGGGAACATGTCCTCGCGGTAGTGCGCCCAGTGCCCGGAGATCTCGTACAGCTCGCGCTTGCCGAGCACCGGGGAGTAGACGTGGCGGTAGCCGGCCCGGCGCTCACGGCCGCGGATGAACTCCTCCAGGGTGTGCCGGATCGCGGCGCCGTCGGGCAGCCAGTACGGCAGGCCGGCGCCCATCAGCGGGTCGGTGTCGAACAGGTCGAGCTCACGGCCGAGCCTGCGGTGGTCGTGCGCGGGGTGGTCGTGCACGGCGCTGTGGTGTACGGCGTTGTCGTACGCGGGCTGGGCGTTCATGGTTCTGGTCTCCACTCTGGGACTGCGGGCGAGTGGAGCCGGGAACGACGAAGCCCCGGGGCACTCGCCCCGGGGCTTCGGACTAGGTCAGCAGTCAGCGCGCCGGGACTCTCTCCGGCGTCGTCGTGACGAGTGCAGCGCGCTTCATGTCATCCACCGTAGCAGGCCGGTGGCCGAGCGCAAGATCTTTTCCGGCCGCCCCGACCGGCGGCCCGCTCAGTACAGGACGACGCACCCGCGCGCGGCGAGCGCGGCCAGCACCTGCGGCGACGGCCGCACCTCGTTCCACCGCAGGTCCAGCTTCTCCAACGCGGGAAACGCGGGCGGCATCGGAGACCCGGGCGGCACCGGCAACCCGCCCGACACGCCCGACTCGCCCGGTTCGGTCAGCCAGCGCGGCAGTTCGGTGATCCGGTTGCCGCGCAGGTCGAGGCGGCGCAGCAGCGGCAGTCCGGCGAGCGCAGCCGGGATCTCGGTGAGCGCGTTCTCCCTGAGTTCCAGCTCGCGCAGCTCGGTGAGCCCGGCCACGGACTCCGGCAGCGCGGTCAACTCGTTCCCGCGGAGCCAGAGTTCGCGCAGCGCGCCGAGCCTGCCGATGGACTCCGGCAGCGTGCCGAGCCGGTTGTGCTGCGCACGGAGCTCGACCAGGGAGGCCATCTCTCCGATGGTGGCGGGGAGTTCGGTGAGCCGGTTCTCGCCGACGTTGAGGTAGCGCAGTGCGGTGAGCCGGCCGAGGGTGTCCGGCAGGACGGTCAGCGCGTTGTCGTGCACGTAGAGGAAGTCGCCGAGCCCGGTGAGGCTCCCCAGCTCCGCGGGGAGCGCGGCGAGCCGGTTGTGCCCGAGGTCGAGGGTGCGCAGCGCCGTCAACCTCCCGATCCCGGGCGGGAGTTGGGTGATCCCGGTGTCGGCGAGGATGAGCACCGTCAGGTCGGTGCGGTCCCACAGCCCGTCGGGCACCCGGCCGAGCTGCTGCTTCCAGAGGTTGAGTGTCGTGTCCGTCACGCCGGTCATTCTCCGCCACCGAGCCGCAGGCGGCTCCAGCGGTGTCACGGCGCCATGGTGTCACGGCGCCACGGTGTTACCGGGTGCCGCAGAAGGCCTGCTCCAGGAAGCCGTACCCCGCGACCGCCTGCGCCTGGAGCTGGGTCTCGTCCCCGCGCGGGGTGACGGACATCGCGACCTGGCGCTCCCCCGAGTTCCACAGCTGCGAGCTGTACCCGGCGACCCCGCCGTCGTGCCCGTAGACCACCCCGCAGGACAGCTGCCACCGGGCCAGTCCCAGCCCGTAGCTCAGTCCCGTGGGTTGGCCGTCGACCACGATCGGGACCGTCGTGGTCATCTCCTTCATGAGCGCGGGCGGGAGCAGCCGCCCGCCGGTCAGGGCCTGCTCGAAGCGGTTCAGGTCGCTCAGGGTGGAGACGAGTTCGCCCGCCGAGTTCGCCCAGGAGACGCTCTGCACGGTCACGTCCCGGTCGCTGCGGTCCGCCGGGCCGGGGCCCTCGACGAGCGTCAGGTAGCCGTGCGCGTGCGGGCCGCGGATGTCGGTGGCCGTCCCCGGGAAGTACGTCCCGGTCAGGCCGAGCGGGCGCAGGAGGCGCGCGGTGATCTCCTGGGCGTAGCCGTGCCCGGTGACCCGCTCGATGATCATGCCGAGCAGGGTGTAGTTGACGTTGGAGTAGCCCCACGAGGTGCCCGGCGGGAAGGCGGGCGTGTGCGCCACCGAAGCCGCGACCACCTGCGCCGGGGTGATCGTCCGGGTCAGGCCGCCCTGGTCCAGCCAGGTCCGGACGGCCGCCGGGTCGGTCGGGTCGGGGAAGAGCCCGCCCTTCTCGTTGGTCGGGTCCCAGAGGCCGGAGGTGTGGTTGAGCAGTTGGCGCACGGTGATGTGCGCGCCGTCGGGGACGGCGCCCGGAAGGTGGCGCTCGACCGGGTCGTCCAGGCCGATCCGGCCCTCCCCCACCAGCTGGAGCACGGTGGTGGCGGTGAACACCTTGGTGATGCTGCCGGCCCGGAACCGCCCGTCGGTGCGGACCGGCGTGCCGGTGGCCAGGTCGGAGACGCCCGATCCGCCGCGCCAGACCCCGTTCCGGTCCCTGACCTCGGCGATCGCGGAGACCGCGCCCGCGCCGGTCACCGCCCGCAGCGCCGACGTCCGGCGGTCGGCGGCGGTCCGCTCGCCGCCGTTCGACCCGTCGTCCTGCCCGGCGGCCGCCGCCGAGGCGACCGGCGCCGCCAGCGCCAGACAGACCGTCGCCGCCAGCGCCGAAACGGTGCGCCGCACCGTGCGCGCCCCGCCCGACGCCGTACGTCCCCCACCCTGCTTCATGCGCCCCCCAGTTGACCCCGCGGCGAGCACCCGCCCGCCCTCGACGCCCAGCCTCACCCCCGAACTGACGATCGGTCATCCACCGCCAGGAGGAATCGGCTGTACACCCGCCCAAGGAGGACCTCCGCCGAAAGACGGAGCCCTTCCCCCTCCGATCGGCTACCGCGCCGGGGCCGGGCGGACCGGGTGCTTGCTCATGATGGAGACCCGGTTGAACGAGTTGATGGTGATCGCCACCCACACCACCGCCGAGATCTCCGCCTCGCTGAACACCTCGCGCGCGACGCCGTACGCGGCCTCCTGCACGACCGCGTCCGCCGGGCTGGTGGTCGCCTCGGCCAGCGCAAGCGCGGCGCGCTCCCGCGCGTCGAACACCTCGGTGTCGCGCCATGCCGGGAGCACGCCCAGCCGCTGGGTGGTCTCGCCCTCGCGCAGCGCGGCCCTGGTGTGGACGTTCAGGCAGTAGGCGCAGCCGTTGATCTGCGACACCCGCAGGTTGACGAGTTCCACCAGCCGACGGTCCAGCCCGGCCTCCGCCGCCACCTCGCGCGCCGCCTCGGCGGCCGCGACGAGCGCCTTGTACGCCTGGGGGCTCTGCTTGTCGATGAACACCCGCCGGTCCGCCGGGACCACCGTCACGTCACTCACCTGAACTCCTTGGCCGATCGTTGTCACCCGTCACTCTGCCATGGCATGATAGTTGAATCTAGAACTACTTGCACCTGGGAGGGACCCCGACCGTGAGCACCACCGAGACCGACCTCATCGACCCGCACGCCGCCGACCCGCGCGTCGAGGTCCTGCCCCCGAGGGACGTCCCGCTCGGCGGTCCGCGCGCGATGACAGTGCGTCGGACGCTGCCGCAGCGCTCCCGCACCCTGATCGGCGCCTGGTGCTTCGTCGACCACTACGGCCCCGACGACGTCGCCCACACCGGCGGCATGGACGTCGCCCCGCACCCGCACACCGGCCTGCAGACCGTCAGCTGGCTCTTCACCGGCGAGATCGAGCACCGGGACAGCCTCGGCATCCACGCCCACGTCCGGCCGGGCGAGGTGAACCTGATGACCTCCGGCCACGGCATCGCCCACTCCGAGGTCTCCACCCCGGCCACCACCACCCTGCACGGCGTACAGCTGTGGGTCGCCCTGCCCGAGGAGCACCGGCACACCGGCCGCGCCTTCCACCACCACGCGCCCGCCCCGGTCGCCCTGGACGGCGGCGAGGCCCGGGTCTTCCTCGGCACCCTCGCCGGGGACACCTCCCCCGTCCCCACCTTCACCCCCCTGCTCGGCGCCGAGATCACCCTGCGCCCGCACGCCACCGTCACCCTCGACGTCGACCCCGCCTTCGAGCACGGCCTCCTGGTCGACACCGGCGAGGTCCGCTTCGCCGACACCCCGCTCCACCCCGCCGACCTCGGCTACCTCGTCCCCGGCGCCACCACCGTCACCCTCACCAACACCGGCGACACCGACGCCCGCACCGTCCTCCTCGGCGGCACGCCCTTCGAGGAGCAGATCGTCATGTGGTGGAACTTCATCGGGCGGTCCCACGAAGACATTACCCGAGCCCGCGAGGAGTGGATGAGCTCCGCGAACTCCGACCGCTACGGCGCCGTCGAGGGCTACCCGGGCGACCGCCTGCCCGCCCCGGAGCTCCCGGGAATCCCCCTCAAGCCCCGCGGAAACGCGCGCTGACCTGCACGTCAGGCAATCGGGGGTGTGGCGGCCCCGGCCACCACACCCCTGACCCGAAGTACCCCTGCGCTCACCCCCGAACGCCCCCGTCGGCACTCGCTTCCGCACTCGACGCATGACACGGTTCGACCCTCCGCGACAGCGTCTGACAGGACCAATGCTGACCCAATGCTGAGTTTGCTGACGGTCCATCAGAACTGACCGGGGTGCCCACGGAGTCCGGAAGTCATCATCAGGCGCCGCCGCAAGATCCGGCGGATGCCCTGGCGCGGCCCCCTCGCCGGCCGCCGAAGGACGGTCACCACCGAAATGGGGAAGGCCGGAGAACACAGCCACCATGCCGGCCGCGCGCCCACCGACGATCTTGCTTCAAGCCAGTTATTAGAACCGAGACTCCTGCGAGGCGTTCCGAACCCCTCCGCCGGCAAGAACCCGCCGACCCGCCCCGACCCGGCGCTAGGGTGACCTCATGGCGGACGCCCCGACGACAGCAGCACCCTCGGTCGAGGCGCTGGACGCCCTCGTCGAGCGCGCCTGCGAACCGCCGACGGGCATGTCCCGGGCGAAGCAACTGCGCTGGGTCGCCGGCGAACTGCGCACCGCCCTGGAGCGGGGCGCGATCGTGCCCACGGCCGCCGACTCACTCACCACGCTCCTCGCGCCGGACACCCTCGCCTCCTATCTCACTGCCGCCGGGCGAGGCCTGCTGCGGCGCAAGCCCGCCGCACGACCGGGCCAAGCCTCACCCGCATCCATGCGCGTCCGGGAGGACTGCCTCCGCATCCTCGGCGCCCGAGCCGGCATCACCGTCACGCTCCCTGAGCGCGACACGCCGCGGGTCGAGCTCCGGCCCGTGGTGGCCGCCCGCCCGCGCAGCGTTCTCCTCGGCCACCTGGAGCACTCAGCCCGCCCCGGCCGGTCCGAGTCCCGCAGCCGGATCCTCGCGATCATCGGAACCGTGCTGGACACCGGCTGCCGCGCCGGCGAACTCTGCGTCCTGCGCACGGACGACGTCGACCTGCACCGCGGCACGATCCGCCTCACCCGCCTCCCCCAGCACCGCAACCCGCGCACCACGCCCACCACCGAGACCGTCACCCTGTCCGGCCCCACCCGGGCCGCGATGCGCCACTGGCTCACCGTCCGCAGCCACCTCGTCGCACGCGACCCCACCCGACCCACCGGCCCGGCCAACGAGACCACCGACGCCCTGTGGGTCAGCATCGCCCCCAGCGGCCGCCCCCGCCCCGGCCTGCCCCTGCACTTCCGCGGCCTCGCCCGCGCCTACGCCCGCGCCATCCACGACCTCAACACCGAGATGGCCGCAGAACCCGGCTGGCACCCCCTGCCCCAACGCATGGAACAACTACGCCGCGCCATCGAACTCGAACCGGCCGGCCCCGACGGTACGACCTTCCTCCGCCGCTCCCCCACACCTGCCGCCAGCCCCGAGACAACGGCACAGGCTCGGGCGCTTCCTGTAGATCATCTGATCGTTGGTTGATGTGTGTCGTAGACCAATGCGCAGTGGGCGCGGATAGAGCCGTTGTTGCCGGACCGATCGCCGAGGCGGGTTGGGCGGTGGCGTGGACCATCGACCACGTCCGGAGACCTCACAACTGGCGCCCCAGAACCCGCTTGACCCCCAGTCGCCCGGCCATAACCATCGCTGCACGTCAGCCGGTAGACAGCCCGCGCTGTTCGTTCACCGAAAGGCACCTCAGAGGCGATGGTGACCGACGCGTGGTCCCCGACAAGTCCCCACCGATTCCCCTTCCGCTACGACCCTCAGCCACCCTTGGTGGGTAGCCGCGGACAGAGGAGTGGAACTCGGTATACCCATCCGCAGGTCGTGCTCGCCGATCTCGTAATGGTGCTGCACGGGGATGATGCGGAGCGACAGGTACGCGGCAAGGACCTTCGATGCCAGGCCCTTGTAGCTGCGATGGTGCCGCACCGGGGTGGTGCGGAGCGACCCCAGCAGGGTAACGGTGGTGTCCGTGAAATACACGCTGCGATGGTGCCGCACCGATGTGGTGCGGAGGCACCCGTGGTCGCGATATCGAGAGCGAGGCTGGCGGGGACGCTGCGGTTGTGCCGCACCGAAGTGGCGCGAAGCAACTTCCACCTGGCCTCCGGTCGCCCCGGTGACCTCCATCCCGTGATGATGCCGCCCCGGGATAGTGCAGAGCGAAGTCCTGGGCCTGCTTGACGGCGTTGATGCGCAGGTAGCTGCGATGGTGCCGCATCGGAATGGTGCAGAGCGACGTCCAACAGCCCCTTCACCGCGGTCTTGAGCTTTTCGCTGCGATGGCGCCGCCCCGGCGAGGTGCGGAGGCGCCCGAAGCCCGGCGACGCAGTCAAGCAGGCTACGGTCTGACTGCGATGGTGCCGCACTGAAGTGGCGCGGAGGCACGCTGCACTCCCTCGGCCCGGGCCGCGGCGGCTACTGGCTGGGATGGAGCCGCACCGAAGTGGTGCGGAGGCGTCGCGACGTGGTACGACGAGTCGCCGTGAGGGTCGATGCTGCGACGGTGCCGCGCCAGGCGGGTGCGGAGACGCGGGCGAGGGCCTCAACCACGTGGAGCGAGCAGGCGAGGCTTCGATGGAGCCGCACCGGGATGGTGCGGAGCGAAGCTGGTTGCGCCACAGCTGCCTCGGGTGGATAGAGCACCTGCGATGGTGCCGCACCGGGATGGTGCAGAGCGGCTCGCGGCCGGCGGTGACGAGGCCGCCAAGGTCGCCCTTGCTGCGATGGTGCCGCGCCGGGAGAGTGCGGAGCAGCCCTGATCTTCGCGGGCAAGCGCGAGCAGGCCAAGGCACTGCGATGGAGACGCACCGAAGTGGTTCGAAGCCGCTCCGAATTGAGGCCGCTAACGCCCGCGCTCTTCGATCTGCGATGGGGCCGGTGAGGAAGAACGTTGGCACGGTCGGCGCCCGTCTGCGGTGAGGACTGCCTGCGATGGTGCCGCACCGAAGTGGTGCGGAGGCATCAGGCGAGCGGCCCGGACATCGAGGCCGACGCCATTGCTGCGCTGGTGGCGCACCAGAATGGTGCGGAGCGATTCGACTACGCCTTCATCGACGAGAGCCACGAGTTCAAGCTGCGATGGTGCCGCACCGGGACGGTACGGAGCGACCCACATGGTGTGATGCATCAGGGCCGTGTCGATCAAGCTGCGATAGTGCCGCACCGGGATAGTGCGGAGCGACGAAGTAGGGGGCGGTGAACGCGCCGGCAGCCGCGTAGCTGCGATGGAGCCGCACCGGGATGGTACGGAGCGACGGCCAACTGGCCACCCCGCGAAAGATTGCACCGCTACTTCGATGGTGCTGCACCGGGATGGTGCGGAGCGACTACGGCACCGCGCCGCTGGAATCGATCCTCCTCAACGCGCTGCGATGGTGCCGCAACGGGACGGTGCGGAGGGAGGCCAGGTAGGCATAGGCAACGGCCTGGCACTTGTTGCTTCGATGGTGCCACATCGGAATGGTGCGGAGCGACGGTGTACTCACCCCAGCGCATGCCAGTCTCGTCGGCGCTGCGATGGTGCCGCACTGGAATGGTGCGGAGCGACGACGTGGCGCAACGGCGGCGGCTGACGGGCGTGCTGCTGCGATGGTGCCGCACCAGGATGATGTGGAGCGACTGGTCCCGACCAGGGCGGGGACGGGGTCGAAGGTGGGCCTGCGACGATGCCGCACCGGGACGGTGTGGAGCGACCCTGAAGGCCGACAGCGAGGACCGCTACCGCTACCTGCTTCGATGGTGCCGTACCCCGGACGGTGTGGAGCGACTAGCGACTACGAGACGGTGCGCGGAGCACTGGAGCAGTTGGAGCAGCGATGGTGCCGCACCGGGATGGCGACCGTCGGATCTCCCATTGAGCTGGTACTGGCCGGGTAGCTGCGATGGTGCCGCACCAGTGCGGTTGCGGAGACACGGTGTCGGCGACGGCCGACAGGACCTCGGCCCGCGTGCTGCGCTCGTGCTGCACCGGAGTGGTGCGGAGCGACTAGGACCAGGACCCGGACCCGTGCGCGGCCTGCGCGGACCTGCTGCGATGGCGCCGTGCTGGGAGGGCGCGGAGCAACGACCGAGAGAGCAGTCGCCCTGGTGGACCTTCACGCGGTGATGGTATGACACCGGGAAGGGGTGGAGGGATGTGCCGGCGTCCAAGCCCATGAACGCATGGTCTGCGCTGCGATGGTGCCGCACCGAGGTGGTGCGGAGCGACAGGGATGGCTGGTGCAGCGCGTCGCGAGGTCAGACTCACTGCGATGGTGCCGCACCGGGAGGGGGCGGAGTGACGATCGAGGTCGCGGTCAAGCCGAAGCTGTACCTGTGGCTGCGACGGTGCGCGCCGGGACAGAGTGACGCGGATGGTGGCGGAGCGACCGGTCGGCGTCGATCTCGCAGACAGACAGCGGGAGGCTGCGACGGTGCCGCACCGGGATGGTGCGGAGCGACCCCGGAGTGTATCGGGTGACGACGAGCACCAGGACGTGCTGCGATGGTGCCGCACCGGGACGGCACGGAGAGACCGGGCCAGCAGGGTGATCTGCGGGGCGGTCTCGTCGACGCTGCGATGCTGCCGCATCGGGATGGTGCGGAGTGACAGGTCCTCCTTGCCGGGCTGTGCCGAGGCGGCGACGCTGCGACGGTGCCGCACCAGGGTGGTGCGGAGCGACTTCATTCATCCACGTCGAGGGGGCGGTGGCATACCGGCTGCGATGGTGCCGCACCGGAACGGTGCGGAGCGATGCGACTCGCCACTCACCGACGACAGTGAGACCGCATCGCTGCGATGGTGCCGCACGGGATGATGCGGAGCGACCTGGCGGAGCGGAGGCGCAGGTACGCGACGCCGTCGCTGCGATGGTGCGGAGCGACCAGTGCCGGGCTGTCGGGACGAGGATGTCGTAGAAGCTGCGATGGTGCCGCACCGGGATGGTACGGAGCGACGTCGACCCGACCAAGGTCTACACGGCCAACGAATGGCTGCGATAGTGCCGTACCGGGACGGTGCGAAGCGACGCGGGCAATCAAGCAGGTCACCAAGGGCGGTATCGGGCTGCGATGGTGCCGCACGCGGATAGTGCGGAGGAATGCGACTACGTCTTTATGGATGAAGCGCACGAGTACAAGCTGCGATGATGCCGCACCGGGATGGTGCGGAGCGACCGGGGCGAACGTGTCGCCCATGCTGATTGCCCTCGTGCTGCGATGGTGCCGCACCGAAGTGGTGCGGAGGCGCGCCCGGCCTGATAGCCGGCCAGCTGGGTGGTGCCGCACCAGTGGGGCCCGAAACCAGGACGGGCTGGTCGGTGTGCCCCGAGGTGGCCAGGCTCCGATGGTGCCGCACCAAGAAGGTGCGGAGGAACCAGCCTTCGTCCCGGTCAAAGACATGAAGCCCAAGGACCTGTGATGGTACCGCACTGGGATGGTGCGGAGCGACGAGTTGGTCGATGAGGCCACCGATCCACGGCAGGTCGCTGCGATGGTGCCGCACCAGAATGGTGCGGAGCGACGGTGATGGAGGGGGCCCTGCCAGCAAGGGCGATCGGGCCGCGATGTTGCCGCACCAGGCTGGTGCCGAGGGGCGTTGGTCCAGGTCGGGCCGGCGCCGACCGTGACCTGGCTGTGATGGTGCCGCACCAGGCGGGTACGGAGGGGCGCCAGACGGCTGGCATCACCCTACGCGGCATATTCGCTCTGCGATGGTGCCGCGCTGGAGCGGCGCGGAGGAACCCGCGCTAGCACATCTCGGATGAGGCGTGGGCGGACCATGCTCCGATGGTGCCGCACCGGCGCGGAGGGACAGCGGAGGCGCTCGGCGTCGTCAGGCGTGTGCGCGCCGCTGTGATGGTGCCGCATCGGGATGGTGCGGCGCGACGGGCGGGTGCGGGACGAAGCCGGTTTCCCCGAGCAGGCTGCGATGGTGCCGCACCGGGATGGTGCGGAGCAACGCCGGCCAGACCTCTCGAAGGCCTCGGCCGCAGAGTGCCTGCGATGGTGCCGCACCGGGATGGTGCGAAGCGACGTAGGACGTCCGGATCCCTGGGCCGGGGACCCCGCGCTGCGATGGTGCCGCACGGGAACGGTGCGGAGCGACTTGTCCTCCAGGACGCTGAACTTCTTCGTCAGCTTGCTGCGACGGTGCCGCACCGGGATGGTGCGGAGCGACCCTCACCGGCTACTACACCCCCGACGCCGGCAACTGGCTGCGACGGTGCCGCACCGGGATGGTGCGGAGCGACGGTAGTTGAGCTGCTGGTTCGTTCGTTCGGCGGGTCAGTTGCTGTGTCTGAGGGGGCGTCCTTCGGGGCAATTCGGACTTGTTGCTTCGGTGCGGTGGGGTGTCTTCGTGTGTGCTTGGGGTTCCGAAGTCGTGGTCGGTCGGGTCTCGTTTTGTTTGTCGGCGCTATGGAGTTGTCAAGGACCGGGCGTTGGGGCGTGGTTGGCGGTGGGGTTTTAGGGCCAGAGGTGGCGGCTGGCGGCGAGGGGGCCGTTGGATTGTTTGAGGCCGGTTCGGGGTGCGGTGTAGAGGGCGGTGACGCCGAGGTTGGTCAGCATGCCGGCGTTGCGGTTGGTGCCGGGTTCGGTGGCGCGGACGGCGGGGTGTTCCAGGAGGACGGTCACGTCGGTGGTGGTGAGTGGGGGTGTCCAGGCGGGCCAGCGTAGGGCGCCGCGGTTGTCGGTGGTGTCCCAGCTGGTGGCGGCTTGGGTGCGGCCGGTGGCGGTGAGGCGGAAGGTGGCGAGGGCGTGGAGGGCGAGCCAGGTGGGGCCGGGGGCTCCGCGTTGGTAGGGCTTGCCTTCGGAGTTGGTGTGGGCGTCGCCGAGGGAGCGGTGGTCGAAGTTGGCGGAGGCGTAGTCGGGGATGCGGCGCCAGCCGTCCAGGGCCGAGCGGATCTGCCGTGGGTCCTTGTGGCAGCCGAGGACGGCTTTCTGCATCAGGCCGGTGATGGTCATCTGGCCGGCGGCGGCGATCAGCGGGGTGACGGGGGTGCGCCGCACCGTGGCGGAGCCCGGTTCTTCCTCGGGTTCCGGGTCGTTCTTGCCGGTCTTGGGTTTGGTGTCTTCGAAGCACATGACGTTGGTCAGGGACGCGAACCAGCGGGCCTGGTGGTCGCCCGTCTCGCGTTCGGAGCGGGCGAGTTCGCGCAGCGTCTGGTGCGCGGCGTCGACGCGCATGCGCAGGGCTTCGTTGGGGGCGGTGGCGTCCTCCCGTGGTCGGGTCAGGAGTCCGGGAACGTGCGGGAAGGAGTCCCAGACTTCCCCCTCCGTGCCGGCCGCATCGGCGTCCTCGGCCTCGCTGTCCTCCGTCTCGGCGGCATCAGCGGGGTTCCCGGTTGTGCGGGCCGTCTTGGCGGGCTTGGGCGGAAGGCGGCTGGCGAGGAGCTCGGTGAGGGTGTCGAGGGTGAGGGGCTGGTCGGTGGTGAGGACGGCTGCGCCGGCGGGGCCCTTCCAGTGGAGGTACGGCTCGGTGGGCAGGGTAGCGGTGGTGAGTTCGAGGATGCCGAGGGCGGCGAGGAAGCCGAGCGGGTCGTCGGAGCGCAGGGCGGGGAGTTCGAGCTGGTGCATGGTCAGCTGCCTTCTTCGGAGCAGGCGATGTCGGCGAGGCGCAGGACCGTTTCGAGGAGGGCCAGGCCCCAGAAGCCGTAGCGCCGGTTGAGGGCGCGGAAGCGGCGTGGGCCCATCCAGTCGGTGCCGATCACCGTGCTGGAGACGGTGACGGTGGCGGTGTCGGGCATGGTGCACTCGACGAGGACCGGCTCGGGGTCGGCGAAGGCGGGCAGCATCGGGCGGGCGTAGCCGTGGTGGGCGGCGACGAGGTGGGTGACGAGGTCGTGGTCGAGGCCTCGGGCGGTGGCCGGGTCGGTGGCGAGCCAGGTGTGGACGGCGGCGGCGCTGAGGGCTTCGTGGCGCAGGTCCTTGGACCAGTTGGCCAGGCGGGCGGCGCGTCGGCGGGCCGCGCGGTCGGCGGGGTCCATTCCGGACTTGGCGAGGGGTTCGGGCAGGGACTCGGCGAGCAGGCGGTCACCGGAGCAGAGCATGCACTGGAACCGCGGGTGGTCCTTGCCGCAGTCGTGCGCCCGGGCCGCCAGCACGACGGCTTCGACCAGGTCCTCGGGCAGCCCGACGGCCTCGGCGAAGACGCGGGCGCGTTCGCCGACGGCCTCATGGTGGCGTTTGAGGGTGACGGCGCGGGTGAGGCTGCTGCTGTCCGGGTCCTCGTCGTCCACGGCGACCCGGTAGCGGCCGGCGTCGGCGACCCGGGGCGGGACGAGGACGATCCGGCCCGGACCACCGTGGTCGAGCAGCACCACCCCGGCCGCAGCCGACCGTCCGGTGCGCCACTCGGCGACCTCCAGCAAGTCCTCCAGCCGCCGGCGCAGCGCCGGGGTGTGCCGGGCGGCGCTGTCGGGTGGGGTGTTGGTGGGCAGGGCGGCGAGCAGCCGGGTGATCGCGGCGC
Source organism: Kitasatospora sp. NPDC096140 (assembly GCF_040303045.1). NCBI lineage: Bacteria > Bacillati > Actinomycetota > Actinomycetes > Kitasatosporales > Streptomycetaceae > Kitasatospora > Kitasatospora sp. NPDC096140. Next base: position 14,488 of record NZ_JBEOUW010000054.1, read on the forward strand.
GGACCGCGTCGGTCGTACTCAAGGCGTCCGGGTCGTCGGGGTCTGCGGTGAGGTCGGTGAGGGCCTGCTTGATGATCGGGGTGAACTGCTCGGGGTCGGCGCCGGTGGTACTGGCCAGGACGACGGGGTCGAGGCGTAGCGGGGTGCGGGTGTTGTCGGTGGGGTGGTCGCCGAGGTCGGGGACGGGGGCGTCGGGGTCGGCGGTCCAGCCGTAGGCATCGTGGCCGCCAGCGGCGGTGGGCAGGACGAGGGTGGCGCCGGGCTTCAGGTCCCCGACACCGCGTGGGGTGGTCCAGGTTCCGTCGGTCTCGCGTTGGAGGACGGTGGTGCGCAGGCGGGTGGGTGGGTTGCGGGCTTCGGGGGTGGTGTCGGCGTCGGGGCCTTCGAGGTCGCTGGTGTCGGGGGTTGCGCGGGGTTGGGTGAGGAAGCGGCGCACCGCGGCGAGGGGCAGGGAGAGGGTTTCGGCGGTGTGGACGGGGGTGGTGCGGATGTGTTCGGCGAGGGTCTCGGGGTCGGTGGTGCCGGTGGGGAGGTCGGCGCGCCACAGGAGTTGGACTTCGGGCTGGCCGGTGTCGAGGCCGTGGAGGAAGGGGGCGGGCGATTCGTCGGGGACGGGGATGGGGCTGGTGCGGGCGAAGGCGCCCAGCCGCACCTGCTCGACCGGGGGGATGTGTTCGCCGGCGCGGGTGAGCGGCGCGGTGTCGGTGCCGTCCAACAGACCCGGCAGGGAGGCGGGGTTGAGGACCAGGCCGTCCAGGAGGCGGGGGGTCAGCTCGGCGGCATCCTGGGTGTCATGGGTGGAGGCCTTCCCGGTGAGCCACCGCCAGGTGTTCGCGGCGGCCTGACCGTAGACGGGGATGCGGTCCGGGTCATCAGGGTTGTGGGTGCGGACGAGGATCGCGGGCACGGCGCCAAGTTCGCCGCGGCGGTCGAGGCGTCCCAGGCGCTGCAGGACGGAGGCCCAGTCGCCGCATTCGCTGACCATCGCCCCCAACGTGCAGTCGATCCCCACTTCGAGGGTCTGGGTACTGACCACGACCAGGGGGCGCTCGCGGTCCCGGCTGACACCGTCGAGGAGTTCGGCCAGCGGGCCGGTGACGAGCAGGTCGCGCTCCGCGGGCCGGCAGCGGCCGGTCAGCAGCAGCACGTCCACGTCGGGGCGCCGGGCCAGCGCCTCGTGGGCGGCGCGGGCGTGCGTGATGGTGTTGGCGATCACCGCGACCGCGGGCAGCCGCAGGACGGGCAGGACGGCATCCAGGCCGGTCTCGGCGGCCAGGGCGAACGCCTCCGCGGGCTTCTTCGACCAACTGCTGGCGTCCAGCAGGGTCACGTGGCGCTTGGCCGCGATCCGCGGCCCCGCGATCCGATGCTTATGGTCGTCGTCACTGATGCCCAGGCGGGGACGGCCGCTGGTGGCGCTGGTCGCCGACAGGCTCACCACCCGAAGCGCCCTCGCCGCCAACTCCCCTCGCACCGACGTCCGCTGGTAGAGCACGGTGTCGGCGGCGGTCGCCAGCAGAGCCTTCGACAAGTGCGCCTCGTCCAAGGCGAGCAGAGCGTCGTGCCCGGTGAGGGCGGCGTCGATCGGAGCCCGCTGCGCGGAGGTGTGGTAGCCACGGAACAGCAGACGGCTGCCGTACTGGTCCACCGTCGACGTCACCACCAGCGGCTGAGCCGGGCTGCGCACCCAGTTCGACTCCCACCGGGTGCCGCCGCGCATCCGCACCACCTTCAGCGGCAACTCGCCGCCGCCGAGATCGCGCAGCACGGCGGCGACCTTCGCCCGCACCGAACCGGCCGGCGCCCCGGCGAGTGCCGCGGCCAGCTCTGTGGAGTGCTGGTGGGCCTGGTCGACCACCAGGCGCCGGTCGACGCAGAAGAACAGCCGCAGCGGCACTGTCCGCTGCTCGCGGCCCAGTTCCTGGCGCTGGTGGGAGCTGTGCTGCTGCGCGAGGAGGAAGAGCCAGATGTCGATGAACGTCGTCTTCCCCAGCGCGGTGGGGACGTCGAGGTCGGGCCAGTTCGCGCCGGCCGCCACAGCGGCCAGGTAGGCGTTCTGCCAGGGGAACGGCGCCCAGCCCTCACATCCGTCGCACACCGCAGTCACGGTCCCGTCGGGGCAGTGGGTGTGGTGGTGGACCTCCCGGAAGAACGCCGGGAACTCGCCCGCATCGATCACTGGCAGCCGCTCGGTGCCCGTCACTGGTCGTCCTCCCGGAAGTGCGGCTCCGGGCGGCACAGGCCCAGGCCGAAGTTCTTCTTGCTGCCCAGCACCACCGGCCCCGACACCGGCACTGGGAAGGTCAGACGCACGTGGCAGCTCGGCAGCGGCCGCTCCCCGTCCTTGCGACGGAGCGGGAACCCGTCCGTGTCTCGCACGCCGGGGGCGAGGCCAGCGCGCGGGCTCACCCGCATCCGCGCGGGTTCGGGCAGCCCGGCCGCGATGCAGCTGGCCGCGACCGAGTCCGCCCACGCGGCTTCCTCGTTCTTCTTGGGGAAGCGGTCGAGGACCATCGGCAGCACCGTGGTCCACACCGCCGACGGCCCCTGCCAGGCCCACGGCTGAACGGTCAGCGGCCACGAGTCCTGGTCGGCCGGGCTGACCCGCACCAGGTCCAGCGGCTCCCCGTCCGCCAACCAGATCCGGCGCAAGCCCCCGTCATGGCGAAGGAGAGCGGCGAGCAGCGCCTTGCGGTCCTGCGTCGGCATCTCGCGGGGCAGGGCGATGCCCAGGCCGCGCAGCATCCCGTCGGCGTGGCGGTGGCCGGTGAACGGCAGCGCGAGGTAGGCGACCGGCCTTGGGTCGTCCGGGCTGTTCTTGTGGCCGTGGACCGTGGTCATCGCCTCGACGTCGTGGCCCATCGCCTCCAGGGTGCTCATCACCGTGCCCCGCAGCCGGCCGGTCAGCTCCAGCGTCCACCGCGGGTCCAGCGCCACGCCAGGGGCGAACGAGAACGTCAGCAGGTCACCGAACGGCCCCTCCACGACCGACGTTTCGGACGAGTCGGTGTAGTCGGGGTCGAGGTAGTGGTGGGTGACCGCCTGGCTCCAGGACGGCCGCTGCTCCTCGAACGCCTCCTCCAGCCACGCCAGATACCCGCGGTAGGGGATCCGGATCGGCCGCGAGCCCTTCGGGTACTCCCCGCCGGCGGCAGGCCTCCAACGCCGCCGCCACCCATCCTCGTCGCCGGGCTCGTCGGGGCCGCACCAGGCATCCAGCAGCCCGGCCCCGGTCGAGCGCCCGAAGTACGGCACCCGGCAGGCCAATTCCTTCAGCACCGGGGCGAGTTCCTCCCCGGGTTCGGCGGCCCAGCTGAACACCATCCGCGTACCGGACAGCGTCTTCTGCGCCCACGCCCGGGGGACGCCGCCGGCGGTGCGTCCCGGCAGCAGGCCGTGGGTCACCTTCCCCGGGTCCACGATGTTGGTCACCACCCACGCCGCGCGCGCGTGCTCCGCCTCCAAGGGCCTGGCTGGCACCGTGACCACGGGCGGCTCCTGCGCCTCCAGCCAGGTCAGCGCCATCCGGTGCGCGGCATCGTCGAGGTCGGCGTGCGCGACCAGCGCGCAGAACAGGCGGGCCGGGTGGGGCGGCCATTCCGCGCGCTCACCGTCCGTGGCGGTTGCCTGGTAGAGCGGCTCCAGCAGCTCCACCGAGATGTGGAAGGGCATGACGCTCTACTCGCCTTCCGCCTCGCCGATGCCCTCCAGGCGGAAGGAACGCTCGATCGCCTGCTGCACCTGCGCGTTCGGCCGCAGCCGCACCGGCTCCTTCGACCACTTGAGGCCCGCCTCCTCGGCCCGCGAGCGCGCGAGCTCGAACAGCTCCAGCGTCTCGGCGGCCGTGTCCAGCTCCAGCGGCTCCGTCACCGCCACGCCCTCGCGCCCGCGGCCGACCCACTCGATCCGCTCCGACACCAGCAGCAGGTCGCAGCCCGACCGCAGCCGCACCGCCGGCGCCGCGAACGCCAGCCGGTCCCCCAGCAGAGCCAGCGCCGCCAACAGGGCCCTTCCCGCCCGCACGTACTCCTTCGGCGCGTCACCGAAGCGCAGCGCCCGCAGGCCCGCCATGGCCAGCGTCGCGTTCCGCTCGATCGCCCGCACCGTCACCCCGCCCATCCCCTCGACCGGCGGGATCATCCCGTGCCCGACCGCCGACGCCTTGAGCGTCTTCCCCTTGACCTTCTTCCCCGTGCCCTCCACCGGCCTCCAGCCGTCGGCGGTCAGCTCCACGGTGTCGCCGGGAAAGTTCCACTTGTCGAACCGCCCCGCCGCCCGCTTCCCGGACAGCGGATCCAGACCCACCAGCTCCGAGGTGTAGGTGCGCGGCACCTTCAACTGCACCCGCCGCTTGCGGTGCGAATCCCAGAGGCCGAACACCAGGTCCGACGGCGCCGACTCCAGGAAGGCCCGCACGTCCCCCGTCCCCGTTTCACGCAGCGCCCGGCCCGTGTCCGTGTCGTCGAACTTCACCCCGGCCTCGTCCAGCGCGTCCCGGAAGTACGCGTCGCGGGAACGGTGCGGCGCATCCAGGTTCGTCATCCGAAGCTCCCGGCCTTCCGCCCTCACGTGAAGCGCCAGATGCGGCACCACCGCATCCCCCTCATCAACGGCGTCCAACAGGGCCGTCTCGCAGCGGTTCGCCTGCGACTGCCGCTGGTCCAACAGCACCACCCTCGTGCGCTGCCCGCCGACCCACCGGTCCTCGAACAACTGGCCCGGACCGTCGACCTCCTTTTCCTTGCCCGTCGCCGGGTCCTTGATCGTCTGCTTGACCTTCACGGTCGGCGGCGCCACCGGCGCCCCCACGCCGGCCACCGGCTCGTACCGGGCCGTGACCCTGATCGCACCGTCCACCGACAGCCCGCTTGCCGCCCCGGCCAGCCGCTCGTACAACGCCTCCATGAAACCCTCCTCGGTGAGAAACCTCGCGGATAGGTCGCATCGAAGCAGCCCCCACCGACAGTCATCACTCATTCGAGTGAATAGTCGTCAATTTCCATTGAGAGAGGTTAGGCTGGCGGGATAATCCGCCACTTGCTTCGATTCAGAGATGCCTTTGGACAAGCCTTGCGAGGATCTTCTTCGACCTCACTTGCAGCCGATATCAGATACACCCTCGGATGCGCACGCCCATCGATGTCAAGGGACAGTAGGAGTTCCCCGCTCGCGGACAGTTGATCTCCCCACTGGTGGACGTTGAAAGTCCCCGGTGGACAGTTGATCTCTCCGCTGGTGGGTCAGCCGAGCGGGACGACGCCCCGTCCGGTGGTCGCCTCGGCGAGGCGGTGGCTGTCGCCCTGCGTGACGACGACGTGGGCGTGGTGCAGGAGCCGGTCGACGGTCGCGGTGGCGAGGGTCTTGGGCATGATCTCGTCGAATCCAGACGGATGAAGGTTGCTGCTGACCGCCAGACTCCGCCGTTCGTAGGCGGCATCGACCAGCCGGTAGAAGCCTTCGGCGGCGTCCGGCGAGACCGGGAGGAGCCCTATGTCGTCAACGATGATCAAATCGGTTCGGGTGATCCGGGAGATCGCCTTCGAGACGGAGTCGTCGACGCGGTGACGGCGGATCAGGGCCCCGAGGTCCTCGATGGTGAACCAGGCGACGGTCATCCCGGCGTCGACCGCCGACTGGCCGAGCGCCTCGCTGAAGTGCGACTTTCCCGTGCCGGAGGGTCCGACGACGCAGAGGTTCTCGCGCCGCCCGACCCATTCCAGAGTTCGCAGGGAGGACTGTGTGGGGACCGGGATCGAGGACGCCTCCTCGTTCCAGATGTGGAAGGTCTTGCCGGTGGGGAACGCCGCGCGGGTTCGACGGGTGCGGAGGTTGGCGGCGTCACGGCCGGCGGCTTCCTCCGCGAGCAGGGCCCGGACGATCTCTGCGGGATCCCATCGTTGGGCCTTCGCGGTCGGGATGATCTCGGCCATCGCCCGGCGGATGTGCGGGAGCTTCAGCCGGCGGGTCAGCGCGATCGCCTCGTCGAACGCGGCGCCGGACGTCGCGGCGACGGCGGAGGCGGGTGCTTGCATGCGGGGCCGCGTCGCGCCCGCTTGGGCAGGACTGTCGTTCATGAAACGGGTGCTCTTTCCTGGTCGGTGCCGACGTCGAGTGCCCGTCGGCCGAGGTGGTGGGGTTGCTGTCACGGGGGTCGGATAGGTTGCCCGGATGACTGACACGGACCCGCTGGTGCCCGTCCTTGCCGGACTCGTCGTCGACGTCGTCCGGTTCCTCGACAGCTGCGAGGACGACGAGGTCGACCCTGACTCCGCGGTGAAGATGATGGAGAGCGTGAGCTGGGTGTTGGGGCAGTTGCCGCAGGACCAGCGCGAGCGGTTCCTGACCGTGCTCGCCGACCTGGCCGAGGCCGAGCAGGACCCGGGCCGGCGGGAGTTCTTGGAGAACTTCCCCTTCGCCAGCGGCCTGGTTGAGGAGTAGGAGGGCTCAGGCCGAGCCGAAGCCTGACCAGGCGGAGGTGCCCGGCTGCAGGCTGTGGTCCTCGCTGCGGCGGATCGGCTCGATGCGGTCGTGCTCGCCCTGGTGGTCGAGGATCGACAGCAGGTCGCCGTCGGCGAACCGTCCGACCGTCGCCGCGGTCCCGAGTGCGCGGTCGACGTCGGCGGTCCCGTAGAGCTTGGCGAGCGCGACCGCGTCGGCCATCTTCGCCCTGATCCGGCGGACGCCGGTCGCCGCGGCCTCGACCAGCCAGGCCGCAGCCCCGGGGCCGATCGCCAGGAACTGGGCCTCGGCTGGGTTCGTCGGCTTCGGCGTGCGCTCACCGCGCGGGGCGTCGGGGTAGTGCTCGTCGGCGATCCGCGGACTGCCCGGTGCCGAGCGAAGGTGGCGGGCGACCTCGACCGCGCTGCCTGCGGCCATCGCGGTGACGATCAGCTCGTCGCCGTGGAAGCGGACCCAGACCCGCTCGTCGACGAGCTCGTGTGGGACCGAGTAGCGGACCGACTCGACCGAGATCGTGGAGTCCTTGCCGACCCGGCGGGTCTCGCCGAACGCGGCGGTGAACGGCTGCTCGGGCACTGGGTGCAGCCGCAGCCGCTCCTCCGCCAGCAGCTCGGCGGGGATCCTGCGGGTCTCGCGGTGGATCCGACCGTTCACCTCCGTCATGATGTCCGCGCAGGCCTGCTGCAGTCCGGCGAAGTCGCCGTAGTCGGGCCGCAGGTTGACCGCGGTGGGGACCAGGTCCCGCTTCGCGATCCTCACCGTCGCCTCCGTGCCGCCCTTCGAGGCCGGGTCGGCCGGCATGCACGTCCTGACGACCGTGCCGTAGTAGCGGGCGATCGGCACCAGCTCGGGGTTGCGGACCGCGATCCGGGCCACGTGCTCGACCGTGACGGTCTTCTCGTTGTCGGTCAGGCAGTAGGTCGGGACCCCGCCCAGCGTCCGGAACGTCGCGTCCAGGCAGGCCGCCACCGTCGGCAGGGTCTTGTCGAGCACCGGGATGACCACCCGGAACCTCGACCAGGCCAGCCACGCGCACCACAGGCTGGTGCGTCTGCCGTCGATGCGCGGGCCTTCGCCCCAGTCCCACTGCAGCCACATCGCCGGCTCGGGTATCCACGGCCGGAAGACCCGGCGGTTCCCGGCCCGGTAGGACTCCTTCGACGCGGCGACGGCCCGGCGGGTGGTGCGGTCGGTCCCGGTGAAGCCCATCGCGGCGATCTTCTTGTGAACAGCGTCGGCGCCGACCCGGCCGCGGGACCGCTCGACCAGTTCCTCGACCTTCGGCAGGAAGTCGTCGATCAGCTTCGACCGCACCGCCCGCTCGGTCGGGTCGACCCCCTGCCCGCGCAACTGCACGTAGCGCCGCACGGTGTGGTGGTCGCAGCCGGCCAGCTCGGCCGCCTTCCGGTAACTCCCGGTGAGGTCGTACGCCTCAAGAATCTCCATGATCTCCTCATCGCTCTTCACCCTGCCCACTGTGCGTGATGGGCTGGGTGGGTCTGCGGGGAGATCAGCTGTCCGTCACCGGGGAGATTTCATGTCCACCAGCGGGGAGGCCAACTGACCGCCAGCGGGGAGTCTGCCGTGTCCGCTGACACATCGACAGGGCTGCAACCAGCTGGCTTGCAGCGGCAAGAAGGGGATCCCCTCGGGTGCGGTGAAGCATCCTGATTGCTGCTGCCGACGCAATCCCTCGCGTTCTCGACGGTCGACCCCCGAGCTCCAGATTCCCAGCTCGGAACCTCGCAGATCGCCGTCGGTGCCGCAGTGCATGGGCAGTTCGTACCTAGCACTGCGACACCGAACGACTCAACGGTGCCGCTGCCATTAACTGGCGCGGAGGGGACCCACATCGGGGCCTGGTCCACACCCCTCCAGGTCACCCTTCAATGGTGCCGATGGCGCACCTTTCCGGTTAGCCCTCGGAGATACCCGACTATAGTCGTCACGAACGGATGAACATCCTCAAGTCTTCCGACCATCACCATTTCGAGCTAATTTCCGGCAGGGCGGAATGCGCCTGTGGACTATCACCTGCGAGCCTCACCAGTCGATCAGCGCCTCTCCAGCCATTCACCTCCGATGTGTTCTACCCATCTCCATGTCACGAAGATGGATCAGACAGAGGGCTGGTCATCCAAGGTGCCATCGCACGGTCCTGTACTTTCTCCTGTGTCGCCCCAAAGCGACCCCTCTGCTCCCAGCACATAGTCCAGCTCGGGGCCAACTACCCCCGAGTCTCGTGAACTACGAGGAGTGCACGATGGGACGCAACAGGTTCGGACAGTGGCTTCGGTGCAACGCCAGCGTCATCGCGGCACTGGCAGCTGTGGCGGGGGTGATCACCGCAGCACTCAAGTAGCTGCCTCAGGTTGGAAAGGAGGCCCTAATGCCATAGCTGAGGCCCCGGCCACCGATAATGGCCGGGGCCTCAGCCCATGCACGTCCGCGGAGGAGTGCACGGGCAGCCACGCTACCGCACACCGGTCAACGATCCTTGGTGCCGTGGCCCCATCGCGAGAGGAGGGCTTCACGCGCGATGTCTGCAGCATCGGGCACCTGGGAACGTGGCCTGGAGGTGCGGATCGTCTCGTCGACGGACGTGAAGAAGGCGGTGCCGTTGATCGGGCGGGCGGTCGAGGAGTCGTGAAGGACGAGGAAGGGCGGCTGGAGCCGGGTAATCCGGCCGCCCATTCACGTCTTCGGTCGCTCGCCCTGGTGACGGCTCCCATGCTCACGCCTCCGGTCCCGCGACGACGAAGTCGTCCTGCGTCAGCTCCGCGCGCAGTCGCTGTTCGGCGACGTCGGCGTAGTGGGGGTTGAGTTCGATACCGAGGAAGCGCCGGCCTTCGCGCAGGGCGGCGACACCGGTGGAGCCGGTGCCGGTGAAGGGGTCGAGGACGGTGCCGCCTGCGGGGCAAACCTGGACGAGCTGCCGCATGATCTCCAGCGGCTTCTGGGTGGTGTGGCCCTGCTCCTTGCCGGGCTGCGTGACGGTGAAGTGGCCAGGCAGGTAGAGGTCGCGGCTGGTGTCGAGGGAGCCCTTGACCCCCCAGGTGATGAAGTCGGCGGACTGCTCGAAGCCGCCCTTGCGGGACTGGCCGGCGGGCTTGATCCAGGGGATGGTGCCTTGCCAGGTCCAGCCGGCCATCCTGAGCGCTTCGATGATATCGGGCTTTTGCCGCAAGCCGGAGAAAAGCATCGCGACCGAGTGCTCGGTGCTTGCCCGGTGTGCCCCGGCGAGTAGTTCGGTGAGCCAGGCGAGGTGGTCGCGGTTCTCGTCGGGGAAGGTCTTGCGGTCGTGGACGCCGCTGCTGCTGGTGGCGAGCTTGCCGCAGGCGTCGCGGCTGGTGCGCCCGTCGCTGCTGTACGGCGGGTCGGTGATGACGGCGTTGACGGACTCGTCCGGGAGGGTCTTCAGCACGGTGAGGGCGTCGCCTCGGTGCAGCTGGTAGCTCATGGGTCTTCCTTCCGCATGGCGCTTGGGCCCGCTCCGGGCGGCGCCCGGCGGCAGCCGCAGGGAGCGGGGATGCCGAGGAAGGTAGCGGCGATCGGCAGCCGCACCTAACGGCCGGCTACGGGCTTCCGGGCCTGGTCAGGGGTCGTTTGGTGCGGCCGACTTTCGCGTCTACTGTCTCGCCATGCCGACCGGGCAGCAGGCCAAACGGCCCTGGCCCGGCGCGTGTTGGTCCGTGCTGCCCAGTGCAGGCGTGACCACGTGCGGGCGGCATCCCCTTCACCCTGAATCCCGAGGAGCGCCGTCGTGTTCCGGCTGAGATTACGAGCGCGGCCGGCTGCCGCGCGTGACCCGAGGCCGGCGTCCTGGAGCTACCAACTCCCGTGACCCGGGCCCGCCCTGAACGAGGGCGGATTCACCACCGGCGCGGTGCCGGCGACTTCTTCGCACGAGAGGCCGGCACCGCGTTCTCCTACGCATCCCCGAGGAGCCGCTGCGATGCAGCATGCCCTGGCACACCCGTGCCCTCATCCTCTTCCCCTGCCCGGTCGGCCACTGCCCGGTGACCGGGGACCGTCGTGAAGAAGTCGGTCGGCGCGCTCGTCGGCGTCGTCGCCTGCGGTCCGCTGGTGCTGGCCCTTCCCGTGGCGATCATCGGCGCGGGCAACGCCTCGGCCGCCGCGTCCAGTTCCTGCCCTCCCGGCGGAAGTCCGCAGGGTGTGGATTCCTCGGCGGTGGCGGCGCAGGTCGAGGCGATCCTCAAGGGCTCCAGTCCGCTGTCAGCGCCGGCCGTGGCCGGGCTGAGCAAGCCGTCCGAGCAGATCCCCAACGCGAGGACGATCCAGGCCACCGGCGTCGCAATGCACGTCCCGGTGCGCGGGCAGGTCGTCGCCCTGGCAACGGCCTTGCAGGAGAGCGAACTTCGCAACATCAACGGTGGCGACCGGGACTCGCTGGGCCTGTTCCAGCAGCGACCGAGCCAGGGCTGGGGCACGCCGGAGCAGATCATGCAGCCGGTGTACGCCTCGACCAAGTTCTACGAGGCGCTGCAGAAGGTCAACGGCTGGGAGTCGATGACCGTCACCCAGGCCGCCCAGACGGTGCAGCACTCCGGCTTCCCCGACGCCTACGCCAAGTGGCAGCCCCTGGCGGAAGCGCTCCAGAAGGCCCTCACGCCACTGCTCGACCCTGCCTCCGGCACCTCGCCCACGCCGAACCCGACGTCGGCACCGGCACCGGCACCGGCACCGACGCCAGCGGGCGGCGGCTGCGGGACGCCCACGGCGGGCGGCGACGGCAGCGACTTCGGCACGATCCCCGCAGGCTCGCTGCCGGGCGGCTACACGATCCCAGCCGACGGTCCGCAGCCGGTGCAGACCGCGATCCGGTGGGCGCTCGGCCAACTCGGCACCGCCTACCAGTGGGGCGGCACCTGCGCGAACTCGCACGGTGCGGACCCGATGGGCAGGTGCGACTGCTCCTCCTTGATGCAGATGGCCTACCGCTCGGCCGGCATCTCGCTGGAGCGGACCACGTACGACCAGGTCAAGCAGGGCGCCGCCGCTTCAGCGGACGCGCTCAAGCCGGGCGACCTGCTGTTCACGCGCGGCACCGCCGCCGTGCCGGAGCACGTCGGGATGTTCATCGGTTCGGGGCTGATCGTGCACGCGCCGAAGACCGGCGACGTGGTCAAGATCTCGACCCTGGCCTCGTGGCGGCCGGAGATCCTCGCGGTCCGCCGGGTCGTCTGACCCGCGCGCCCTCACCTCCCCTCTCTCCTCTCCCCCTTCTTTGGGCTGCCTTCGCGCGCCCCGAATTTGCTCTGGAGCTTCCCTTGTATCTCGCGGACGCCGTCGTTCAGCTTGCCTACGACCCCGGAATCACCCCCAACGAGGGTGGCCTGCCTGGCCTTTCGGTCCTCAAGCAGGTGATGGGCAGCCTGAATCTCTTCGGGATCATCGCGGTCGTCGGCGCCCTGGCCGTGAGCGCCGGAGTGTGGGCCTGGGGTCACCACTCGGGCGGGCACCAGGCGGAGGCCAACGGGAAGAAGGGCGTCCTCGTCTCGGCCAGCGCGGCGCTGCTGCTCGGCGCGGCCAACGGGGTCGTCTCCTTCTTCTCGACCCTCGGAAGCCAGGTCAAGTAATGCAGAAACGTTCCTTCAACCCCAGCCCTCATACAGGTGGCTCCGGCGGCATCCTGGTTCGCCGCCGGGCACTGCTGGGCTCGCTGGTCCTGGTGGTGCTCGTCGCCTTCGCCGGCGTGCTGGCCTACGTCACCCGGGACGGACGCGAGGCCGCCAACCCGACTGCGGCGGCTGCGGGTTCGGCGGCGCCCTCCGCACCGGTGACTTCTACGTCGCCGGGTGGGCGTCCGAAGATAGCGCCGGGTCCGCCCTCGACCCGCGATCCGATCGCGTTCGCGAAGGCGGCGGCGGTGGCGCTGTGGTCGTACGACACTCGCTCGTCCTCGCAGCCGGAGCTGGTGGCCTCCCTCCACCGGTGGCTGACCAGCGAGGGGCAGTACGTCGACGTCGACTCGGTCGACCGCCTGGTGCCCTCGCCGGTGCTGTGGGGACGGATGGCCGACTCCGGGCAGTTCGCCACCGCGACCGCGGACGAGGCGCACTTCCCGGACCGGTTCACCAAGGCGCTGCAGGCCGATCCGGGGGCGATCACGCAGGCGTACGTCTACGCCGTGACCGTCTCCGGGAAGCAGTCGATCGCCTGGAACGGCTCCCCGGCCGGTGGTGCCGAGGACCGTTCGGCGACCCTCGCCGTGCAGTGCCGTCCTGACCGCTCGTGTGCCCTCGCCGGTGTACTGCCGGCCGTGGCGCCCTGAGCTGGGAGGCCCTCGTGGATATCTGCAACCTCCCGATGGTCGCCCAGGTCTGCAACGTGGTCGACGGCATCAACTTCATCAGTGACCCAGGCAAGTCGATCACCGATGGCATCGGCGCGTGGATCGCCAAGAGCATGGGCGAGCTGGCGGCCAGCGCCGTCGACCTGTGCGCGAAGGCAGTCGACGAGACCACGGCCATCGACCTGTCGGCGCCGTGGTTCAGGGACAACTACCAGCTGGTCCTGCCGATCGGGCTGATCCTGACCGTGGGCACGTTCTGCGCGCAGCTGGTCCTGGCCGCCTGGCGGCGGGACGAGCGGGCGCTGGCCAAGGCCGGCTGGGGCACGATGACCGGCGTGCTGTTCGCCTTCGGCGCGATCAGCTTCACCGCGGTCACGGTGACCACTGTCGACGCCTTGTCGGCCGGGCTGTTCCAAGCCGCGCACACCAGCGTGGCCGACGCGGTGCGGCGCATGATCAAGGTGTCGCAGTTCGGCGCCATGTTCCCGCTCGGCTGGGCGATCCCTGCCCTCGTCGCGGTCGGCAGCGCGATCGGGGCGTTCCTCTACTGGGGCGTGATGGTCGCCCGCAAGGTCGGCGTACTGATCCTCGTGGCGCTCGCCGCCTTCGCCGGGGCCGGCGGCGGCTGGGAGGTCGCCCAGCGGTGGCGGCGCGGCTGGATCGAGGCCACCGCCACCCTGATCGTCTCCAAGCTGCTGATGACCGTGGTCTTCCTCGTCGGCGTCTCCGCGCTCGGCAAGACCGACGCCAAGGACGGCATGGCCGCTCTGTCCGACGCCATGGCCGGAGTCGTGATCATGGTCATGGTGCTGTTGTGCCCATACGCCGTCTACAAGTTCGTCCACTGGGCAACGGACGGCAGCGGCCACGACGACACGCACCGCACCGGCATGGCCGGCATGGCGGTCGCGGCCGGGGCGGCGAAGGCCGCCGGGTCGCTGGCCATGCAGATGAGCACCGGCGTCCCGGCGCCGCAGGGCCCGGCCCAGGTCCCGGGCATGGACGGTGGCGGTGCCGGCTCCGGCATCGACCCGACCGGCCGGATCAGCAACGAAGGCATCGACGCCGGCCCCGCGCAGCAGCCGACGAAGTTCCGCTTCGGCGAGGACCCGAGCGCGCCCGGCGACCGCGGACGCGCCCTGGTCACCCGGCCCGGTATCCCGGCCCTGATCACCCGGGCCGCCCCCGGCGGCGGTGACGAGTCCGCATCCGGCGGCGGCCCGGACGGCGTCGCGGCCCAGCCCGCCGCACCGTCCGTGCTGGGCGTCTCGACGGCCCCGGCCGCACCTGCACCCTCGGCGCCCGGCCCGGCCCCCGCGGGCCCCGGCGTCCCGGCACCGCCCGCACCGGCCAGCGCAGGACCGGCGCCGGGCGGAGCACCGGTGCCGGAACCGGCCCGGTTCGTCTACCCGAACAGTCCCACCCAGCCCGGTTCCTGACCGGCACGCCCATGCGCCGGGGCGGGGGGGGGGCCGCCCCCCCCCCCCCGGGGCGGAGGCCCACCGAAAGGAGGAGACGCCGGG
>NZ_JBEOUW010000054.1:28795-55303 GCF_040303045.1 Kitasatospora sp. NPDC096140
CCACCCCGGTCCCAGACGGGCCCGCCCATCCGCTGGGGGGGGCGGCAGCCTGCCGCCCGCCCCGGGGCCCTGACCACCAGCGAAGGGAGCATCCGCGATGACGTCCAGAAGAGTGCCGCGCCCCCGCCCGCCGCCCGCACGCTCCCCCTTTCTGGAACACCGATGCCCTCCTCGATACCCGACGCCACCCCTGCGTCAGTCAAGTTCCCCCACCGCAGCCGCCGAGGCGTGCTGCTCGGCCTGAGCGCCCCGCAGCTGATCGTCTGCGCCGCCACCGGACTGCTGCTGCTCGCCGTCCTCGTCACCCGGGGCGTCACCGGTGCCCTGCAGCTCATACCCCTGTGGGCAGGTGTCGCCGCCCTGGTGTTCATCCGCTACCGGGGCCGCACCCTCGCCGACTGGGCGCCCGTCGCCGCCCGCTACGGCCTGCGGCGCCTGCGCGGCCAACTGGTCTGGCTCGTCCGCCCCTCCTCCCGTCCGGTACGCGAGGGCCTACTCCACCTGCCGGGCAGCGCGGCCAGCCTGCGCGTGGTCACCGCGCCCGATGGCCGCTACGGTGCCGTCCACGACCCGCACGCCGGCACCCTCACCGCGATCGTCAAGGTCTCCTCCCGCGCCTACGCCCTCCTCGACCCCGGCACCCAGAACGCCAACGTCAACGGCTGGGGACGCGCGCTCGCGGCGCTCGCCCGCACCGGCCAGGTCGCCCGCATCCAGGTCATCGAGCGCACCGTCCCTGACACCGGCGACGCGCTACGCCGGTACTGGGAGGAGCACGGCCGTCCCGACGCCCCGCTCGCCGGTGAACTGTACGGGGAGCTGATCCGCAGCGCCGGTCCGGCCGCCGCCCCGCACGAGTGCTACGTCGCCATCGCCCTGGACTTCAAGGGCGCGCGGCGGCTGATCAACCAGGCTGGAGGCGGCCTCAACGGCGCTTTCGCCGTCCTGGCCCAGCTCACCTCCGCGTTCGAGCAGTCCGCCCGCACCGCCGGCCTCACCCCGGCCGGCTGGCTGTCCGCGGGCGAGATCGCGGCCGTCGCCCGCACCGCCTACGACCCGAAGTCCCGTGCGGCGCTGGACCGCTGGTCCGAGGACGGGCGTCCGTCCGCCGACCCGGCCGCCGCCGGACCGGTCGTCGTGGTGGAGAAGGCCGACCACATCTCCACCGACTCCGCCCACCACACCACCTACTGGGTGGAGAACTGGCCCAGGACGCAGGTCAACCCGGGCTTCCTGCACCAGGTCATGTTCGCCTCCGGCGTGCGCCGCACCGTCTCCCTCGCGTACGAGCCGCAGGACCTCGACTCGGCGCTGCGAGACGTGCGCCGCAAGAAGGCCAGCGTGATCGCCGACTCCGCCGAGCGCGCCCGCAAGGGCCAGGTCTCCAGCGAGGCCGACTCCGTGGAGTACCAGGACATCCAGGACCGCGAACGCCAGCTGATCGCCGGCCACGCCGACGTCGCCCTCACCGGCCTGCTGACCGTCTCCGCGGACACCGAGGACGAACTGCGCTCCGCCTGCGCCGTGGTGGAGACCGCCGCCGTGGGTGCCCAGCTCGACCTGCGCCCGCTCACCTGGCAGCAGGCCGAGGCGTTCACCGCCTCCGCGCTGCCATTCGCCCTCGCCGCGTGATGCCGGCCCTCCCGCCTTCCGAAAGAGCACCCCTGATGCCGGCCACCACCCCCGTCGCGCAGGACTTCGTCCCCTACGCGACCGCCGCGATCGACTTCCACCGCGCGCTCAACCTTCCCGCCGGCCCGCTGGTCGCCTCCCGCGCCGAACTCGACTCGCTCCACGAGCACCTGGTCGCGTTGCACGGCCTCCTGGACGCTCACGCCCAGCGCACCTTCCCGCTGCTGCCGGGCGAGGGCGACCATCTCAAGGCCGCGCGCACCCGCCTGTGGCAGGCCGCCGACCACCTCCACGCCGCCTACCACGCCTCGCCCCGGCCCGGCAGCGGCGAGGTCCCCGGCCCCGACGCCTGCCGCGCCCGACTTCCCGAAGGCGCGCCGGAGCTGAGCATCTGCCGCCGCCACCAGGAGACCGCGCACCTGGTGCGCCGCCGCACCACCCCCGCCGACCTGTACGCCCCGTTCACCGGCCTCGTCCGCCGCTGACCCCCACCCCGGAATCCGTGATCATGCCCAGGAACCGCGCCACCGCCAGCCCCCTGTTCGTCCCGCGCAAGACCACCCGCACCCAACAGCGCGCCGCCCGAGCCGAGTTCGCCCAGGCCCGCACCAAGGCCCGCCACGCGCAGCCCGCCGCCGAACGCCCCCAGAACAGCGGCCCCGACGCGGACCTCCAGCCCGTCTACCCGGCTGCCGGCCGCTCGGGTCCGGCCTCCGCCCGCGGCGGCAAGCTCCGCCTGCCCAAACACCGCCTGACCACCGCCGTCGCCGGTGGGGCCTACCCGTTCCTCGCGGAGGCCGGCCTTGGCGCCGAGGGAATCTTCGTCGGCCGCGACCTCCATGCCGAGGGCTCGTTCTGCTACGACCCTTTCACGCTCTACAACAGCGGGCGAATAGAGGGGTTCACGAACCCGAACGGCATCTTGTGCGGCGTCATCGGCATGGGCAAGAGCGCCTTGGCCAAGTCCATCGCCACCCGCGCCATCGCCCACGGCTACAAGATCTACGTGCCGAGCGACCCGAAGGGCGAGTGGTCCGGCCTGGCCGAGGCTCTCGGCGGCCAGACCATCGCCCTGGGCCCCGGCCTCCCGGGCAGGTTGAACCCGCTCGACGCCCCGCAGCGCCCGGAGGGGGTGAGCGAGGAGGACTGGAGCAGCGAGGTCCGCAAGCGACGCCTGCTCCTGCTGGCCAGCCTCGCGGCCACCGTACTCAAGCGGGACCTGCTGCCGATGGAGCACACCGGCCTCGACGTCGCGCTCGACCTGGTCGTCGCCGACACCGACGCTGCCGGCACCGTGCCGCTGCTCGGTGACATCGCCCACGCCCTCGGCCGCCCCGACCGCCTCGACGCCGCCCTCGGCGGCCAGGCCGGAAGCCTCGGCCACGCCACCGACGACCTCGCCCACGCCCTGCGCCGCCTCGTCCACGGTGACCTCAGCGGGATGTTCGACGCCCCGTCCACCGTCGTCTTCGACGCGAACGCGCCGATGCTCTCCATCGACCTGTCCCGCCTCGGCAGCAGCGGCGACGACACCGCCCTCGTCCTCGCGATGACCTGCGCGAGCGCGTGGATGGAGGCAGCCCTCGCGGACCCCTCCGGTGGCCGCCGGTGGGTGATCTACGACGAGGCATGGCGGATCATGCGCCATGTCGGCCTATTGGAGCGGATGCAGCAGCAGTGGAAGCTCTCGCGAGGCCTCGGCATCGCCAACCTGCTGATCCTGCACCGGCTTTCCGACCTGCTCTCCGCTGGCGACGCCGGATCGCGCGGGCGTGTTCTCGCCGAGGGCCTCCTGGCCGACTGCTCGACCCGAATCATCTACCGCCAGGAACCGGACCAGATCCCCGCCGCCATGGCCCTGCTCGGCCTCACCGGCGTCGAGGCCCAGGCCATCGCCGCCCTCACCCGCGGCAGGGGTCTGTGGAAGGTCGCCTCGCTCTCCTTTATCGTCCAGCACCTCCTCCACAGCCGCGAACGGGCGCTGTACGACACCGACTTCCGCATGGCCGCCTGACCGGCCTGAGTTCAGAAATCCTGAGAGCGTGTGTCTGAGCCGGGCACGACAAGTCGGTTTGGTTAAGCGGGAGTTCTAGGCTGGCGGGATGGCTGGTGGTCTGGAGCGGTCGTGTCCGGCGTGTGGTGGCCGGCTGGGGTCGGGGCGCGGGCGGATTCGGTGTTCTGTTCGCCGCGGTGTCGGGCGGCGCATTGGCGGTGGGTGCGGCGGTCGCGTGTCAAGGTGGCCGCTATCCGGGCCGGGGTGGTGGTGTGCTGTCCGGTGTGCGGGGTGTCGTGGACGGCGGGGCTGGAGCGGG
This sequence comes from Kitasatospora sp. NPDC096140, assembly GCF_040303045.1. Lineage (NCBI taxonomy): Bacteria > Bacillati > Actinomycetota > Actinomycetes > Kitasatosporales > Streptomycetaceae > Kitasatospora > Kitasatospora sp. NPDC096140. Next base: position 32,740 of record NZ_JBEOUW010000054.1, read on the forward strand.
TGGCGGGGGCGGTGTTCTGTTCGGGGCGGTGCCGGACAAGGCGTGGAGACAACGGGCCGGGCGTGCGGGGGGGGGGGGCGGTTCGCAACCGTCGTGATGCCGCTGGTGGCCGGGTGCGCGGTCGTGCTTCCGTGCTCTCTTCCGGGTGCGGAGCGTCGGCGCTGATTCTGGCCTGGGGCCGGGGGGTGTCGGGCGGCGGACGGTGCCGTGTCCTGGGCCGGTGAGGTGGTGGTCGGCGTGTCGGAGTCGGTTGGTGCGGTGTCGCTGGAGCGCTACGACGAGCTGGTGGCCGAGGGCCGGGACCTGGTCGAGCAGATGGGCCGGTGCCAGTTCCGGATCGGGGACATGGCGTTGGAGATCGAGCCGATGCGGCCGGTGGGCGGCGGTGAGCACGGGGTGGACGAGGTGTTCACCGTGACCGGCTCGCTGAAACGGTTCGCCGAGGACATCGGCCTGTCCTTCCACACGGTGAAGACCTACCGGTGGACCGCGTCCAGGCGGCCGGCCGAGCGGCGCCAGCCGAAGGTGGCGCACGGCATCCACCGGGTCCTGGGCTCGATCGAGGACGAGGAGCGTCGCTTCGCGGTAATCCTGGACCCGCCCGTGCACGAGCGCTCGGGAAGCCGGCGGTGGACGCGGGATGCGGCGAGCCGGGTGCTGGGCTGGCAGGTCGCCTCGCCGGTGACCACGCAGGAGAAGGTCGAGCGGATCCACGACCTCGCTGCGGACGACCGGGTCGCCGTGAAGGTCGCCTCCGACCTCCTGCGGCGACCGGAGGTCGCGTTCCGGGTGATGGCCGAGGACGACACCGCCCGGCACATGGTCAACCGGGCCCAGGTCGAACGCGCGAAGCAGTCGGCGGAGGCGACGCACGCGAAGGCCGCCGAGGCGATCCGGGCGCCGGTGCCGCTGCTGCACCAGGTGCAGTCGACGATGTACTTCGTCGACCTGGTCGGCGCGTGCACGGCGTTCGTCGCCCAGGTCGGCCGCGTCGTGCCGGCGCTGCGCGGCCACGTATTCAGCCCGGACGAGCGCGCCACCGTCGAGCGCAACCTGTCCCGGGTGCGGGGCGCGAGCGACTGGGTGGAGGCGGCGGTGACCACGGGCAACACCGGCCTGGACGAGGGCCTAGCCGCGCTGCTGCGGGAGCGGTAGCCGTGCCAGCGCCCCGCAGGCGGCTGGCCACCAACGTCTGCGCGGACCAGGTCTGGGTCGCGCTGCGCGAGGCCCGCCCGGCCGGCCTGACCACCAGGCAGTTGATCGCCGCGACCGGCCTGAACCCAAGCCAGGTCCGCCGCGGCCTCATCCACGTGCGGGAGATCACCGCCGCCGAGCACATGGCGCCCCTGATCTGGACACGCCGTGACGGCTTCCGGTTCACGGAGAAGCCCGCGGAGCTGGTCGCGTTCGAGAAGGCCCAGTTCCTGGCCGAGTTGACCCGGATCACCCGCCTGATCAGCGCCACCGTCGCCCCGCACGCGGCCCTGTTCCCCGACGACGAGTACGTCCAGCTCGTCCTGCAGCAGCTCGGCGGCGTCCGTGCCTCCCTGCACATCCTCGCCCGCGAGAGGCGCCGCTGACCCCAGGCCCGGCACGACGACGAGGAGGTGGGCGTCCGGTGCGCGAACGCCGCTACCGCTCCGACACCACCGACGCCGAGTGGGCCCCTGCTCGAACCCCTCCTGCCCGTCCCGGCCTGCCGGACCGCCCGCGGCGGCCGGCCCGAGGCCCACCCCCGGCGCGAGATCGTCGACGCCATCCTCTACATCGTCGACAACGGCGCCAAGTGGCGCTCCCTGCCCGCCGACTACCCCGCCCCCTGGCGCACCGTCTACGGCTACTTCGCCCGCTGGGCCAAGAACGGCGTCCTGCCCCGCATCCTCGACCTCCTGCGCCGCCGGATCCGCCTGCGCACCGGACGCAGCCCCTGGCCCGTCGCCCTCGTGATCGACAGCCAGTCCGTCAAAGCCGCTGACACCGTCCCCAGAACCACCAGCGGCTACGACCCCGCGAAGAAGCTCACCGGCCGCAAGCGCCACCTCGCGGTCGACCTCGGCGGCCTACTCGTCGACGTTCTCGTCACCCCGGCCGATGTCCCCGACCACGACGGCGCCCGACAACTCCTCGCGCGCCTGCACACCGCCCACCCCGAGATCACCATCGTCTGGGCCGACTCCGCCTACGCCGGCGACCTCGTCGCCTGGGCCGAGAAGCACCTGCGCATCACCATCAAGGTCGTGAAGCGCCCGCCCGGCGTCCAGGGCTTCATCGTGCTGCCCCGCCGCTGGGTCGTCGAACGCTCCCTGGCCTGGTTCATGCGCGCCCGCAGAAACTGCCGCGACTACGAACGCCTGCCCGCCCATGCCGAGGCCCACCTCGCCTGGAGCGCCATCACCCTCATGCTCCGCCGCCTCACCCGCACCCCCGGCACGACGACCACCGAACCGCGCGTCAGCCTCGCCGCGTAGGCCAGCGAGGCCACGGCGTCTCCGGCCCGGTCCGCGCCTGCCCGCCCTGCCGGAGCGCGGCGGGCGGGCAGGCACGGAGGTCGGCCGCTCGGTCGTCTCCTCCCGAGCGGCCGCCGGGTCAGGAGAAGACGACCGAGCGGAGCTTGAGGCGGGGGCCGAGCCTCTTGCCGGGGTCCATCACGTAGTAGGTGTCGCCGCTGCAGCCGAAGTCGAGGAAGACCGTGGCGGTGGAGGAGGTGCGGTTGTACGGGGCGAAGCCGGGATCCGCGTCCGTGACGAGCGGCAGGTCGATGCACTCGCCGCTCGGCGGGTCGATGAGGAGGTTCGGCAGGCCGAGGGGGCCCCACTGGTACTCGAACTCTCCGGCGGCGGCGTGGGCGGAGGTGGGGACCGCGAGGGTGAGCGTGAGCGCGCCGACAGCGGCGACGAGGGAATGACGAAGACGCATCAGGAGTCCTTGCCTGAGAAGCGCCGGTCCATCCGGCACAGTGTTCGGTTCCCGACTTCTCGCGTCGCCATGGCCACACCCCCCGGGGACAGGGCAAAAACCACCCATCCAGGTGTATTCCAGCCGTACGAAACACCGTCACTGTGACACCAGACCGAACGCCTCACCACAAGCCATCACAGTCGGGGCGCCATGACCTGCACGTTCAGTTTGAACACACGGTCTGAACCCAGGGGTCCGCCACGGACGGCTCGCTCCTCGCACGGGACCGCGAGGAGCGGGTCGCAGCCACCCTCATGCGCGCCAGCTGGCTCCGGGGTCAGAGCACCCCGGACGTGCGGCGCCCGGCCCGGTGGCCATGCGCTCTACCAGCAGATTCCAGCCGGGCCAAACTCCCGGTTCTCCGCATCATCAGCTCCGCCGGAAGCTGTCCTCACCGCCCCGGCAGCCCTTGCCCGTACCAGCGAAGCGGAGCCCCAGTGCCTGCCGCCGACCCCACCCAGCTTCCCGACGTCGCCATCGGGCACCACCCGAGCCACGGCATCGTCGCTTCCCTGCCCACCCAGTCGCCCGCCGCCGAGTGGATGCTGGAACGCCTCGACTTCCAGCGCCTGCCCGGCAACCCGAAGCTCTTCACGCTCACCGACCAGCACCGCGAAGCCCCCGAGCGCGCCGCCTGGGCCGCCAAGCTCCTCACCGGCGCCGGCTACCGCGTCGACACCGACATGACCCTGGCCGCCGAACCCGCCAACAGCAAGCACCGGGCCGGAGCGAGGCAGACCGACGCCCAGCTGGAGGTCTCCGAGCCGCGCACCCCCGCCCCGAGTGCGGGCCCGGACGTCGCCATCGCCGAGCACCCGGGCCTGGGTATCGTCGCCGCCGTCAACGACGACCTGCCCTTCAACCCGGGCATCTTCCTGGACACCGATGGCTGGCGCCATCACCGGGAACTGGACGTCTACCTCCCCCCGGCTGGCACCCGGGCGGAGTCGCTCGACGTGGTGGCCCACACCGTCATGGGACTGCGGCGCGGCAACTTCCAGGTCGCCTTGCAGCCCCAGCTCGCCGAGGATGTCGCCGCCCACCGCACAGCGGTCCGGCAGGCGTTCACCACGCACAAGTTCCGCGTCGACGAGGCCGCGCTCAAGGCACCCGCCACTGTGTCGACCGCCATCGCGGCGAGCCCCCCGCCGGTGGCGGTCGACCCGCGCATCGCCTTCGCCCGCACCCGCTAACCACCCCACCTCACCCCTCAAGGAGCAGAGCGCATGGCCGTGAAGAAGATCTGGCAGATCCCCCACTCGTGCGGGCACGAGGCCGAACGCGACCTCGGCGACCGTCCGGCCGACCGCCGGGCCGGCTTCGCCGAGTGGCTGGCCAAGCAGGAGTGCACCGACTGCTGGCGCGCGGCGAAGGCCGGTGACGAGGCCGAGAAGACGGCGTGGCTGGAGGCCAAGCGGGCCACCGAACAGGCCGAGTCGGACGACTGGTCGAAGCAGTACCGGATGCCGCCGCTGGAGGGCACCGAGAAGGGCATCGCCTGGGGCGTCCGGTGCCGCCATCAGGTACTTGCCGCCGCCTACACCGCGCTCGTCCTCGACGCCGGCATGGCGGAACCCGAGTGGGAGCTGATCGAGGACCAGGCCCGCACGATCACCCGCGCCGGCTGGTGGATCGACCAGCGCGCCTGCAACCCCGGCGACCTGCCCGAGCTGCTGGAGGCGGCCGTGGACACCGACCGGCCGACCGAGAACCCCTTCGTCTGACCTGTCCGCGCCCTGCCCCGGCACAGATCACCTTCTCCAACTCCCTTTCTCTTCGCAGCGATTCGAAAGTCCCGCCATGTCCTCCTCCCCGCTGTCCTGCACCGTTCGGCGTACCGAGAGCACGACCGACCTGCTCACCGAGCTGAATGACGACGATCCCGGTTTCGAGTCCTACCTGCTGGCGTCGTGGTCGCCCGGTCCGCCCTCCGAGGAGGACATCGTCCTGCTGGACCTGGCGGCGCTGCTGGACGAGCCGCTGGCGCTGCGCAAGCTCCGCACCGGCCACGCCCCGTCCCGGCACCTGACCTGGCACTGCTCAATCCGCAGTAACGGCCCGGCCGCGCTCACCTACGACCAGTAGTTCGAGCTGACGTGGAAGGTGCTCGACGCCACCGGCATCGAACCGGACGACGACCCCGACGCCTGCCGGTGGGTGGCCCTGCGCAACACCGCTGGCCGGCTCGACCTCGTCGCCACCGTCATCCGCCAGGACGGCCGCTGGGCCCGGCTGCACAACGACCAGCGCTGGGCCCGCTTCGCCTGCGAGGACTTCGCACGTGACCGCGGGCTCACCCCGCAGCACTGGCGCTCGAAAAACAGCCCGGCTGGCCCGGCCACCAGGCCCCGCCGCCCGCCTGAGAGGGAACGCCGTGATCGCCCACCTGCAGCGCGCCACCACCACGGCCGCACTGATCCCCGCGCCCTACGGCCCGGACGACCCCCGCCACCGGCTGCGTCCCAGGCTGATCGGCGCCGACTACCGGGGAGCCGACAAGCAACTGCCCCTGTTCGGCGACCCCGAGGAGGTCCTCGGCGGCGGCGTGCTGGACGCCCCCGCCCAGCGGATCGGCGCCCCGGGCACCGGAGCGGCCGGTGTGGATGTGCTCGGTGCGCTCCGACCCCCGGTACCCGGACCTGAGCGATGCCCAGTGGGCCGACGTCGCCCGGCGCCTGGTCACCGCGACCGGGCTCGCCCCCGCCGGCGACCCGGACGGATGCCGGTGGGCCGCGATCCGCAACCTCGACCACTCGGTGCACATCGTCGCCACCGTCGTCCGCGAGGACGGCCGCATCCACGGCACCTACCGCGACGCCCTCCACGTACAGGCCGAATGCAACCGCATCGCCGCCGAACTCGGCCACCTCCCCCGGACCATCCCCTCCGTCACCACCGCCAAGGACTACCGGATGCCCACCCCCGCGATCAGCATCAGCATCGAGCCGAGCGGCAGCGTCTCCGCCAAGGGCTCCAGCGACGACCTGTCCGCCGCCCTGCTCAAGCACGCCGGCTTCCAGGAGAAGGCCGACTGGTACGGCCGCCGGCACCGGCTGCCGACCACCACAGCCCACGCCGACCGGGTCGCCGTCGCCACGCACGCCGCCGAGATGCTGCGCGCGGCCCGCTACAACGTCGACCTCGACCCCAAACTCGACACCGGCCGCCTCACCACCCCCACCGACCCGCAGGGCCTCAAGGTCGCAGGCCGGCAGGTCTTGGAGCTGGCAGACCAGATCCGCGGCGCCTCCAGCGCCGCCGACGCCGCCAAGGCCCTGGACCAGCTCCTTGACCCCGACGACGGCGTCCTCGCCCGGCTGCGGGAAGCACTGGAAGCGGTGGCGGAACAGGTCACCAACCTCGCCCCCGACGAGTACGAGCTGTCCGACCGCTTCTCCTCCGGCGCCGAACTGATCGGCACAGCCGAGGCCGAACTCGCCGACACCATCAGCGACCTGCGGACCATCGGCGCAGCACCCGCAGGGCCCGAGCCGGGCCACCCGGTGCAGGTCGCCGATTCCCTGCGCACCCGGGCAGCGCTCGCCCGCAGCGCCGCTGCCCCGGCTCCCCCGTCCATCGGCCCGCTCGCCGTAGCCGCCCCCGCCCGGGTGCCGTCCGTCCCGGCCGCCTCAGCGGGGCCCGTCGGCCGAACCCGCTGACGGCGCGCCTGCCCCGCGCCTGGCCTCCGCGTGCCCGCGGCGGACCCGGTCCGGACTGCCGCATGCACCCGCTGAGACGTTCCGTCAGTCCCGCCTCCCAAGGAGAGCACCGTGATCCGTACGAGAGCCGAGCGCGCCCCGCCCGCTGCCCGCTCGCACCCTCCTGGACTCCCTCTTGCCTGCCCCGCGCACCGGCGCGCCGTCAACCACCTCCGGCTCGGACGCGCTCCTCAATCTCCTGTTCGCCGTCGTCGTCGCCGCCCTCGCCTTCGGCTCCCTCGCCTGGCTGACCTGCAGCCTCACCAACTACTTCTTCGGTTCCGGCGATTGGGCACCGTTCCACGCCACCGAAGCCCTCCTTCACCCCGGCCGGCTGTGGCCCCACCTCGGCCCGGCCGCCCTCCTGGTCGGCGCCCGCATCGTCCCCGGCACCCTGACCCTCGCCACCACGGCCACCGTCCTGGTGCTGTGGCTGCGCCACCGCTCCGGAGCCAGGAGCGGCCTGGCTCGCAAGGCGGACATAGCGCCACTCCTGGACGCGGAGATCACCAAGAAGGCCCGCAGCCTTCGCCCGAGTTTGAACGGCCGGGAGTGTAAAAGAGGTCGAGCCAAACGACCGAGGCATCCTCATCGGCACGCTCTCCCCGGGCAGGGCCGAGGTCCGCGCCTCCTGGGAGGACGTGATGGTCGCCATCATGGCGCCCCGCTCCGGCAAGACCAGCGGCATCGCCATCCCCGCAATCTTGGCAGCCCCCGGACCGGTGTTGCTGACCAGCAACAAGGCCGCCAACGACGCCTTCACCGCCTGCGCCGACGCCCGTGCGAAGGTCGGCACGGTCTGGACGCTCGATCCGCAGCAGATCGCTCACCACCCGCGCGAGATGTGGTGGGACATCCTCGCCGACGCCCGCGACCTCGCCGGCGCCAAACGCCTCGCCGGGCACTTCGTCGCCGCGTCCGTCGACGAGTCCAGCGGCTCCGACTTCTGGTCGACCGCGGCGAGCAACACCCTCGGGTCACTGTTCCTGGCCGCCGCGAGCCACCGCCGCCCGATCACCGACGCGCTGGTCTGGCTCGCCTCCCCGTCCGACCGCACCCCCATCGACCTCCTCACCGACGCCGGCCACCACGCGGTCGCCGCTCAGCTCCAGGGCACCGTCACCGGCGCCACGGAGACCCGCGATGGCATCTTCGAGACGGCGCGGCAGTACGCCAGCTGTCTGCTGGACCCGGAGATCGCCGCCTGGGTCACCCCCACGCCGGGCCTGCCGGAGTTCAAGCCGTTCGACTTCGCCTCCTCCCGAGACACGTTGTTCCTGCTCAGCAAGGACGGCGGCGGCTCGGCTTCGGCGATCATCGCGGCTGCCGCCGACGCGGTGATGCGCGCGGCTGTCATCGTGGCGGAGCGCTCCGGCGGTCGGCTCGACCCGCCCGCGCTGTGCGTGCTCGACGAGGCCGCGAATGTGTGCCGCATCAGCGACTTGCCGGACCTGTACTCCCATCTCGGCAGCCGGGGCGTCATTCCGATCACCATCCTGCAGAGCTACCGGCAGGGCCAGCGCTGCTGGGGCGAGGCGGGCATGGACGCCCTCTGGTCCGCGGCGACCGTCAAGGTGATCGGCAGCGGCATTGATGACGCCGACTTCGCGGACAAGCTGTCGCGGCAGATCGGCGAGCACGACGTGCAGACCGTCTCCGTGTCCGACTCCGGCGGCGGCAAGTCGACGTCGGTGTCGATGCGCACCGAGCGCATCCTGCCGCCCGACGAGATCCGCGCGCTCCCCAAGGGCAAGATCCTGCTCTTCGCGACCGGCATGCGGGTCGCGGTGCTCGACCTCAAGCCCTGGTACAAGGAGCGCTCCGCCAAGGAGATCGGCCCAGCCTCCGCCCGCGCCACCAAGGCCATCACCGAACGCGCCCTCGCCAAGGGCACCGCCACCCCCGGCGACTTCACCCTCTCGCCCTAACTCGCCCCACCTGGCGGCGCCGACCCAGGAGTCCGCCCTTCTTCGGCCGGCGCCGCCCCTCCTTCTCCTCCGCTTCGCCCGGGTGTGCCACGCCCACCCGCCCACGCCAAGGACACCGCTGTGACCACAACGACCGCCCGCGGGCCCCGCCGAGAACCTGATCGACCCGGACGGCGCCCGCGCCACCCTGCGGTCCGTGCACAGCGTCGTCGGCGTGCTGGACGGGCGGCCGGGCCTGGACGGCGCCGAGGTGCTGGGCCTGGTCAAGGACATGCTCGCCGGCGAGCCGCCCAGCGCCGTGTTCGAGATCGCAGACCGCGCCGGCCCCAGGCCCGAGACGCGGGTGGCCGCGCCGCCGTTCGCCGGTCCCGGGTGGAACGACCTGGGGCGTTTGTGGGCCTTCCAGGACGCCGATGCCGGTACCCACGTGAAGGCGTACCCGATGGGCGGCGAGGACTGGTACCTGGACCTGCGGTCCGCGCAGGGCCAGTTGCTCGCCTTCGGCTCGGAGACCGCCGACGAGGTCGCCGCCCTGGCCCCGGCGCTCACAGCCAGGGCCGAAGCGTGGTCCCGGGACCGCAGCGAGTACGGCTGCCGCCGCTTCGCCGACACCGCCCAGGCCGTGCGCAAGGCACCGGACCAGGCCCGGGTCCGGGCCGCCGCCTCTTCCTCCCCCTCCCGCACCGCAGGCCGGAACGCGCCGCCGCAGCCCCCACCCGATGCCGGCGCGGTGGCAGGCCCGGCCGCCGCCCGCCGCAGCCGCTGACCCGATCGAATCCCCGGAAGGTCCCCGTGTCCGACACCAACTCCTCTGCTGCCCACCACCGTCCGGCTCCGCTGACCGGGGCGCCGGTCGTCCGCCGGGGCGGCCAGTGGTGGCTGATCACCGGCGAAGGCTCGATCCTGGCCACCGACCCGACGTTCAGCGGTGAGCTGGACCGCTTCGCCGCCGCGAAGGCCGCCGCCGACCTCGCGGTGGCCCAGCTGCGCGCCGACCGCGGCGCCCGTCGCCGGCGGAGCCGGTGATGGACCCGCTGCTCACCGGCGAGCAGGCCGTCCTCGGGGCGGTCCTGCTCGACCCCCGCCAGCTCGGCGGCCTCGACTGGCTGGAGCCGCGCGACTTCTACCGGCCCGGCCACCAGGCGCTGTTCGCCGCGCTGCGCAAGCTCCGCGCCGAGGGCCACCCGGCCCTCAGTACGGAGGGCGCGGTGCCGGTGGCGTGGCTGACCGACACCCTCGCCGAGGCCGGCCAGCAGGTGCGCGGGCTCACCGCTTCCTACCTGCACACCCTCGTCGCCGCCTGCCCGCGCCCCGCCCACGCGCCGCTCTACGGGCGGATGGTGCTGGAGGGGTCGATCCACCGCACCATCGCCGAGCACGCCGCCCGCCTGCTCGCCGTCGCCCGGGAGGACGCCTGGCAGCACGAGGTCCGTGGCACCACCGCCCACGCCGATGTGCTCGCCGGCGTCCTGGACGACCTCGCCAAGCGCTGGGGAACCCGCCCCCGGGCCACCGCCCCCAGGACACCCCTCCCTGCCGCCGGAGAGCCTCCCGCGGCGGCCCAGGCGGAGGACGAGCAGTTCCTGCTCTCCCTGCTCATCCACCAGAACGGCGCGATCGGCGAGGTCTTCGACTGGCTGCGCCCCCAGGACTTCGCCGTTCCCGGCCACGGCCAGCTCTACCGCTGCCTCGGTGCGCTCCATCACCGGGGCGAGCCGATCGACCCGGTCACCACGCTGTGGGAGGTCCAGCGGCGCGGCCTCCTTGCCGAAGGCATGCTCACCGAGGAACAGCTGGGGCCGGTACTGCGCGACGGAGCGGCGGGTTCGGCAGAGTGGCTGGGCGAGCAGCTCCTGCGTTCCTCCCTCACCCGCGCCGCCGCCGGCGCCGCGCAGCAGATCGCCGCCCACGCCGACGACCGGCGCCTCGCCCCCGGGCAACTGATCGGCCACGCGCTGCACGCCCTGGGCCCGCTGGAGGAAGTACGGGCCCGCTGGCGCACCGCCACCTCCCCTCCCGCACCGCCACCGGCTGCCGCCGACCAGGCCGCCCGCATCCAGGCCGCGCTCGCGCGAAGCCCCGTCCGTCCCCGTACCCGCGCGAGCCCGACACCGGTACACCGTGAACTCGACAGCACCGCAGGGGCCCTGGTGGGCGCAGGTTTCGGGCTCCTCAGCCCGCAGCGTCGGCCCGGAGTGGGGTGACGGCATGGGCCCGCCATCGCGTTGGCGAGGGCGGGCCCATCGGGCCTCCGGGACACCAGGAGGTGGCCCTTGCCCCGAGTCGCCCGTCCATCTGCTCATCGTTCAATCGCGCAGCAGTGGGGCACTGTCAGATACCAGCAAAACGACACGTTGGCCCATGGAGAGTGGCTGCTGCCCACGCCGAAGGCGTCGGACGGGATCAAGGGCTCGCCGAACCAGCGGCACGGCGGCGGGGACCTGAGCCTGCAGTCGGCGGCGGCCTCGCTCCGGCCCTCCTCGACCTGCTCTTCCCGGCCGCACCCAGGGTCTGGTGTTCGTCGCTGGCCCCCTGCTGGCCACCGGATTCGCGGCCGGAGCGGGGGCGACCACGGCACTGGTGGCGACCGCGGCGCTCGGTCTGCTCGGCACCGGCCTGGTCGTCACGGCCCAGCCCTCCCGTACCTGGACACCGACGGAGTTCACCGAGGGGGTGCACTGGGCAGGTCCGCTGCGGGTTCCGGGACTTCGGGTGCTGTTCGCCGCGCTGATCGGCACCGGTGTCGCGCTCGGCGCCGTCAACGTCCTGGCGCTGTCCGCCGCCGAGCGCCACCACGCCGGGTGGCTGGCCGGGGTGATGCCGGCCGCACTGTCTTCCATCGGCAGCATGCTCGGCGGCCTCGCCTACTGCCGCCACGCCTGGCCCGGCGCCCCCGCCCGGCACCTGGTCGCCGCCTCGATCGGCTTCGCCGCCGGGTGGCTGCCGCTGCTGCCCGACCCCGCGCCCGCCGTCGCCGTCCTGGGCGCCGTGCTGCCCGGCACGTTCCTCGCGCCGCTGCTGACGGCCGCGTTCCTCACCGTCGACCGCCTCGCCCCCGAGGGCGAATCGACCGACGCGTTCGCCTGGCTGATCGCCTGCATCGGCATCGGCCAGGCCACCGGCACCGCCCTGACCTCCATCGTCGCCCCGGCCGGCCCGCTGCTGGTCGCCGCCGTCCCGCTCGCCGGGGCCGCCTTCGCGCTGTGGCTGCTGTGCCGTTTCAACGACCGCCTCTCCTCCTGATCGCCCCGCTCCCCCCGAAGGACACCGCCGTGAACACCACCCTCTTCGCCGCCGCAACTCCCGACACCCGCATGCACGTGGTCTGGGACTGGAACGGAACGGTCAAGGACGACCTCGACGACCACGTCGCCGCGCTCAACGCGACCCTGCCCGCGCTCGGCGGCGAGCCGGTCGACCGGGAAACCTACCGGGCCAAGCACACCGTGCCGATCCCGAACTTCTACGCCCGCTTGCTCGCACGGTCACCGAGCAGGAGTGGATCTCCAGCGACAACGCCTTCCTGGAGCACCTGCGCGCCCAGCCGGTGCGGGTGCGCGAGGGCGCCGTCGAGCTGATGGCCGCGATGCGCGAGGCCGGTCACACGCAGTCGTTGCTGTCGCTCTGCCCGCACGACACCCTCGTGCGGGAGATCGAGCAGGCCGGCATCGGGCACTTCTACACCCGGTTCGAGGGCCGCACCGGGCCCTCCGGGGGCACCAAGGCCGCCCCGCTCGCCGCCCACCTCGACGCCCTCGGCCTCGCCGAGCAGGCGCACCGGGTGCTGCTGGTGGGCGACGCCGTCGACGACGCGGACGCCAACGGCGCCTACGCGGTGCTGCACACCGGCGGGCTGCACCACCCCGCCAAGCTCGCCGGCTCCGGCCACCCGCTCACCGACACCCTCGCCGACGCCGTCGCCCTCGGTCTGCGCCTCGTCCAGCACCGGGGCGCCCAGCTGGCCTGCGCCTAGCACGAGTCGGCGGCCGTACCAAACCGCCGATCCTGCGGACCATCTCCCCAACAACCGCTTCAACGGAGCCCCGCTATGACTCGAAGAAGACCCGCCACGCCCGCCCTCCCCGTCCACCCGACCCACCTGGATGTGCCATGTCCGAGTCCGTCCCACCGACGGGCTCCCCCGAGCCCGCGCCGATCCGCATCGCCGACGAGGACCTCGACGACCTCGTCAGCGCCCTTCACCTCACCATGGCCGAGGTCCGCCAGCACGGCGTGATCCTCGACCGCCTCGGCTCCGAAGCCGACGACGAATCGGGGTCCGGCCCAACCGGGCCGGACCCCGGGACCGGGGACGAACCCGGCTCCGCCCCACCGCTGTTCATCCTCGCCATGGGCGGCGCGGAGTACGCCGCCGAGCTGGCCGAGCTCTCGGCCTGGGTCACCCACCTCCTGCTGCCCGTCTACGGCAGGGAGATCGGGTCCACCCGGCCCTGGTGCGCGAAGTGGCACGAGCACCCCGAGGCCGTCGCCCGCCTGCACGCGTTGTGGCTCGCCTGGCAGCAGCTGACCGCCGCCGAGGCCGGCCAGAGCGGTCCTTCGACCTGGCACCGCGACCACCTCGACCACGCCATCGCCCAACTCCGCGCCCCGGACGGCCCGTTCGCGGCGTGCGCCACCAGCCCGTCCCGGCCCGCCCACCGTGTCCTGTCCACGCCCGACCAGCTGGGACTCGCCGCATGAGCGCCGACTTCGACCTCGGCGGCCTGTCGCCCGCCGACGACCGCTCGGGCCTCCTGCGGGACATCGCCGCGCAGAGCGACCTCGACCTCCTGGCCCGGCACGACGCCGGCAACCGCAGCTACCTGCTTGCCTTCGACAACGGCGCCGCGTGGGGCCCGGGGCGGAACCTGCCGGACCTCTTCACGTTCGACGTCCGGCACGACCAAGCACAGGACACCTTCGCGCTGGACGCCTCCGCGCACGCCAATGTGGCGTTCGCGCAGAAGTGGCTCGCCGAGCGCGGCTGCCCGCCGGAAGCGATGACCGTGGACGGCGACCTCGTCGGCGCCGACGAACTCACCTACCGGATCGAGGACCAGATCCACCGCGCGGGCGAGCGCTACGAACTGATAGACCTCGCAGCCGCCCGCGAGAGCCCGGGCGAGGCGTGGACCATGGTCACGGACAGGAACGCCACCGAACTGCCCGTCCGGCTCTTCATCGAGCACTCCGACGCGGAGCAGAACACCTACACCATCCGCGAGGGCGCCTTCCCCGACCGCACCGGCGCCGAGGCGTGGCTGGCCGAGCGGAACACCCCGCTGCCCGAGCCGCCCGAGTACCGCAACGACGCCGACGCGCTGCGCACCCGCGCCGCGCTCGCCCGCAGCGCCGCCCCGGCCACTCCCGGCGTCGCCGAGATCGTGGCCGCCGCGCCCGCGGCAGCCGCCCTCGCGCAGCCCGACCGGGGGCAGTCACTGTGACCCGCGCGAAGTTCGGCTTCTCCGCCCACCCCGACGCGATCTCCGACCTGCGCCAGCTCCCCGACGCCATCCGCGACCAGGCCCTGCTGCACCTGCAGGACCTCGTCCGTGGCGAGCGCGTCGCCAAACGCCTCGAAGGCCGGCTGGAGGGCTGCCACAAGATCTACCTCGGCGTCGGCGACCAGTGGGCCAGCCACCGCCTGGTCGTCCTGTTCCGCGACTCCCCTCCCGAGTGCCAGCACCGGCGCGAGGTCCACCTCGTCGCCGCCGGCCCCCGGCTCGACTACCAGGTGTACCGCTCCGCCCAGAACCGCCTGGGCCGCACCGGGATCAACCTGCCGACCGGCCCCGGCCCGGCCGAGGAAGCCCGCGTCCGGGCCGCCCGCGCCCAATCCGTACGCCCCGCACAGGCCAGCGCCAGCCCCGCCCACACCACCGCTTCCCCCGGCTTCGCCACCAGCGCCGCCGCCCGAAGGGCCCGATGATGACCGCCACCCCCACCCATGCCGACCTCGCCCTCTGGCTCGTAGAAGCCGCCGAGGCCGTCTCCGGCATCGCCACGGCCCGGCACACCGCCCCGCTCTCGCGGTCTCACCTCCACCCCGTCCTCGGGCCGCTCACCGCCGGGCCGAAGGCGATCACCGCACTCGCCGACCGGCTGGAGGACCTACTGGAAGCGCGGCGGCCAACCACCCCCGTCTCCCTGTTCACCCTCGCCTCCTACGTCTCCGCCCTGGGCTGGCTGACGGAGTCGCTCGCCGACCTCACCCAGGCCGTCGACGCTCTGGTCACCGAGGCCGACCACCCGACCGACGACAACGGCACTTCCGGCTTCGACCTGGCGGACTACGCCCCGCAGGACCGGCAGGCCATCACGGTCCTCGCCGCCGAGGCCGCCCTGCCGCCCAGCCTCTACCTCCAGCTCCTGGGCCGGGCCCTGCTCGCCTGCGCGGAGTTCACGGAAGCGTGCGCGGAGATCATCGGCGCGCTGATCGAGGACGCCCACCGCCTCCTGGGCGAGTCGGTCAGCGCGGTGCGCCTCGACGGCGAGGGCCCCGACAGCCTGCCGACCCTGGTCCGCACCCTCCTCGCCCGCCTGGAGGCAGCCCGGTGAACCCGCACAACCCGCTCACCCACCCCGGCTGGGACGACGAGCGCGGTTCCGCCCGAGCGGGGCTGAACGCGATGGAGCACGGGGACCTGTGGCTGCGCGAGAGCGTGCACGGCGACAAGTACGTGATCTGGGGCTCCGGGCGCGGTGCCCCGATCGAGGCTGAGGCGGTCGAGCGGCTGGTCGGCGCCGGCCTTGTCGCCGTCAACACCAACACCTCCGCCTCCGCCTCCCGGATGGGGCACATGCTCTCCCTCACGCCCGAGGGCGTAGCGGCCAACTCCGCCGCCCGCACAGAGCGGCTTCGCCAGGTCGCCGCCCTCTACCGCGGCATCACCCCCACCTCGGTCGGCGCCACCCCGGCCGTGCCCTCGCCAGGAACGGCACGGCCCTCCGTCTCCGCCCGTACCCGTTGAGCAAGGAACTGTCGGCCATGTCCGCCCAGATCACTCCCATGAGCGCAGCCGATTCGCAGCGCGTCGAGACCGCGCTGCATCGGATCGCGCCGAAGTGGACCACCCACGTCGTCCACACGATCGCCAAGTACTGCCCGGAGATGCGGGTTGCCGACGTCGCTCAGCACCTCACGGCGTTGTCCTCGTCGTACGTCAGCAAGCGGTTGGCGTCGATGTCCGAGGCCGGCCTGGTGACCCGCGACGGCACGTTCGACCGTGCGGCGCCCTACCGGCTCTCGTCCTCCGCCCGCACACTCGGCCCGGTCTACCGCACGCTCGCCCAGTGGTCCTCCGACCACATCGACCGCACCCCGCAGGGCCGATACGACCGGGTCGAGGACGCCCTGCAGTGCCTGCAACTCGCCGGCACCACCGAGACGGTCCGCCTGTTCTCGGAGCACGGGAGCATGCGACTGCCCCAACTTGCCGAACGCCTCGGCGCCTCCGAGCAGTTCGCCGCAACCCGGCTGAACCGCATGCAGGCGGACGGCCTCGTCGCCCGCACCAGCGACCGGCACGGCGCCCCGTACGTCCTCACCGCCGCCGGCCAGGCCCTCGGCCCCGTCTACACCGCCCTCCAGCAGTGGGACAGCCGACACACCGCCGCCGTGGCCCCTGCGGTGCCAGCCGCCGAGCGCACTCTCACCTCCCCCGCACAGTCCGCGCGGACCGCGGCGGCACTGCGCCGCAGCGCCGCCCCCTCCACCCTGTTCAGCCACCCTCCGGTGCAGCCGCCGCGCGTCCCCGCCGCTGTGACGGCGGCCTCCCACCCCTCGCGTGGCCGGTGACCTTCGTGAGCAGCAGGACCAGAACGGCTTCCACGGCCCGCCCCGCCCGCTGACGCCCCGCCACCAACCGGAGAACACTGTGTCCGACGCCACCGCCCTCGACTGCGCGGACGCGATGATCGAGCAAGCCTGGGGGCGGCCGATCGCCGACCTGGAGAAGTCTGCGTCCCGCCTGGCCGCCACAGACCCGATGCTGCGGTCGGCCATGCACCACCGGGCCCACCTCGTCGTCGTGTCCAACTCCATCGCCGTGCACCAGGATCGGCTCCATGCCCTCACCCGGCCCGGCCACGTCCCCGCCTTCTACGACCTCGACCGGATCACGACCTCGGCGAGCGCCCTGCGGACGGCCTACGCCGAGAGCAACACGGCCGTCCAGATGATCCGCCACGTGGTCGCCGCCCGCGAGCACGCGCTCACGGCTGCAGGCGGCCCGGACGCCGAACGGGTGCGGGCCGCCACCGCCCGCACCTCGCAGGCGACTCGCCCCCTCGGGCCGCCTGCCGACCGGCCCGCCCCGCCGGCCGCCGCTCCGGCCCCGCTGGTGGCGAACCAGCGGTAGCCGCCGGTCAGTCCGCGGCCCTGTCGTGGTGGGCGCCGAGGTCGGTGGCGCCCACCACGCGGGCCAGTTCCTCCAGGGTCAGCTCCACCCGTCGGCCGTCCGCCAGCCGCTCCTCGACCTCAACGGTCCGCTCGCGCTCGGCCCGGTCCGTAGCGACGGCCCACTGGCCCTCGCCGATGATCGCGACATCGCCCATCGTCCACGCCCGGCCCGCGCTGCGGATCTTGCGTTCCAGCGCCGCCATGTCCCGGCCTCTGCTCGGCATCAACGCCTCGTCCCCCTCCGACTGCGTACGGCCCCGCGCCGCAACCTCGGTTCAGCACTCCGAGGCTGCGATGCATTCCCCTCCGGTTCGCCCACGGCTGTGACCGGAATCGCTAGCTGGCCCGCTTAGGTGCTGAACTGGCGGGTGGAGAGCCGATTTGGAACTCCACCAGCCCGACGCAGTCACTCGGCATAGCGAGATTCGAGGGAGTGCCATCTGGCGGTTCCGACCGCCGCTGGTCACTTGAATGCCGGGGGGCGGGCGTGGAAGAGCTGGTTGCAGTTACCGGTGAACTCGGGCCAGACCAGCATCGGATGGCCGCCCTTGCCGCCGGGGACGTCCATCCTGCCGCGGTGCTCGCCCTGGACGCTGTAGTTGTTGTACGCCCGGCCCGACCCTGCGGAGTTGTCGTTGGCATCCATCTCGTCGCTGAGGATCCACCGGTCGACGGTATTGACGTCGAACTCCAGGGCGTGGATGTGGCGTGTTCCGTCGTCCTGGAGCTCGGGGTCGGCGTTCAGGGCCTTGCCGGCGTGGGCGCCCGTCTGGACCACGACGAAGTATCCCTGCCTCCCGTTGAACTTCTGGCCGGCCGGGACGAGCCGAAAGAGGTCGTAGACGTCATCGGCGGGGTCGTCGCCGCCGTCCTGACGGTTGATGTTGTCGCTGAAAAGGACGTTGTGGTCGGCGTCGTACATCATGAGCTTGGACCCGCGCACATCCCACGGGTAGGCGACCATCTGGATCTGGTACGGGTCTCCGCTGAACGGGTCCGCGTGGTACGGGTTGGTGTTCAGGTCGCACCCCATGATCAGGGCCTGGAGGTAGAGCGCCATGAACTCGCCGGCCGCGAGGATGTCACCGATACAGGACCCGAACAGCGCGTCCATCTGCGCCTTGAGGCTCTCGCAGGACGTCCCGGGCCGACTCTGCCGGTCGGCGAGGAGCTTCCTGATCTCCTCACGCCGCTGCTCGGTCACGGGCTGAAATCCCATGGTGTACACCCTTCCTCCGGTCACGTGCGAGTCGATCGCCCACACAGGGTCCAAGGTGCACACACACCAGCTGGTTACGGAAAGACACTATCCGGTCACGATTGGACACCCCGACCGGCTCGGTGAGCCCGCCAACTATTGGTGTCGAACGGCCGCCTATCGGTCCAGCCACAGCCCGGCCCCGTACTCCGACATCGTGTTCGGCCTGCTCACCCTCGCCTGGTTCGTGTACGCGCCGCAGCTTGCGGACCTGCCCGGCCGGAAGGTGTGGTGCATCAACCGCGCCACCGGCTACGGGGCGTTCAACGACGCCGCCCTGGGCCGGGTCGACCAGGAGCGCATCGAACGGAACTGGGCGGACGTGCTGCGGATCATCGGATCGATCCACACCGGCGCGGCGCGCCTACGACGTGATTCGCATGCTGTCGCGCGACGGCCTGCAGACGGTGCTCGGTGCCGCGATCGCGCACTACGGCCGGATCGCCAAGACCCTGCACATATCCTGCGTCTGGCCGACGAGCCGTCCTACCGACGCAGATCAAGGCCCAGGCCAACCTCCAGGAGGGCCGCCACGCCCTCCCCCGGAAGATCTTCCACGGCCGCGTCGGCCAGCTCTACCGGCACTGCCAGGAGGGCATGGCGGACCAGATCGGCGCACTCGGCCTGGCCCTCAACGCCCGGGTGCTGTTCAACACCCGCTACATGGACGCCGCCCTCGACCGGCTGCGCGCTGGCGGCTTCGACGTCCGCGACGAGGACGTCGCCCGCCTCTCCCCGTTCGTGCGGCGCCACGTCAACATGTTCGGCCGGGACAGCCTCCTGCTGCCCGAGATGCCCGGCGGCCTGCGGCCGCTACGGCGACCCGGAGCAGGCCGAGACGTGAGCCCGAGGCCGTGGCAGCCACCCCTTGCGGGGTCCTCTCGGCAGCGTCCGCGCTGGTCACCCGGCTCGCAGAGGGGGCCGGGAGCCGTCACGGCCGGCGGGGCGGTGACGGCTTCGCGGACCCGCCGAGGGGCCCGGTAGGCGGCCTGCACCGGCGCGCCCGCTCGACCATGTCCCCGCCGTACGTCGGACGTGCTGTGCGGGTCGCCCGCTCAGGCGGGCTCGATCCCGCCGCTCTCCAGGCCGAGCCCCACGTCGCCCCGGGTATGACGTCACGCCGTCGTCAGCAGGTCCCCGCCGAAGCCTTCGAGGATCAGTCCGTTGTCGAACCGCACCGTGTAGGTCGTGGGGATCTGTCCAGCCTCCGTCACGTTGCGAGTCAGCCCCGCACGGAGCTCCTCTTGCGGAGCCATCCCCTCGCTGACCGCCTTGTCGTAGCCCGCCAGCACCTCCTTCGCTTCCGCGATGGCGGACTCGGCGTCCCGAGCGACCGTGACGACGCCTTCGAGGTCCTCGGCGAGGTACAGCGCCCCGGCGAGGGTGGCGAAGGTCGTCGACACGCGCTCCACACCCCTCTCTTGGGAGTACGTGCCCGCACCGCTGCCTGTCACGACGGTCTGCTCCGTCACCTTCGCGTTGCTCGTCAGCTTCACCTTCGTGCCGACCTCGTACGTCATGGAACACTCCCCTATCGATCACGATCGTGGCCATGGCAAGCGTAGCCAAGCGATCACCTAGGGGAGCCGGATTCGGCCTTTTCGACCCATCCACACGATCAAGCCGTCAGCTGCGGTTGTCGCCGGGGGCGAGCAGGCTGGTGACGGCCGCGATGGCCTCCGCTGAGGGCTTGAAGTACCGGCGGATGTTCTCTGCCTTCTTGTCCCAGGACTTGGCCATCAGCATCAGCCCGAACGCGCCCCGCTCACCGAGGTGGGTCAGCGAGGAGTGACAGTACTCGTGCAAACCCCAGGCCAGCGCGGTGTGTGCTTCCAGCAGCGCCCGGGCCTGGCCGCAGGAGATGCGGGCCAGGCCGGTATCCGGGCAGACGACCCGGGCGGCGAGCAACTTGCCCGGGCCGGGGCGGCAGTGGGTGACGAACACCGGGCCGACCGGTCGCGACGGCTTCGTCGACCCTCCCCAGGCGGACGAGGAGGCGCATCAGTGCCGCCCGGTCTTTCGGGTAGTCGCGAGGCTCAATCCCCTAGCGCAGCACGGCCTCCGCCTCGGACGCCCGCCCAGCATCCTCCAGCGCCTTCGCGTACACGTCGAGAGCGGAGCGGCGGTCTTCCGCAGCGAGAGCCCCAGCTCCTTGATCAGGCCCTGCCGGGCAAGGAGTTCCGCGTAGCACTCCGGGAAGTTGACGGGGTGCCGCTGGCCCGAGGTCCTCTCTGCGCGCAGGGCCTCGACAGCCTCGTCCGTACGCGCGGCCCGCTCCAGAACCCGGGAGATCAGCAGCAGCACATCCCGCCGGTCTGTCCGGCCCGCCCCGCAGGACTGACCGCACCGCTCGCACGCCGCGCCCTCCATGCGCTCTGCTTCCGGCGTGAGCAAACTGCCACCGGCATCCTGCATCCTGCATTCAGCGACCAGGTGACAACTATCTCGACCAATCACACACCCGCTGCAGTCCGGCGCCTTCAGTGGCCAACAATCGTTGCCAAGGGCCAACTAGCGATTCCAGTCGCACACGGCAGACCACCGGTCCCGAAAAAGGACTAGCAACTTCGGGATGCTGCATGTCAAAGTTCGGGTCCCGCCGAAACCGCAGGCCAACGAAGGGAAACCGCCGCGAACACCCACCACCTCGGCATGCACCCGCTCATCGTCACCGCCGCCGCCGAACACCGCGTCCTCGCCAGCCCGGCCCTGCGGGTCGCCCGCGCGGACGAGGTCCGCCCCGGCGACCTGATCGTCTCTGCCTTCAAACCCGCCGCTCCGGGGCGCCTGCGCCGCGCGGACTTCTTCGCCAGCGGCCCCTACCCCGCCGCCCCCGGACCGTACGACCCGACGTGCGAATGCGGCGTCTGCGGCCTGCCCGAAGTCGAGGGCCCGCACGGGACCGTGGTCCTCACCCGGGACGTCCCCTGGGAGTGCTGCGACCCGTGGCCCGCTGACGAACCCCGTCCTCATCCTTCCCCGCCACCGGACACCCAGGAGATCACCGTGCCCCAGTACCTGACCGTCGCCCACTTGATCGCCCAGCTCCAGGACGTCGACCCGGGCCTGCGGGTCCGCCTCGCCGTGAACCCCGACTTCCCGTTCTCCCACCTGCTCGCCTCAAACGTCGTCGTCCACGACGGCCTCGTCTACCTGGCCGAGGACGGCCAGGAGGGCTACCTGCCCACCGCCGTCAGCGACGAACTCGCCTGGGCCTGAACCTCCCCGCTCGAAGGAGAACCGCATCCCGACCGCTCACCGCCCCCAGCCACTCGACCGCCTCGCGCTGCAACCCCTGCCGCCGTGGGCAAGCGGAGCACTCGTCCGCCGCGTCCCCGCCGACCCCGGAAAGCCGGTCGAGGTCCTCTGGCTCC
This sequence comes from Kitasatospora sp. NPDC096140, assembly GCF_040303045.1. NCBI lineage: Bacteria > Bacillati > Actinomycetota > Actinomycetes > Kitasatosporales > Streptomycetaceae > Kitasatospora > Kitasatospora sp. NPDC096140. The sequence continues at coordinate 54,357 of NZ_JBEOUW010000054.1, forward strand.
CGCACACCGCCCCCAGACTCCCCTTCGGCCGCATCCTGCTGCGGTGGGAGAAGGCCCCCGAGGCCGGCTGGGACGTCACCGCACTCCTCGGCCTCGCCACCACCGACGTCCACCTCGCCCGCTGCCCCCCGACGACCGGCCCCGCCTGGTGCGCCCCACCCTGCACGAGGTCACCGGCCTGTGCTCCGCCCTCACCGTCGCCACCGCCGCCCTCGAACTCGCCAACCGCCTCGGCGACTCCTGAACACCACCGCACAAGGCCTCCCCGCGCCGACCAGCCGGGGCGGCCTCGCCGTACACCGGCCCGACCAGCGGCGCGTACGCTCATCACCGGAACACCGAGGATGAGGACACGCGCATGGCCGACGACCAGCAGCTCTGGGGCTACACCGAGGTCGCCAAGCACCTGGGCATCAGCGTCGGCGCCGCCCGCAACCGCAAGAACAGGGGCACCCTGCCCGACCCCGACGACACCAGCATCCCGGACCGCCCCCGCTGGAAGCCCTCCACCTTCCAGGACTGGAAGCCCCTCGGCCAGGGCCACCGCAGCGACCTGCACGGCAATCCGTCCGAGCCCGCCTCCGGCTGACCGGCCGGCACCCGACGAGTACGAAGAAGGACTACCTGCCGATGCCCAACCGCCTGGTCCGCCGTCCCGTCGCGCTGGTCGCCTGGTGCTGCGCCGCTGCGATCGGCGCCGCCACCGCGATCGGCGCTGCGGCGACCGGCACGTACGCGGTGTGCGCCGCAGGGCTGTTCGCCCTCGGCGGCGGAGCGCTGGCCGCCTACCGCACCGTCCGTGTCACCGAGAACCGGACCGACCACGCCGTCCTCGAACGCCTGCAGCGCAGCCCCGGTCTCACCGCCGAGGGCATCGCCGCCGCCCTCGGGCTGCGCCCGGCCACCGTCCGGCTCAGCCTTCACCGACTGGCTGCCGCCCGTCAGCT